>CAYZEX010000031.1:0-12275 GCA_964477675.1 uncultured Isosphaeraceae bacterium
CATCGATCCTCCGTGCATGAATGATCGCGTTGGGATTCGAACCCAAGACCGCCTGATTAAAAGTCAGGTGCTCTACCAGCTGAGCTACGCGATCGAGAATCGAGCATTTTACATGTAACTTGACAAATGGTGGTGGACGTAAATTAGTTATTTATTAGTTATCGGGTGCAAAAAGTGAAAGGAATCTATGCTGGGAGCCATTATTAGAATACAAGGTTGAAGACTCAAGACTTAGAACAAACTCGTCCGATAAGAGTTCAATCGGGAGAACCTAATAACGCTTCTGGTGGAACCCGAAGCACTCAAGAACAACCTATGACGGTCAACTTGTTGGACGAAGAGTTGAGCGAACAGTGTGGATGTGGCGATGTGCCACAACGATGTAATTGCGGATTGAAAAGCCCGTGCTAGACCAAAGACCGATATTAAGCTGAAAAAGAACAAAATCACTCAACATATCTGAACCAATGACCGAGTACCAAAAAATGCCAAGTAACACAAATAAAAAATCACACCGAGTTGTACTCGTTAAGGGGGATGATCAATGGAGATTTGAGTGGGAAACGGGACAGGAATTACAGGCAGTTGAAGCAATTACCCAGATTGCCAAAGCCCAAGATACTGATTTTGATTGGTTTGATGCAGCAATGGTCTGCCACGAAATGTCAAAAATAACTAACAAGGCAGCTTAGCCAAGAATTGGAACCCCGATGAATAAAAATATTGAACAAAACGTACCTGTAGTCACTTCCTTCCTCGCCTATCTTCTTGAAGAACGAGCATTCAGTGAATATACCGGAAGGTGCTATGGCGTCGACCTCAGACAATATTTGGATTGGATAACTGAAGAACAAAATCTTACGCTAGACATTCCTGCTGAAACTTCTGCTTGGCAACGATACTCAAGTGGGGAAAAAGAAATTGCTGGTCATGTTGGACCAGAAACCATCAGCGAACATATAGTCAGCGCCGATACAGAATACCTTCGAAGTTTCTTGGCATATTTAGCTGAATCAAACTACTCCCCTGCAACAATGGCTCGAAAAATTGCGACGCTTCGCAGTTTCTACCGGTGGCTCGAAAGAAATGGTTGCATTGAAACAAATCCAATGACGTTAATTCGTACACCACGGCAAAAGAAGCAGCTTCCAAAGGCAATTGATGTTGAACAAGTAGAACAATTGTTATCTGCTCCAAACGATAAAACACTTCTTGGTGCACGTGACAGAGCAATTATGGAAACGCTGTACTCAACGGGAATTCGTGTCAGTGAACTTGTTGGAATTAATTTTGGGGATATTGATGAGACTGGCCAAGCAATCATAATCCGTGGAAAGGGACGAAAAGAGAGAATTGTTCCGCTAGGTACCCACGCCATGGCCGCTATCTCACATTACATCGGAATATTACACACAAACCATATCTCAAATGAATCTGTGGACCCGCTGTTTATTAACAAACATAGCACACGGCTCTCCACGCGTTCAGTTAGACGAAAGGTATCAAAATACTTAGATCAAGTTGGTCTTGACCCATCAATCAGCCCACACACGTTGCGTCACAGTTTCGCTACACACTTACTTGACAACGGCGCAGACTTACGGAGTGTTCAAGAATTACTTGGGCATCAAAGTTTATCGACAACACAAGTCTACACGCACCTTACAACGAAAAGGATGCGTAAATCCTATGACCAGTCACACCCTCGTGCTGAAGCTGGTTAACAAAACTTTACACTGTTAAAAGGGACACTCGATTGAGTGTCCCTTTTTTATATTCTTCTCGCCACCACCATCGTGATATCATCGGTACGGGGAGCGTTGTCACAAAATGCTAGTACAGATGCACTGATAGTTTCACAAATATTAACAACTGATTTTGTGCGGTTTTGCACAATCACCTCAACCAAACGTTCCTTACCATACATATCCCCAGCCACATTACGTGCTTCCCAAATACCGTCTGTGCCAAGAACCACTACCGAACCAGAAGGAATTGAGGTCGGTCCTTTTCCTGTGAATGACCAATCAGCAGTCACCCCAAGTGGAATATCATCACCCTTTAATTCACTAACTTCCCCCTGTTCACTTACAACTATTGCGGGATCGTGACCCGCGGAAATCCAAAACACCTCCGAGGAATCTGACTTAAGCTCTAAGCAGAAAAATGTCATAAACCAACCAAGCGGGGTGTCATGTACTAAAGCGTTATTAACGTCACACAATCGTTGAACTGGATCATCTCCACACTGCACCCCGCCCCGTAGAAGCGATCTTGCCGTAGCCATCATTAGAGCAGATGCGATTCCGTGCCCCGTTACGTCTCCAAGGACTAATCGAAGGTGAGAATCGTCATCGTGAGGTGAAATAAAATCGTAATAGTCACCCCCGGTTGCATCACAATACATACTTTTCCCTGTAATCTCCCACCCGCTGAAAACTGGGTTTTTGCTTGGTAACAAACATTGTTGAATATGTTTGGCAACCTCAAGAGATTCTTGCAATGCAAGCCGTTCTTTGAGATGAGGAACCATCTCATTAAAATGTCGGGTTAATTCGCCAATCTCATCTGATCCACAATTCTCTACTGAAACATCGAAATTCCCTTTTGCAACCAACTCTGTTGCATTCGTTAACTCAACTATTGGCTTGCTTACAAACTTCGATAAGAACAGGGCGAGAAGAATAATCACGATTAAAATAAAAGTTGCAACTAACGAAACAGCAATTGCATGGTTTTGAGTTTCATTACGAACCAAGTTTTCTTTTGCAATTGCATCAGCAGCAATAACGTTATGTGGAACCCATATCAAAAGAGAAGCATTTAACCCTCCAATAGGAGCATAAGCAGCAATAACAGTATCTCCGTTATTATCTATATCAATGACGCCATAATTCATGGATGCTATCTCTGAGACAAGCAAAGAAAACTGTTTGCTATCACCAGACAATGTTTTGGTTTCAATTGACTCGTTCCATGCAACGATGCCATCTGTCATCTCTTGAGAAGCAATAACTTTCAGATTATTTCCTTGATCCACAACAACCTGCATTGTTGCACCGTCTCTCCACTCTATTGGAATATGTATAGCGCGCAACACATCTATGACTGACCGCTCAGCTCCAGTCGCTCCTATGAATTTGCCATAATCATCAAAGATTGGTGCAACTGAAGCGACAACTACTTTTCCAGTACTCGCATCAATAGCAGGAGGGGTATGCATAATCTGGCCACTAGATTGTTTTGCCAATGCGAACCACTCTCGGAGTGCCGGATTATATCCGGAAGGCAAACCACCGTGACCGGGAAACGTTCCGCCCATTCCTTCAACCGTCGCCGTAAAATATCGCATCGCAGGATCACCCGGTTTAATTGAGATTGCCTTGTATACAGAGTCCATCGATTGTAATTGTCGGGACTGTTTATTCGCAATTTCTGTAGAAATTCCTTCTGGGCGAATAATGGCTTGGGTCTGGTATGAAACGGGGCATGGCTTCACCGAACCATCGATAAGCAGACATTCAAACATTGGCAACGATACTGGGTTAGGAATAGTCTCAAGAGAATTATCAAAATCTTCTGCTGAAACAATTTTATTTGTGGTGGTCGGTGATGAGGTTAATGCTTCTTTAGCAGCAAGCTGCTGAATGCGAACCGCCATGTCTAATTGAGACGTTGCTAACCCAATGAGTTGTCCATATTCGACTGCAAGCTCCTTAAGGCGTAGTTCCGCATCTTGAAGTAATAACTCGCTTGTTTCTGAAGCAAGACTGTCACCTAATTCTTCAAGAGATAGGTACCCAATGATGCCCGATATTAACGTAGGTATACCAGCAACAGCTAACAACAGGATTAATATTTTCGACCGTAGTCTCACGGCATACAGTATCGCAGAAACTATTGGATTGGATGAAGGACTTCATCAATTAATAAAAAATAACGATTGGCTTCATCGACAATTCTTGCGGGAACAAGTTGGATACCCTGCGCATCGAATGTAACCGTGGGTTCGCCCTCTGGGATAAGTTGGATTACGAAATACCATTCTCTATTATCCGTTTGTTCTTTCTGCCTAGGTAGTTGTAGTGAACGAGTAAGTTTTCTATGTACAAGAATTCGACCCAGTTGTTCGTTGATAACAACATCATTATTAACAATTACCCACCGCTTACGCGGGTCGCTAGATGAATAATCTGGAGTTTTTGCTGCCGCAATCATTGCCGTCCAAACAAGGTCTTTGCTCTCGTTTGGCCAACTTTTTGTCGGAACAGAACATCCAATTACCACCGAGAATAAGATTACAACACATGCAGGTCGTATCACGCTTCCATTGCCTCTTCAGGGATATCAGCGTTCGAATACACATTTTGAACGTCATCATGATCTTCAAAAGACTCAATTAATCGTAGCATTTTTACCCCTAAAACTACATCACACACAACTTGTGTTGAAGGAACCATCGTAACTTCAGAAGATGCCATAGGTATATCAGCAGATTCAATTGCTCCTCGTAATTCTAAATAATCTGCTGGCTCACACGTTAACTCCCAGACACCTTCACTTTGAACAATATCATTTGCGCCTGATTCAAGAGCAACCTCCATTATTTGTTCTTCAGTTGTGTTTGCTTCTTCTATTAAAATCACACCCATACTTGAAAAACCGAAAGCAACCGACCCTGGTTTTGCAAGATTGCCGTTTCCTTTTTCAAAAAGTTTTCGCATTTCAGGGGCCGTTCGATTAACGTTGTCAGTAAGTACATCAATTATTATCGCAACTCCACCAGGGCCATAACCCTCATATCGAACCTCTTCGTAGGAAACACCGTCATCGCCTTCACCGCTAGCTTTTTTGATTGCTTTTTCAATTGTATCTTTTGCCATGTTAACTGCCTTGGCATCTTCAATTGCATATCGAAGAGTCAAGTTAGTTTCTGGATCAGAACCACCATTTTTTACTGCTACCATGATAGCCCGGCTACATTTAGACCATGCTTTGCCTTTTACTGCATCTTGTCTCGCTTTTCGGTGTTTTATGTTTGCCCATTTACTATGACCAGCCATTTATTTTACTCCGTCCTTAGGTATCAACAATTCAAGAGGGAATTCACTGCCCTGCTTAATTGCAGAAAGTTTTTGTTCTAATCGTCGAGTTATATCACCTAACTCAAAATCATACAACGCTTCTGGTGTTGCAACAACAATTCCCCAAACAGAGCGGATCATATTTGCAAATCCCTCAAGCATCCTCTGCCTATATTCCACGGAATGTAAAATAATAGAGGCTGTTCTCCATGCTCGAATTGCATTTTCCTTCTGCCCGGCCAACCAATACGCATCACCCAAATGGTCGTAGATTTCTGCGCTTGGTTCTTGTAATGTTTGAATCGCCTCAGTTAAAAGAGGGATGGCACGTTCTGGTTCTCCCATCTGCACATACACCCACCCAACGGTATCCAATACGTGTGAAGCATGAGGTTCCAACTCCAGTGCTTTTGAAGACAATTGTTGAACTTCCGGTGTTGGTCCAAATTGCTGCAACAGTACCCATGCCAAATTATTGATGGTCAAGGAATCCATACTGTTCATTTTGAGAGAGGCTTTGTAAAGCAATATTGGACCTTGAACATCATTTGTAATAATGGACATTGATTGAGCCGCTATCGACAACGCCTCAGATAAAGGTACTGGTTCAAACCACCTTGGCGCAAGAGGAATTAAATGACGTTGTGCTATCCGTTCGTAAACTCTTAGAGTAACCGAGCCATCACCTCCTGCAGCTGCCTCCAACACAGGCAATATCGTCAAGATACTACCCAATTCCTTGTCCGCCACAGTGGATGACGCTTTCTCTGATAATTGAACAGCAATGGCTGGAGAATGCAAGTCAATCAACTGTTGAACTATTCCTAACCAAACCGCTTGAGAACCACCTTTATTCAGTTCGTGTATTGCATTATCTACAATAGAATCAACGGTCTCGTTTAACAGTTTAGTTATATGTTGGTCTTCTTTATATACAGCCAATAATGCAGCCAATCTCAATAGTTCTTCAACAGGCAACACTTCGGCTACTAACCAATGTTGAGAGAGGGCCCTCTTACCTTTCTCGTTATTTCCCCTTTTTGCTGCATCAAGCCCGACAATAAGGAGGGCATCTTCGTTTGTTCCATCTCTTAACAGAACTTCTTTCCAAGCGGTTATTGCTGAGTTGTTCCGCCCAACAGCACTCAAAGAAATCGCCAATCCAACCCAAGGAGCAGGAGAATGGGGGTCTAAGTCGATTGCTAGACGAAAATGTGCTATTGCTTTTTGATGTTGGTCTTGAACAGCAAAGTGCCTGCCAACAATGTACTCTCTTGCGGCTTCTCGAACCGTAGGAATAGGTGGGGTGTCAGGTATTTCGCCAACAATCACACCAAATTGGTCTTGAAGGCACTCCTTGTCGGCATGTGCCAAACAAGAAACGAATAAAAGCATTGATGCGGTTGCCAAGAACCGTGTCATTTTTTCTTTGAAGCCCTACTCTTGGCTACTTTT
The DNA here is from genome assembly GCA_964477675.1 of uncultured Isosphaeraceae bacterium. Classification (GTDB taxonomy): domain Bacteria; phylum Planctomycetota; class Phycisphaerae; order Phycisphaerales; family SM1A02. The sequence goes on from CAYZEX010000031.1 coordinate 6,540, forward strand.
TTAACAGTCTTCTTTTTTACCGACTTCTTCTTAGTGGTTTTCTTTGCTACGTTCTTAGTTGCTGCTGTTTTTTTGGTTGATTTTTTAGTAACCTTCTTTTTTGTTGCTTTTTTGGTAACCTTCTTTTTTGTTGCTTTTTTGGTAACCTTCTTTTTGGTTGCCTTTTTAGTAACCTTCTTTTTGGTTGCCTTTTTAGTAACCTTCTTTTTTGTTGTTTTACGTGTTGCGGTCTTAGCGGGTTTAGGCGATGGTTGTTTTTCTACCCAAGCGTGAAGACTTGCATGAACAGTACATGCGTGACCCGCCTTAACTTGCCGACTTAGCCATGATGAGGTATCAACTATATCAGATGTTTCGTGTACCAAATCATTTGCCTTCAACAATAAAAGAGTTTTATCATCTACTGGAACTGCAGAAACATCATAAGCAATAGAGATTACACGATTGCATACAAATGGCGTAATTCCATTTAGTGTCTGAAAATACTCCCTTACATCTCGCTTGCCAGCACCCTCTAAACTGTGTACATGCATGCCATGCTCACGGTTGTAAATGGCGTTTAACACGTTCTTTAATCGCTTTGCCCGTTCCTCCGCTAAGGGATAGTTCGATCCTATCAAATCAACAGTCTCGTAAATATGGTTCATGCGCAAATCGTTTAGATCGACCGCCGCATCAATCATCTTCTTGTAAGCGGCGTTTGCCTGTTTTACTGTGGCGTTCCAAAGAAGATGTGCATAGATTATCTCACCAATTACTTCGTGCTTACTTTGCACAATATCTACCGATGGCAGGGTTTTTTGAAACTTTTTGAATTTCTTAGCAAATTCTGTTGCGTTTTTCACTCAATTTTCCTTCTTCTTGTTCATGTCTCTTCTCTCATCTTCTTGCCTCGCCTCGGCAATACTTGCAAGAACTTCTTGTTGGCGAATTAATTGTTCGTCTAACTTAAATGTGAACTGTGGCATTCTTCTAAACCTAACTTTGTCAGAAACCTTCCTTCGCACCCATCTTGATGCAGATTTAAGACCATGCATTGACAAATCCTCATGTAGGTGTGGTGTGACCGTGCAAAAAATAGTAGCGTTCCCCAAATCCGCACTTACTTCAACACGGGTAACCGTAATGAGACCTTGAACACGGGGATCTGCAAGACCACGAGTCAGTACCTCTTGGGTTGCCCTTTTTAGCGTTGATGCAACTTGGTCTGTTCGCTGCGTCATAGATACTTAAAGCGTTCGCTTCACCTCTAATGATTTATAACACTCAATCACATCACCAACTTTGATGTCGTTATATCCTTCAATATTCATGCCGCATTCATGACCAGATTTCACCTCTTTGACATCATCTTTAAATCGCTTAAGTTGGTTAAGCCGTCGATCTGACTCAATAACAATGCCATCACGCGTAACACGAATTTGCTGGTGTCGTTCAATTGCTCCATCAGTAACGTAACAACCTGCAATCATGCCTATTTTTGTAATCTTGAAAACATCCCTTACTTCTGCGTGTCCAAGAACTTCAAGTTTAATTTCTGGTTCTAGTAAACCTTCAAGCGCTCTGGTAAGGTCGTCAATAAGATCATAAATCACATCGTAATATCTAATCTCAACACCTTTTTGCTCTGCAAGCCGTCTTGCTTTAGTAGAACTGGTTACGTTGAACCCTACAATAATTCCCCCGCACGCCTCTGCTAAATTGACATCGGATTCATTTACTCCCCCAACTGCGCTGTGTTTAATAGCAATCGCGGTCTCGTCGTTACCAATTTTCCCTACTGAGCTCCGCAGGGTCTCAATCGATCCCTGTACATCACCCTTAACGATAACGGGTAATTCATTAATCTCAGCAGTTTTCATCTGATCAAAAATATTATCAAGCGTAACTTTTTCAACTGACAAATCTGATTGTCGTTCCTGCATAACTCTCTCTTTGGATGCAGCTTCTGCCTCTTTCAATGATTTCGCAATATAAAACCTATCCCCAGCATCTGGAACTTCGCTCAATCCCATAATAGATAGTGGGGTTGAGGGTGTCGCTTCATCGACTTGTTCACCGTGTTCATTAACAAGCGCACGGATGCGACCGTATCCTCTACCCGCAACGATGAAGTCACCCTTCTTTAAACACCCCTCTTGGACAAGAATGCTTGCTACAGGTCCCCGACCCTCAGCAACATGCGCTTCGAGAACCGAGCCCTCAGCGGGACCACCAAAATCGGCTTTCAACTCGAGTAATTCTGCTTGGTAATCAAGTATTTCTAATAAATCCTGAATTCCAATATTTTCGATAGCACTTGTTCGGATAACTTCTGTTGAACCACCCCAGTCCACAGGATTTAATTCATGTTCTGCCAATTGACCTAGGATTCTTTGGATATTTTCTTCCGTTGCGTTTTGTTTATCAATTTTATTTAACGCAACAACAATCGGAACTCCAGCACTTTTTGCGTGATTGATAGATTCAATTGTTTGTGGCATAACCCCATCGTCTGCTGCAACCACAAGAACAACAATATCTGTGACTTTAGCACCACGTGCTCGCATTTCTGTAAAAGCTTCGTGCCCAGGAGTATCAATAAACGTTACCAGTCGTTCGTTCTCACCTGCTTGGACTGGGACTCTAAACGCGCTAGTGGCTTGGGTAATACCACCTGCCTCGCCCTCTGCAACATTTGCGGAACGGATTCTATCGAGCAGGGATGTTTTACCGTGGTCAACATGACCAAGGATAGTAACAACAGGCAATCTTGGCTTTTCATTAACAGAATCACGTTTTGTGAATGATTCAGCAATTTTATCCTCGACAGATCTTTCCTCAACAACCTCCAGTTCGATGCCCCGTTCCATCATTATTTCAATTGCATGCTCAGTGCTAATAGTATCATTCACCGTTGACATCACACCAGCAAGAACTAATTCTTTCAGAATCTCGTTTGCCTTTATACCTGTAACCGAAGAAAGTTCTTTAATTGAAATGGGTTCTGTAATTTGTACTTTTCCGCCAGTTTGTTTTAGCGTCTTTGCTTTTACTCCAGGTTTATCCGTTCTTTTTTGACTATCCCTGCGTGCTTGCCGGAAAAAACCTCCGCTACGTCGTAAGCGATTTTCTCTCTCTAGTAAATCTTGTTTGCGCCAATTACTGTCTCCGCGATCTTGTGTTTGGTTGGGGTTTTTAGAACCTCGGTCACCCTGTTTACTACCTGTTTGAGTTGTACGCCGTTTGTTTCGCCGTGAACCACGTCCAGAATCTTGCTGTGGCATTGGCGGTTGTTGTGGCATAGTGACCCCACCACCACCTCTTGGTGATTGATTTGGTTGTCGGCGAGGTTCTCTGGGTTTACGTTCTGGCTCTGGATTCTCGATGCGAATAACTCTGGGACCTGACATTTTCGCTTTGGCAGGTGTATCAATTTTGCGACCAATAGGGTTGATTGGTTCTGAATCCTTTTTACCTTCGCCAGCCCCATGTTCAGCATTGGTGGTTTTCTTTGTAGTTTTCTTTGATGTTTTCTTTGAGGTTTTCTTTGCGTGCTTAGTTTTTGTCTTCTTTTTAGCTCTAGCCTTTGCTTTTGTGACATTAACCTTCTCCGCTGTTTCAACTGCAGATGATGTGGCACCACCTTCACTAAACCACTCAACAATTGTAGCTTCCAAGCCAGCAGAAACCGCAGACATATGCCCTGTTATGTCGGGAATGCCTTCACTTGTGCATTTTTCGATAATGTCTTTTGATCCGACACCAATCTTCTTTGCAATATGGTGAACTCTAGTTTTCACTACTTTTTTAGCCACGTGTAATCTCCATAATCAATCAAACGATTAATCGCTGGTTTCTTCTGATACAGGTCCTGTTGTTCGTTCGACTGTTTCTTCAATAGCTGGTTCTTCTTCAACAGGCAAATCAAGGATTGACGCAGCAACTGCGTCAGTTTTTTCATCAATCTGTTCATCAAGAACTGCTGCTGCTGCCGCTTCTTCTTCAGCTCTTAATAGTTCTTCTGTTCGTTTTGCTTCTTCTTGTTCAAGGGTAACTTCCTTAGAACGAACAATCGACTGGTCAATGCAGCGGTCGGAAACTTGTTTTGAAAATTCCAAATCCTCTTCTAAAACATTTCTTCCAATTTCTTCTACATCAAAGATGCTTATGATTCCCATTGCAGCCATTCGGTCAAGCATTTCCTCGGTAACACCTTCAATAGGTTTGAGGGTGTCCCAAAGTATTTCAAGTCCTTTTTGGTATTCTTCTGGTGTAAGAATGTCTATGTCCCATCCGGTCAACCGTGCAGCGAGGCGTACGTTCTGTCCACGGCGACCAATTGCAAGAGAAAGTTGGTCGTCTCGAACAATAATAGTTGCACGGCCAAGTTCAAAACATAAACTTACTTCGTCAACTTCAGCTGGCTTCAATGCATTAGAAATTAGTATTTGACTAGATTCGTTCCATCGAACGATGTCGATTTTCTCTCCACCAAGTTCTTCAACAATATTTCTTATGCGACTTCCTCGAACGCCAACACATGCACCGACTGGATCAACTTTAGAATCATTTGAGGTTACGGCAATTTTAGTTCTAAACCCGGGCTCTCTTGACATCGCATGAATCTCTATGACATGCTCCTGTACTTCTGGAACTTCTGCCTCAAATAGCCTGCGTATGAAATCTGGATGGCTACGCGACAAAACAATTTTTACTTGGTTGCCTGTATCGCGTACGTCAATAATAAAACAACGTACACGATCTCCTGGTCTAAATTGTTCCCCAGGAATTTGTTCTGAACGGGGCATAAACCCCTCAACTCTACCCAGTTTATCAAGTTGGACAATAAGTGAACCGCCCTCATATCGGCTACAAACACCTGTTGTTAACTCGCCAGCCTTGTCAATATATTCATCAAAAATACCAGATCGTTCATCTTCACGAAAACGCTGAATCATTACTTGTTTAAATGTTTGAGCGGGAATTCGGCCAAGTTCAGAGAGTGGAATTTCTACTGCCCCGCCATCAAGGTGTCGCCAAATACAGATTTCACCGGTCATCAAATCCATATTGCACGAAAATTCCTCCGTGTCTAAAGAATTAAAGTGCTTCCGTGCAGCACTAACCATTGCCTGTTCAAGATCTGTAATGATTACTGATTTTTCAATCTTTCGTTGCTTTGCAATAGTTTCGATAATTTCTAATGTTTCTTTGTTCATGTTGCTTGCCTAGTGTTAAGTTGTTTATATGTTTAGTTGTGATCACTCAAATAAAAAACGGGACGCATTGCGTACCCGTGACCCAATCACATATGGATTGGTCGTGCAAGAAAAGCACTATGCAATGTAAGAGTAAAACAATCTTACATCACAACTGAGCTCCGATAGGGTTTGAAACACCCTTGTCTACGATGCCCAGTGCCACGGGATGACTGCGATTAGCGGCCATGTCGGGAAAAAAGTTGTAAAGATCCGTTTTGGATCATTGCGACTCTCCTTAAAAAACTGTGCCATCTACGCAAATGGCTGGGTAAACGGTACAGAGTATTCTCACTGCAACTAAAACGCAACTCCAACCGCAACTTGCCCGTACTATACATAATTATGATTTCGCCTAAAACGCTGTTTTTGACCCTCTGTTGCCTGTTTGCCTGTAAAACCTCCTTTGCTCAACCGGGAGTTTTTCACGACTCTAGGGATAAAGTTGCTGTTTCTGTACAAGTTATCCCAAAAAATGCTGTCCCCAGTAGTGACG
>CAYZEX010000032.1:0-11784 GCA_964477675.1 uncultured Isosphaeraceae bacterium
CTGGTGGAGCACTTCGTCCTCTTTCTGGTCTTGTTACTGAAATTCAAGCTGCGGAAGCTCCAGCTGACCGACTTCTAGCTCTGCTTAATACAGATGTTGAAGAAGTTGCATTGAAACGAGATATCACCAGACATGCAAATACAATTGTATTTGATAACGTTTCTTATACATATGATAATTCGGAAACACCAGCAATTGCCAACTTCACTACGACTATTGAACACGGGCAACGTGTTGCAGTTGTTGGTCCCAATGGCTCTGGTAAAACAACATTGGTTTCGTTACTTCCACGATTATTAACACCGCAAGAAGGCGCAATCACGATTGATGGAACAAATATCCAAGAAGTGAATTTGCATTCATTACGCTCCCAATTAGGTGTTGTGACACAGGAAACGGTTTTGTTTCATGCTTCAATTGCTTCGAATATACAGTTTGGAACCCACGCGACAAGGAAAGAAATAGAAACAGTCGCCAAACAAGCGCATGCTGATAGTTTTATAAAGGAGATTGATGGAGGATATGATGCTGTAGTGTATGAGCAGGGGACATCTCTTAGTGGTGGACAGCGCCAACGGCTAGCAATTGCTAGAGTATTATTGCGAGACCCGTCTATTCTGATTTTTGATGAAGCAACAAGCCAAGTTGATTCGGAATCTGAAGCATTGATTGGTGACACACTGAAAAAGTATTGTGATGGAAAGACTGTCATTGTAATTGCCCATCGGATGTCTACAGTTAAAACGGCAGATCGAATTCTTGTATTAGACCACGGTCGATTAGTTGGTGATGGAACGCATGAAGAGCTTGTTGCAACTTGCGATGTTTATCAGCGACTGACTGAAACACAATTGAAGTCAGCAACGTAACATGCGTTCAGTAATACGCCTACTAATGGTTTTTATATTGTGTGGCTGTAGTAACTACACTGATAAGGAAGTCCAACAAACAGGCGATCTCCGTATAGTTTCTCTAAGCCCTGGAATAACGAACACATTGATTGATGCAGGGTATACTGACTTTATAGTTGGGCGTAGCGCTTTTTGTTTTCATGCTAACCAGGATATTCCAGTCGTTGGTGATCTTCTGAATATCGATTACGAACGCTTATTACGTTTATCGCCAACTCATGTTTTTATTCAGAAAACTGCTGCTGGGGCAGATAATCATTTAGTAAATGTCTCAGCAAAAATGGATGTAGTGTTGTGTGTTTGGCCACTCGATACAATTGCAGATATTCAAAATATGTTCAGTGATATTACAGAATTACTAGGAGGCGAACGACTTCAACTATCAATACAACCGTCCCAGAAACAAGCTATTCCACAATCAGTGTTGGTTGTTACGCAAGGATTAAAAGGCAGTGCGGGTTTGTCTTTTGGAAAGAACACTTATGTCGATGATTTGTTGCAGATGATGGGTGTTACCAACGCTCTAGAAAGAGATGGTTGGATTTCACTTTCCTTAGAAGATATAGGTAGACTTAATCCTGGAACAATCATAGTTCTTTCGGATAGTGATATTCCAGATAGTTCTTTAAAATGGCTGTATTCATTAGGTGTCTCAGTGATACCATTTGTCCATGAACACGCTCTTGTACCATCCAGTTATGTTGATGACCTTGCCCTGGAATTCCAAAAGGTAGTTGGTGGAATATGAAATTACGAATTATTTGCACCCTCATTTTTCTTGGCATTCTTCTTGTTGCTGCATCAATGATAAGAATTTATTTGAATAGGGGTATCGGTGGGAATGTGTATTTAGCATTTCCAGAAGATCGGTATCTTGTTTATCACTTGGTTCCATTAGTGTCCGCACTCATTGTTGGGGCAGGGCTTGGAGTCTCTGGTATGGGGTTACAGGTTCTCTTGAGAAACCCACTGGCATCTCCCTGGATTCTTGGGTTATCTAGTGGAGCAGGGTTAGGGGTAATGGGAAGTATGTATATCGAACACACATACAATGGATCTTTTGTCGGAGGGCAATCAATAGGCGCAGTCGCTGGAGCAATCGTAGCACTCTCGCTTGTTTATCTTCTTTCAAGAAGACGAGGGGGTATTGATCCAATGACAATGGTTCTAGTTGGGGTTGTGGTTTCGGTTCTTTGCGGTGCAGGTATCATGATTCTACAACACGCTGTCCCTATGGGATTGCGTGGGGCATTTACAACTTGGCTGATGGGTAGCCTTCCTGAAATTGAATCATGGTGGAAACTTCTCGCGCTTGGTGTGGTAACTGCAATAGGTATTGGTGTGGTAGCTTGGTGGGGACCAACCCTTGATGCCGCATGTCTATCAGATGATGAAGCAACGAGTGTTGGTGTGCACTTACCAAGTATTCGAAGGAAGTTGTTTATCACATCAAGCATACTTGCTGCTATTGGTGTGCTTCTTGCAGGCCCAATTGCGTTTGTTGGGTTAATTGCTCCACATGGAGCGAGGCTTTTGCTTAGTGGTACTCATCGAGTACTTACATTTGCTACGGCAATTACTGGAGCGCTGCTACTTGTTTGTGCTGATGATATTCGTCAACTCGTTGATCTCGGTTCTGGCAGATTGCCAATTGGTGTGGTTACGAGCGTATTTGGGGGTTTGGTTTTTCTAGTTTTGTTACTTCGTGGAAGGGGAAAAGTATGAGATTACAAGTATCAGATTTAGGAGTTAAATTCAGTAAGATAACTGCGTTGCGTTCAGTTCATGCTCAAGTGGATGGTGGAAAAATTGTTGCAGTTCTTGGTCCAAATGCTTCGGGGAAGACAACTTTACTACGGGCAATAACAGGCCTCCTTACACCAACTTATGGAAAAGTTGAACTCGATGGAGTACGAGTTGATCGCATGCGTCCACATGATCGAGCATCAAAAATATCTTGGGTCCCAAGAGTTTCTGAAGTTTCCGGCTCATTTACAATTCGCAGAGTGGTTGAACTTGGCCGATATGCAATTGGTCCATCTCATGATCGAGTTGATGACGCATTATCAAAAGTAGGATTGTTGGATCGAGCCGATTCTCTTTGGCATGCAGCCAGTGCTGGTATGCGCCAGCGTGGTGCGTTTGCTAGAGCACTTGCTCAAAGAACTCCTGGTGGGTTATTTATACTTGATGAACCTAGTTCAGCTCTTGATTTACATCACCTTCAGATTATGGGAGAACTCCTTTGCCAATGTGCATCTGAGGGAGATGTGGTGGTGGCTGCACTGCATGATCTCGCATTTGCAATAGAGATAGCCGATGAAGTTATTGTTCTCAAGGAAGGGCAAATTGTACTTGCTGGACAGACAGGCGCAGTATTGACCCCAAGCTCACTTGGTGGAGTGTTTGGGGTGGATTTGGCATGGGCTATTGATGATGCGGGAAAACGTCATCTCGTTCTTCCATAATCGCCTATACTGCAATGGATGAAGGGTGTTACCTTAATAATTATATTGAGTGTGGTTTGGTCAATAATCTCAGGTATTATTGAAAAAAAGAAGGCTGCAGCAAAGAAGGAAGCGGCAAAGAGGGGGGTCTCAACTGCAGATCAGCCCACAGTTTCCACTCAGCTGAAGGCTGATCCCGTACAGGTAAAAATTGAATCCCTTCGTAGACGAACAAAAGCCAAGGTTCAACAGCCACCTCCCCAGAGCAAGCCTATAAAAGAAGAAGCCAAGAGAATTCCATCACTTCATGTTGATACTTGCCCACTTCCTCCTTCTGGAACGCCCACAAAGAAAGAAACTCTTCCATCTAAACAGCTATCAGCAATGTTACAGAATAGTCGTAACATACGTACTGCAATAGTCTTAAGCGAAATATTAGGGAAACCAGTTTCCCAAAGAAATGGTTCTCAAATCTACTAATATAAGCCTCTTACAAGAGTAGTGACTAATTACCTCGGAGGTAATTTTTCCTGTTCAAAGAAGTCAGAACGGCACACGTTCGCTGAAGTTCGCTATACTTCGCCGCATGATTGATATTCGCAAATTAAAAGAACTTGTAAAACTTATGGTGGCTAATGACTTGGCTGAAATGGATTTACGAGATACCGATGAGCAAGTGACTATTCGAAGGCATGGCGAAACATTTGTGACTAGTGGACCTGCAGTAGCCGTTGCTCCAGCAGCCCCAGTTGCTCATGCTTCGGCTCCTGGGGAAGGTGTTCCAGCAGCAACTGAAACTCCGATTGAAGATGGGCAGGAGATACTCAGCCCAATGGTTGGAACGTTCTATGCTTCTCCCGATCCAGATTCTCCGGCCTTTGTCAATGTTGGAGATACAGTCGGCGAAGAATCTACCGTCTGTATTATCGAAGCGATGAAGATTTTTAATGAAATCAAAGCTCAATGCAATGGCACGATTCTGAAAATCTTGGTCAACAATGGCGAGCCCGTCGAGTTTGGGCAGCCGCTTTTTCTTGTAAAGAAATAATACGAGGTACGTTGAATGTTTGGTCGAATCCTCATTGCCAATAGAGGCGAAATTGCCTTACGTATCATTCGTGCATCAAGAGAACTTGGTATAGAAACAGTATGCGTTTATTCAGAAGCTGATTCTAACGCGCCATGGCTCGATCTTGCGGATATGACAGTTTGTGTTGGTAAGGCACCATCTGCAGAGTCGTATTTGCGAATTGATAGAATCATCTCGGCTGCAGAAATGACTGATTCCGAAGCGATTCATCCGGGTTATGGTTTTCTTGCAGAGAATGCCCACTTCGCAGAAGTTTGCCGTGATTGTGAAATTGAATTCATTGGTCCTTCACCCGAGGCAATGGGTTTACTTGGAGACAAAATTAGCTGCAAACGGCTTGCTAAGAAAGCGGGCACTCCAATTTTTCCGGGAACGGATGGTGAGATAGAAGAGTTAGAAGAAGCCATAGAAATTGCTTCAGAGATTGGTTATCCAGTTATCGTTAAAGCAACGGCGGGTGGAGGTGGCAAGGGCATGCGTGTTGCGCATAATGTTGCTTCCCTCCGTACTGCTGTTACTTCAGCCCAGCAAGAAGCTATAGCATCATTTGGTAATGGCGCTGTGTATCTTGAAAAATTCTTAGATAGTGCAAGGCATGTTGAAGTGCAAGTACTTGGTGATAAACATGGGAATGCTGTTCACCTGTACAACCGTGACTGTACAAGCCAGCGTCGTCACCAAAAACTTATTGAAGAGGGTCCTGCTCCTGGAGTTGATGCCTCGGTTCGAGATAGTGTATGTGAATCTGCTGCAGAACTAATCAAAAAAGCAAAATATAGTGGAGCCGCCACTGTTGAATTTCTCATGAATAAACAACAAGAATTTTTCATGCTTGAAGTCAATACTCGAGTGCAGGTGGAACATCCAGTTACTGAAATGATAACGGGGGTGGATATTGTCAAGGAATCAATTCGTGTTGCTGCTGGCGACCCACTTTCTTGGAGTCAAGAAGATATTGCCCTTAATGGTCATGCGATTGAGTGTCGACTGAATGCAGAAGATCCAAGCAAAAATTTTATGCCTCAACCCGGCACTATTGAAATATGGAGACCAGCGGGTGGTCCAGGTGTCCGAGTAGAATCCCATGTTCGTGAGGGATACCGAATACCACCAAATTATGATTCGATGATTGGGAAATTAATTGTTCATGGCAGGGATCGCAATGAAGCAATCGCAAGAATGCGTAGTGCGCTAGGCGAATTCAGTATCGGGCCTATTGCTACCACTATTCCACTGCACCAAAGATTATTGAATCATCACGCTTTTGTGTCAGCAGATTTCGATATAAATTGGGTAGAACGACTCCTTCACGAATGATTTATCGTCTACTTCTTTCAACTTTAACATTGCATGTACCAATAGTGTGGTCACCAACCCTGAACTCTCTGAGTTGAACACCAACCGTAATTTGGAAAATTAACTTCATGGTTTTTGAGTTGCTAGAGGTTAACGTGTGCATTGGTAGTTCGCTAACGGTTTGGATTGGAGTGCCAGGAGTGAGAGAAAGTTTCATTCTTTTCTCATCGCCAATGATATATCCAATAGGTTCATATTTACGCCCATCGCTGTCAATGAATAATACTGGTGAATCAGGCGAAATGATTGGAACTAAATCCTCAAATGCACCCTCTTTTCCTGGTGTTACTTCGAGTTGAATAATCGAAGTTCCTTCATCAGATTGAATTCCCTTTATTGCCAAGGCAGATGAAACCCCTGACCTTGACCAATTAGTGTTGAGTGTTCCTCGCACGAAAAAGAAATCGTCTACTTCAATTGTGCCAGGCAATCCATTTGTTGAGATACGCAGCCCGCGTATTTTGAATGATGCTTCAACGAGGTGTTGGATGTCTTTTCCTAGTGGGTCTCGTGCAGCGAGAATCTCGTCATCACTTAATTGTATACCTCTGAGTTGTTGTACAGCAAGCGCTGGTAAGTCTATGGGGTTTCCGCTTGGCAGATTTAGACGGGTTCCACGTATTTGAATGAACTTTGGTACCACGTTAGCATCTCTTGTATCAAAGGCAAATTTGATACCCGTTTCAGTTCGTCCGGGGATACTAGTTGCAAAATGGGAGTTATCATCAAACTTGAAGATCTGCTCTTCTGCAACATCTTGAACTTCCTGTTTCCATCCCATTGGGTAGTAGATGTTAGGTTCTTCAGTTCCATTTGCTAAGGTAATTAAGCGTATTTGTGATTTTGCAAGAATGAGTTGAGACCCAAAATCGCGAGCCTTTGGTTTAAAGTTAACTTGAACCAAAACCATCCCGTCTGCACTTTTCGCAACTTTGGAAACATTTGCTGCGTCTGGAAGCAACGAGAGTTGCCCCTTTCCATTGTCGTAAGTATCACGCACAAGAGTAGAAAGTTCATCTATGTTTGGATTGTACTGTTGAAGAGGACCACCTTTAAAATCAGGATGAAGAGTACCTACGCTCAGTACACCGAAAAATTTAGAAGTAAGTTGCGCTACATCTAACCATATTGGATCACCAACTTTGGTGATTTCGCTTCGTCCATTTTCATCACGAGCAGTTCCACGGTAGGACATGATTTCATTTGTTGATTGAACGAAGCCAGAACCAATAAGGCAAATCCCAATAGTTAATACACCAGAAGCAAAGCCAGCGAGACCTCCAAAAGCCATATTTGCCCAAGGTGGAAATTTGAGGTTGGCTGGGACAAGTTTATCGCATGCAATACGGAGAACCAGAAGCGTTACGGCGAAGGAACCTACTAATACAATCCCCCAAGCATAGTTGTCAAACCCTCCGCCACTCATTAGGCTTATCGTGATGGGCTCCCATACAGCAAGTGCGATTGCTCCGGCTGCAATGACACAAACTAGATGCAGCAGCGAGCTAAACAGACCTTCGTTAGACCACCAATATGCAATAAGCAAGACAAGTCCAATGATTCCAATGTTGAAGAGAATAATCATGGTGTATTTATTTACTCAATACTTTTTTCTTTGTTGGTTTTATTTTACTAACTCTGCCAAATTCTTCGAGTGAAGTTTCACCCGACGCAACTTTTTCCCATGCAGATTCTTGAAGTCGTATCAATAGTTTTGCTCGTTTAGCGATTGACATTGCAGATTTTAAATCGCCAGCGATGAGATGTTTTCGAGACTCATTATCTAGGAACATAGTTTCAAAAATGCCAATTTGCCCCACATATCCGGACCCTTTACAGATTGGGCATGTGATAATTTTATTTTTCTGTTCGACCTCTCCCCCCTTACGGTATAGTTGCTCAACTCGATCAGTGGGGAGCCCTTGTTTCGCAAGATCTTCAGATGGTTTGTATGCAACTCTACAATTTTCGCAAAGCTTACGGACAAGCTTTTGGTAAACAATTGCCTGAAGAGATTCAAATGACTGCCTTGGGTCAGCCACGAAACCTGCCCATTTTGAAACAAGTTCGGTCATCGATGAAGCAGACATTGAAACAAAGATAAGTGGTCCCTCTTTCCCCGGCTTGACTGCGATTTTTGCAGAAGCTGCATCAGAGAGGTCCGCTGCGAGTATGACATCAGGATCACGCCTAATCAGAGTTTGCAATTGTGAAGAGTAATCACTGGCATCATCAGATACAGAACTATGGGTGATTCCTTCCAATGTCGCAAGTACTTCTTGCTCGAGTGTCACGATGTTGCTCAGGTACGAATCGTGTTGGCTGAGTATGGCGTACCCTGTTGTTGTCGTGCCGCTCTGTGTATCACCACCAATGAGGACGATACCATGTCTTCTTTGCTCCTCTTTTAGTTGGTCGAGTAACTCTCGTTGTTTTGTAAGCATTCCTAGCGAGTCCCAAGCTCTAAGCACGCGTTGCTTGCGGTCGAAATCTAACCGAACGATGTGAGTATTAGAGGAGCCAGATGCGGTCAAATCAATATGTACACTGCCCGAATCACCCGAGATGTCAAAAGCTCCCTTTTGTAATCTCCGAACGTCTGTTGAATCCACACCGGAAGTTTCTTTTAGGAATGCAAGTACTTGTGCACCAGTATCAGCAGCAATGGGTTCCATTTTAGTTGGGAGTCCATCAGTAAGGTAGACGCTTTGGCATCCTTTTGATGTTAGATGAAGCTCCATTCTACTTGCTCGATTGGTCAGTGCTTCAGAAATTAACTCATCTGCAGAGAGGTATATTTGAAGTTGAGGATCTTCTTTACCTGGAACTGGAATGGATCCTTCTTTGTTCTCGAAACGCATAGAAACATTTCGACTGGCTTTAGCCTTCTTCCTTCTGTCAAGAGCCGATTTAAGGGAATCGGTTTTAAAATGAAATTGGTGTTCTTCCGCAACGGCGTTGTTACGCACTTTCCAGTACGCAAGTATTGGGGAGAGTAAAACAAGAATTCCTATTGGGTAGGCGATATAAAAGTTGATTCCAAAAAGCATTATGCAGAGTGATACGAATGCAACTGCGGTATGAATGCTGTTCCACTTGATGGCATCAAGGTGCGCAGCTCTTGCATCTTTCTCTAAGTGTGTGCTTACAAGCCAGCCCCAAGCAATGAAAGCGAAAACTATGAGAACAGGTTTCCAAGGGCTCACCAGGAAAACAGGAGTCGTTTCAGACAGTATCGCTGTAAGCATCAAGCAATGCCCTTTATTTTCATTTTAAGATCTTCCGGTTTTGGCGTGGCATCCAGTGCTGTTTTGAGTGAAACCCATTCCTCTTCCACAAGCCGTAATAACGCGGTGTTCAAGTCGACCATGCCTTCTTCATGGCTTTTGATGATTACATCGAGAAGTTCGCCTTCCCGCGCTTCAAGAATATACTTTGTTACGATTGGTGTGCCAAGAAGAATCTCAAGAGCAGGGATACGTGCTACATCTTCGTGAAGTGTTGGCAATAACTTTTGATACACAATCGCTCTTAGGTTGTATGCAAGAAGTTTGCGAATTTGCGGACGTTCAGATTCTGGGAATAAGTCGTATATCCTACCGAAGGTTTGCCATGCGGAAGATGCGTGAATAGTTCCAAAAACTAAGTGACCAGTTTCAGCAGCTCGAATCGCCGCTTCAAATGTTTCGTTGTCACGCATTTCTCCAATGAGAACAACATCAGGATCTTCACGCACAAGTGCCCGCAACGCTTCATTAAAATTTAGACAGTCGATGCCAACTTCACGTTGGTTTATGGTGGCTTTTGCATCATGAAAGATGTATTCGATTGGATCTTCAATCGTAACAATATGGCACCGCTTTCGTTGGTTCACATAGTTCAGCATTGCAGCAATGGAAGTAGATTTTCCTGAGCCGGTGACACCTGCGAATAGAATCAATCCATTCGCACTCATCGCAACCTCACCTAGTATCGGTGCTAGGTGCAATTGTTCAAATGTCATAATATCTGATGTAATTAGTCGGCAAGCAAGGGAGGGTTTGCCCCGAGCCATAAACATATTTACTCTGAATCTGGCTAAATCTGCTATCTGATATGAGAAATCTATTTCCAAAGTTTCTTCAAAGTTATCCAGTTCATGTTTATTTAGAATTTCCTTTGATATTCCTTCCATAGTAGAAGAGTCCATTTCAGGAAGCTTAAGATTATTTATTTCACCATTTAATCTTATTGAGGGTATGGATCCAACGCTGAGGTGTAGGTCGGAAGCCCCTGAATCAAGTGTATATTTTAACAGTTCATTTATTTTCATAATAGAAATCTCTCTAACCTTAATTATTGTTGACGTTTTTGTCCATATCCAACATATTCACCTTCATCCACAAGATAGATAATTTGGTGTCCCTCACCACCCTGCATGCCTGGTAAACTAGTAGACGATATTTGTCCTGATGTCCCCATTTCATTATCTTCTAACTGGATAGTAAATTCCCATTTATTTAATATTGACTGTTTAAGCTCGATGTAGCCTTCTGCAATCATGGTCTGTACATCCGTAGGCCATTGACCTGTTTCCTGTCTATATAATTCAGCATTTTGGAGTATATTTTTAATTTGAACTTTGGCATCAGAAGCATAACCTCTTTCTACATACTTAAAATAAGTTGGAATAGCTACGGTAGCTAATATCCCAATAATTACTACTACAATAAGAATTTCTACTAAGGTAAAGCCTTCAAGCATTGTCTTGTATCGTTTCACTTCTGTCTCCTAATATATTTATTATGGATTGATTTGATAATTATTTTAAACAATAGTAACATAAATTATAACGAATCCAATCATTGTTGAAGTAATTTGTACATAAATCAAGAATTTGGAAGATATAATTTAATTACGCTATTTTGATAACATTTATATGAGGGAATCTAAACATAATTCATGATATCTTCTCAGAAATAGGATATTTAATTAGATATTCAGTTAAAGCAAAGTCTTACATGGTGTTTATAGATGATCTGCAAACTAACATGTGTATGCGTAAATACAAGCTCTAGATTGTAGAATAGAGATGCTTCAAGGTGAACTTTATTTAAGACTTTCTTTAATCTGCACTTTTTATAGTTTCTACTTTTTTAAAATATCCAATTATCATTCTGTGTCCAACATCACATTATCTTACATCTCCATATTATGACTTTAATATAAAGAGAAAATAGGCGTAAATTCTATAGAGCACTTGATAGTAAGGGGTAGTATTATGACTGAACATGTTGTATATTATTCATGCTATCATTGATTTTATTAGCATAAGAATTTAATATATTTATTTCTAAGGGGGGAGCCCATGTATAACAGAGTTTTAATTTCTTTTATTATAATTTTATCTGCAACATTTCTTTTTACAGAAAACCAGGATAAATTAGACTTTTCTGGTTTAAAAAAAATTATTTCTAATAATGCGATTAATACGAAAAAACTTGAATCTATGAAATTGAGGGAGAAAAATCGATTAACTAAGAAGATAAGTAAGAATTCTCCTTCTAAAGTTAATTACCCTGCAGAACCTATATTGTCTAAACAATTAAGCCCTCTACCATTTGATGATAAAAAAAATATCCATTTAAAGACTGATTATAGGTTGGAAAAACTAACTTATATGCAGACATATAACTTGAAAAATATTCATCAATATAATAACTCAATTAAATATGAATTAAGTCTGCAAATAAAATATCCCATTGTTAAAAGCAATAATAATAGAGACTGCTCCGCCTGTGAGTTTGATTTCACGAATTACGGTAGTGAGTGCTGTGACAGTGCTTGGGATGAGTATGAACTGAACTGTGCTGAGCTAGAAATGTTTTACAACTGGGATTGCTCGGGCTGTGAATGCCCTGGTGATGTTGCGGGAGAATGTGGTGATGGCACTTGCAATATTGATGAAAATTGCGAAACCTGTGAAGCTGATTGTGGCGTA
>CAYZEX010000033.1:0-2710 GCA_964477675.1 uncultured Isosphaeraceae bacterium
GGTAGAGGTTTTAAGATTATTTGATTGATTCCACCGTCAACAACCCAAGATAATTGGATTACTCGGCGTAATTTCTTCTTTTCGCCAGTAATCGGATGCGTCACCTCTACGGTGTCACCGCTGACACCAGCTGCAAAAATTTGGACTTCACGAACATCCTCTCGTCCAGCCTTCCAAATAGCAACGCTTCTGATGGCATTTTCTTCACCCTGAAGGAGTGGTCCGCTCGCGTCTGATTGTGATTTCATCAGTGAATCGCCAAAGATATCCAATATATTCAATTGAACACGGCGGGGAACATTTTCATAATCTCTAATGATTTCGCCCCTATCCGTTACTAAATCAAATTGAGGAGTCCAACGATGATCTTCATCTGTTTCGTTCGTCACTTCATAGACGAGTAACCAATAGCCTAATCCAGTCTCGGTGTCTCGATAAAATCGTAGGTCGCCCGTATCGAGTCGTAACTGCCAGCGATCAGCTCTATCGGATGCTTTGGGTGGATATCCCTGTCCTATTTGAACAATAAAAACGATAGATAATAGGATGATAGTAAACATTGTAATTCGCATGGGTACTGCTCCTAGCAACTCGTCATTCTAGCAGTACGATACGGTTTCGTCATGTTTGTCCCAAAAAATAAGTACCTTGAAGCTGCCACATCCATCCTCGATGATAAGAGGCGTGCGCGTGCCCTAATTCACGCTCTTGAATCGCGGAATGAGGAAACATTTCAATTCCTGACAAATGATCCCCGCGGTCTAAAAACAGCGCTTCTATTGCTCCACAACGCTGGAGCAACCTCGACATTTCTTGTCTCTAGGCCGAAAGAGGATTCTCAAATTGAAAAAATTGGTAAACTCATCGCATTAGGCGTCGAATCACTTCAACAAATGGATGTTCGGCTTGCCCAAACAATACTAGAAATTGATGAAACCAGTCTTAGAAAAGCATTTACGTACGCTGGTTTTACCCCCTTGGCAATACTGACATATCTAGAGGTTTCACAATTAGTCATTGAGTCCAAACATCTTGCTGAGAACATCACATTCCGCTCGATGAAAAATACAACCGAAGCAGAGTTACAATGGCTTCTTCAGAAGACCTATATTGATTCACTAGATTGCCCACAAATTCATGGGATGCGACGAATTCAAGACATCATCGCGGGGCATCGGGAGCAAGGAACGTACGATGAAGAACTTTGGACGATTGCAGAATTTGACGGTAAACTTGCTGGAGTTTTACTGCTAAACCGAGTCCCAGAAATGGGTTGTATGGAACTCGCTTATGTTGGGTGCGTTCCAGAGGCACGTGGATGTGGGCTCGGTGACGCCCTCATTGAGTTAGCAATGCAACAAGCTGCTGATTGTGGCTTACCCAGAATAACACTTGCAGTAGATTCTGAAAATCTCCCAGCGTTCGAACTCTACAGGCGGTGGGGGTTTCGGGAAACTCGCAAGAGATACACGATGATTAAAAAGTTTTACTGAAGTTGTCCACACTTTGCTGACAATTGTGCGAAACAAGAAAGTGTTTTTTTCTTGATGCGCGTTGACCTAGGTAATTACTTGAGTTACGTAACTTTCGCATCCTAAAAAGTCGTTATCGTTAGAAACTCCTACTTGCAATCAATTCAGAATTCTGTACCCTTCACTAACCGCTCAAGGAAGAGCGGTTCCGAACATTTGGCGCCAATAATTGGCAACCAAATCGTGGGGCGGTTGTAGGAAGGACTCATTTATTTACATTTATCATGCACCGCAATTACGGACTGGTTTCGCTCCTTCATGTCCCCCAAAAAGTCATCCTCAATCGAGAAACAACTCCGGGAGGAGTTAACTAAAACGGTTGGAACAAGACCTTACAGGATGTGGTTCACAAACACAGATGTCCAATGTAGTGAAAACCGAGTTAACATCATTGCCTCCACACCTCTAGCTGCAAATTGGATTACAAATCGGTTTTCATCACTTATCGAAAACGCGGCTGAAAAAGCATGCGGCCAAAAGGTTCACGTTACAATCTCCGCTCTGGAAAAAGTGACTCCCAAAGAACAAGAAGCAGGCAGATCAGAACCAACACACAAGAGAACAAACCGTAGAACATCTACAAGACAACTGTTGCGTTTCGACGATTTTGTCATCGGTTCTTGTAACCAACTCGCATGCGCTGCAGCAAAACAAATGACACAAGAGGATGGAAAGGCAATCTCTCCTCTTTTTATCTATGGAGCATGTGGTGTTGGAAAAACACACTTACTGCAAGCCATTTGTCATCACGCTTCAAGAAACTCACACCAAAAAGTTCGGTATGTTACCGCGGAACAATTTACGAACGAATTCATCGCTAGTTCTCGAAGCGGAGAATTCAGCCGTTTCAGAAATCGATATCGAAACCTTGATCTTCTTGCAATCGATGATGTTCATTTTGTTGCTAACAAAGTAAAAACGCAAGAAGAACTATTGCACACTATAGATGCGGCGGGCTTGCGAGGAGCGAGGCTAGTACTCGCATCTGATGAAGACCCCCGCCACATCAAACGATTAAATAGAGCACTCTCTAATCGCCTAGTTGCTGGAATGATTGCACAGGTTCAACGTCCAGATCGTGAAACACGGTGTAACATCATTCTTAAGCTAACCCAACAGTTTGGGATTTCCATTACTGATGGTGCTGCTGGATTAACATGGGCAATGATTGGAGATTT
>CAYZEX010000033.1:2720-5994 GCA_964477675.1 uncultured Isosphaeraceae bacterium
CGACCACCTCGCGAGTCAAGCTGTTGGTTCGATTCGAGAAATCGAAGGCACCGTAACTCGGCTCCGAGCAACTGCATCCCTATTAACTGACAATAAATCAATGACCATCGGTATTGATGCCGTAGAAAGACTATTGCGATCTACGCCACCCACCTCTCTTCCTATTCGGTTCTCAGATATCATCGAAATCACCGCAAAACGAGCTGGCATACATGTTCACGAATTGAAGGGCTCCTCACGAACGGCAACTGTCGTCTTTTGGAGAAGCGTGTGTTCCTATTTGGGGCGAAAACTCACTTCACTCAGTTACCCTGAACTCGCCTCTGCTATTGGAAGAAAAAACCATTCAACCGTCCATGCTGCCGTGAAAAGAATAGATAACTTGCTGCATCAAACCGAAACAACGACAACCATCAACAACGAAACTGTTGATATTAAAGAGATTGTCGACCAATTATCGTGGACGATACGGACTAAAGCTAACGATTAATTAACCTCGGAGTTAATTATTTACAGAAATAATGCACTATGATGCTACAATCATATTATGCGGATTGTCTCATCCATCCTTATGTGTATCGCCACCTCATCTGTTGTTAGTGGCATGAACGCGAGTGATTACTCTGAGGCAGCAATTCGTCAACTGAAAAGCGCTACAACTATACAAAGAAATGGGCAACATCTTCTAAGTCTTGCAGCACTTCGAACATTACGTGATTCCGATTTACGCCCTCTTTTCCATAAGTTTACCCAACACTCTGAATGGGCAGTTCAAGTCCATGCGGTGCTTGGGCTTGCAGAATTAAGTGACGAGCAGAGCATTGATCCATGGCTAGTACAACAAATAGCGCCAAGCGCAAGAGAGCATGTCATCGCTCAGGCGCTTGACGATGGCTTGATTCATCGTGAACAAATTGAGACTCTCCTGAAATGGCCACTTCTTGAAACTTCTCCTCGCTTGCTACTCCTTGCGGATTTACAAATGCTCGGTGGCACACCAGATATTGAATCTCTAAAAGAACTCTCAAACAATACAGATTTAACTGTGGCGATGTTTGCTTCTTTACTTTGTGGAGACAAAGAAACTATTCGAAAGACAACGCAAGCGCTTCGGAGAGCAACAAAATCTAATAGAAACAAGGCTCTATACAGAACGCTAAAGTTAATTCAACAATACAACCTAGTTTCAGCGAGCCAATGGCTACAAGAGTTACTAGAAAAAAACAAAATCGCACTTTCTGAAAACGAGCGGTATTGGACACTTTTCACTCTACTTACTATTGATAACATCGAGGGTCTAAGAATCTGGAACAGATCTTTTCCAATTAATCCAAACCGTAAGGATCAGGTGAAGAACCTGTTGTTGTTGCTTGAATCTTCCATCAACCCTACACCCGAACATGTAGCTCGCTTAGCTGTTAATGAAGATGACTCCCTCTTGGATATCATGATTCGCGCAGGCAAAGTCAACGACAAAACCACTTCTGTTGGGCATGAAGAGATCAAAGCACTCGTCGAACTCGTTGAGCGAGGACACTTAGCATCCACTGAATGGGCTTTTAGAGTCGCGTCAAAACAACTTACTGAAGAACTTGCATCTTCCTTTTACAAGGCGTTAGCAGTCGTACCTGAAAAAACCTCTGCATGGAGGAACGATGTTGCAATTCAAGCATTTGGCAACCTAATTAATCTTTCTCCAGATGATGCTTGGGAAATTTTACAATCCACTAAAGACGACAGTAATCAACAACAACTATTACTTCTAGCAATGCTCCAAGTATCAAATGACGTGGTTGTCGAAGAGGCAACTAAGTTGAGGAGAATAGGATTAAACAAGGCAGATGTTATGACGTTACTTCTTATTGCTAGAGACGCAAACCAGTTGCAAAAGGAAGACCAAAAGCATCTTGGTATTATTGCCGCAGGCGGCGGGCATCTTAGCCCTGCTTTTGAAACGCAAGCAGCATGGCTTTATCTAAAACGGATAGGTCTTTCTGAACAAGCACTTGCTGCAGTTGGCACACAGTAAACAAAAGTGTCTTCAAACATCCCATTATGTTGTGCTGATATAACTGACCGCGAAATACGCGCAGCGAGTGATGCGTTGCGTGGCGAAAAACTTGTTCTGGGTTCATGGACACGTAAGTTTGAACAAGCAGTCTCTAAACATGCTGGGAGTACCTTTGGCATTGCGACAAATTCTGGTCATAGTGCAATGCACATAACCCTTGAATCTCTTGGGATAAGCTCCGGTGACGAAGTAATTACTTCGGCATTCTCATTTCCAGCAACTGCCGCGACGATACTTCGGCTTGGTGCTATTCCTGTGTTTGCTGATTGCGATGCCAGATCACTTAATTTAGACCCGAATGATGTCGCGAATAAAATTACACCATCCACAAAAGCAATCATTGCTACACACACCTTTGGGAACCCCGTTGGCATTGAACATATCTCCAAAATAGCACAAGAACAAGAATTGCCTTTAGTAGAAGATGCATCTCAAGCTATTGGAAGTAAATTAAATAATCGACAGGTCGGCTCTTTTGGTCGGGTTTCGATTTTTTCCTTCCACTCTACAACACAGTTAACAAGCGTTGAAGGTGGAGTTATTACGACTGATGACGATTCATTAGCAAGCCAGTGTCGCTTAAGACGAAATCACGGTTTAGCAAATGACCCCTCGATTTCATCGGACGACCTGTACAGAGTTCGAACCGAAGAATTAATGCAGGTGATTGGACATGGATTCAGGTTGAGCGAAGTTCATGCAGCCGTAGGTTCCGTCCAGATGAAGCGGTTGCAAGAGATATTAGAGCGCCGTGACCGAGTTGCACAGTGGTACACACAACGCCTAGGTGGTGTTTCTGATGTAATGTGTCCAACAATTGAACGTGATGTCAGCATGAGTTGGGATGGATACGTCATACGATTAAGTGACCGGTTTACCAGCGATGATCGAGATGAGATAATCAGGGGACTACACAGGCACGATATTGGCGCCGCGGATTATTATCAATCCATTCCTACGCTCCCTATCTTCGCAGATGTTCCCTCTGTTAATGGAAGTTGTCCTGTATCTGATTCTATCTCTCAACGAACAATCGCCCTGCCTTTTTACACTTCTATGACAAAGCGAGAAATTGACATTGTTAGCCAAACCCTTGAATTAATGTTGACCCGAGGAACTTTTTGCGAGAGTTAACAGGTTCTTTGCGATGGGCGCGGCCGGCGGTGGGGAGCGCGACGCCGCGGCGTCGCAGGGCGCCGGCGG
>CAYZEX010000033.1:6004-11692 GCA_964477675.1 uncultured Isosphaeraceae bacterium
AGAGTTAACAGTTTCTTTTCTATTCCCCCCCCCCCATATTAAAATAGAACTGAAAAGTTAAACCTCTCCTAAGACAAACTTACATACTTTTTATGCCAATTCAAGCTCACATTGGGTTTGAACTTGAACAAGTGGTACTTCTTCATCTACGTCTTCAAAATCAACAATTTCCCGTAGCACACTTACTTTAAATGCACCATACATGTTATCGATGGTTTTCTTTGCATCTAAGTGTTCCATTTCAAGAATACGACGAGCTTCCTCTGTTGGGTTAACCGATTGCATTACCGTCATGGGTTCATCTATTCGTCGTCGGTAATTCACAACAAATCCAGAAATAAAAATGGCACCTAGGCCAATTACTATTGCAATCAACTTTGTATATGATTCTTTCGTTTCAGTTTTAGCATTTGCAATAGGTGAATCCTGCACGATTTGGAATGTTGCCTTCGAGCCTGGAGTTACAGTGGCAATTAGCGCCCGAAGCGAATCTAAAACAACTTCTTGACCACCAACTTGAAGCCCTCTCTTTTCTAGCCAAGAGGAAGGCAGGGTTACGCGTACTGTTGGTGGAGTTGCCAACCACGGAATTGCTCTTTCGAACTCTGATAATGGAGAAGCAGTCACAGTAACGGTAGCCACATTAAGTCCAAGTGCCTGAACTACTTTTTCATTAATCGCATCTACATTGGGCCTTGAGGTAAGGGAAGAATTAACCTCTACTCCAGATGTATTGTCAATAACTATTACCTGATCCGAAGATAGCCCTGCAGTGGCTCCAGAAACAAGTTTGCGAATTGCATCAACAGTACCAATAGGCAAATAACCTTGTATTGGATCAACTAACACACATGCAGTCATTGGTTGCTTTGGCATTCCGATGCCTACTACTTCGTTATCCGAAAGCAGAACAGAGGCGTTCGAAACTCCTTGGATACGATTTATCATCTGAGCAAGTTCATACTGACGCGCGGCGCGTGCTTCATCTCTTTTTTGTATTGATGATTTTAAATTCAATTGTGACCAAAAAGGTTTTGAATTTGCCTGAGATTCTTCTTCGCTTATAGTATTTTGTCTCGGAGTTTGTTCAAAAGGAAGTTCGCTGGAATCTGAACGAACTGACCACAATAAACCAACCGTAAAACCAATAACACCCAATGCAAAAAGTGACTTTTTGTACTTTGCGTTCATACAAAAGCTCCGTAGGCAAAGGATTTAGGGTGTACAAAAAAATTGATAGAGTCTGTCACGAATCATCCTCTCCGTGCTCGCGGGCAATACCCAATACGAACAAGACATATAACGCGGCATCCATGCAACGTAATTACAGAAATATCGGCATTTTTACTCTTCAGACCCCTCTTTTTTTGTTTTTTTTGATTTCTGGACCCAAAAATTCAACCCCAAAAAAATTGAAATCAAAACAATTGTAAATAAAACCTCAAACCGAGAGAATATGGAAGGAACAGCCCCGCTGCCAATCTGTAATTTAATTGGATCAGACAATCTCCCTGATGGCCAACCAATATCAACTGCTGTAACTGTTCCGTTCCTCTCAACGCCCATAACGCATAAGCCAGTGGGTGCCGGAAGCAGAGACCACCGGCCCCTTGGTATTTCAAACGAAGAGATCTGGATTCCTTTTGACTGTTGAAGCCCAACAATGTTGCACTGCTGATTTTCAATCGAAATAAAAAGTGGCCAATCTTCTTTAGTTTCTAATGCAACAAAATCACCTTGCAACCTAACAATGTCACCACCCACCCATTGGTCGCCTACGAATTTCCAGACTGAAGCGCCATTCTCTGCTGGAGCAGCGGCCATTAGGAAACCACCACTATCTGCAACCCGAGCATTCTTAACATTCAGTGAAGGAAGTTGTTCAAAAACGCCATTAACAAATGTAAAAAGTTGTAATGAAGTGTTGCCAAAACAAATATAGAGTTTGTCATTCGAAGCAATTAAGTCTGTTGGAGCAGAATCTGATTCCATAATACCTTGTAATGCAAGCTCGTTCGTTCCATCACTTTGTTTCTCGACAGCGTATAACGCAACACTCGAAGTGTAATCAACAAACCAGACTGTATCTTTGAACCTCTCAATAGCAATTGGGCGATGGCTCAGACGCTTTAAGTTGACGTACTCATTTTTAGTGCCACGCATACATAGAGCGTAATCAAACCCCTTCGTAGTAACATCAAAGTTAATTACAGATGGATCTAGGTCGCCAACAAACCAAATGCCATCATTACCTCCCGTCGCTGCAAGTGGCTGCAACATAAACAAGCATGCTGCCGTAAACCCAAGCATGCTTAGTTATCCTTCGCTATTAATGCTGGTTTAAATTTTGCACTCAACCGATCCAAGCTCATCACAAATTCGAAGGGTTCGTCGTCTACAATGGTCGAGAGAAATGCAAAATGAAAAGTTATTGTGTTGGTGTTCCGGCTATCTGACAATACAATTTTTTTACCGGTTTCTGGCCATTGCAGTTCAAGCATATTCTCTACCTCGACACTTCTTCCCCCAAAATATTTAGCGACGATAGAATAATCTTCCTTTTGCATAGTAATTTCATGTGGGCGAAATGAATGGGGAAGGTATTTCGCACGCCACGTTCGATCTTCTTTGTCAACAACTGTTACAACTTCTCCATCCACGGCTATCTTGCCCGCTGGTAGTGGCTCTAAGCCGAATAGGATGAGAGCAACTTGCGTGTCATCAATCATATCAAACTCATTCTGCCCACCAATTGAAAGCACCGTCTCATCGCCAGTCATATCGAACAACCAAGTATCCTTACCATGACCACCAAACCATGCGATCGTTTTTTCAATCTTGGTCATTGATAGAGAAAGAGAGTCCCCTTGTTTCCAAAAATCAAAATCACAATGTTCCTTATGTTTGCCATCATTGTCTTCCCACAGAATCGAAATTTGTCCGTATCCAAAAAGATTTGTAAGGAGAGATGTTCTCTGTATTTGAGTTTCTTGTGCTAAAGAAGAATTTTTGTATTGGTGTAATTTTGGTCCACTGCTTGCACAAGCAGACAAAAGCAAGAGAGGAATAAACAGAAGACGCATCACAAATCACCTTGTAATATTTCGCCTAATTGCTCTGATAAATCTTCAATTTCACCCTCTGCTATACTCGGATTATGAACTTTTATTGGTTCCCCATCTGTCCCCTTAAAACGTAGAACCCAAAGTTCTCCCTCATCAACCACTTCTCTACCAACCAGTTGCAATTTGCGTTTTCTAAGGAGCACAAGGGCCAAAATATAGCGAAATGCTATTCTCTGAGGTTTCTCGTCACCCTCCAAACGCTCGAACAAATCGATTAAAACCGTGTCGTCTATTAGTAAATCTGGCTTTTTGCCTTGTTCAGGCACGATATATCGCCAATTACTGAATAATCGATCCGGCCTGTTCCCATTTTCCCAAGCAGAAATGGAATAATCGTACCGATTGAACCCATCATCCTCCTTTCGTTCACATAATGTTGCCATTGCTGGAGTGGCAGGAAGGAGGGTTTCTCCCGTTGCTGCACATACTCCCGTGGGTTTAGAGACGCCCTGTGTATTACCAAATCGTGACATATGTGAGAATCCTACGGTATCAGCGTATAATTGTACGTACATGACGTGGACTATTTTTGGATATGACGCATTTGAACTCTTAATCGAGATGTTTATCATCTGGATTATCATCTTTTTTGCCTTCAGATTCCTCCAAGGAACTCGCGGAGGCGGTGTCATTCGTGGGCTCGTCATCTTGCTCTTGCCACTTTGGCTTCTTCAAATGCTAGCTGTCTGGACAGAACATTTTGACCGACTAGCGTTTTTCGCTGACCAGTTTTTAACTGGATTCTTTTTATTGCTTATTATTATTTTTCAGCCTGAACTTCGTCAAGCCGCAATCAAAGTTAGTCAATCCGGACTTTTTGTGAAATTTAGAAAACAATCTTCGGTTGGAGGTTCAACCATTTCCGCAATTGCAGATGCCGCAATCTTTCTGAGCAGAAATCAATTCGGGGGTCTCATCGCATTAGAAAGAGAAAACAGCACAAACGATCATGTCATTGGTGGACAAGAACTTGATGCTGAAGTTAGTTCTCAACTATTACAGTCAATATTCTGGCCTAATAATCCTCTCCATGATTTAGGGTTGATTGTGAATAGTGACAGGGTTACGAAGGCGAGTGTGCAATTCCCATTAGCAGATGAATCTGCAATGCTATCTGCCGAACTTGGATCTCGCCATAGGGCTGGAGTTGGTCTATCAATGAGGTGCGATGCACTGATTATCATAATCAGCGAACAAACTGGACGAATATCTTTTGCCGACCATGGCGAACTTATTACTATCGAAAGAGATAATGTTGAACAAGAACTTGTAAATCGACTATATCCAGAACAAGAAGAACCCCGTAAAGAACAAGTTTCTGTTGATGAAATAACTGACACATCCGCAACAACGGAGAGTGCCGAATGAAGCGCAAAGATGACACCCTTGCTATCTTATTTGTTACAGCACTCACCGTTGTTGTTTGGCTATGGGCAGCAAACAATACCAAACACACTTCAAACGAAGCAACTGTGTTGAACTTCAAGGCACCTGTAGGTTCAAACACAACTATTTCTCCCGCCTCTCAACCTATCGAGTTGACTTTTGAGGGTCCAAGAGCAGCCGTTGATGCTGCAAAAGTTGCGTGTTCGGGCGGGCTTAATGTATCCCTCACTCTTCAGGATGGAAAACAAAATCTTGCTGATTTAGTAAACAGAATAAACCAACTAGACTTAATCAAAGATACTGGAGCAGAAGTTACTGCAACGAGCCCCACATCCATTTCACTCGAAATACAAACGATTGAGGATGTTGAAGCAAGCGTTGAACCTACCGTTCAAAAAAACGTTACAACAGTAGGTGATTTCACTGTAGATCCACCAATAGTTACCCTCAGTATTCCTAAAGAACTTAAAGGAGAGCTTCCCGATGTTCTTGTTGTAGAAGCCCACATCAGTGACACATTGGTTGCGCGCCTACAGCCTGGTGTTATGCACACTATAGATGTGGGAGTCAAGTTATCTGGCCTACACGGGGATATAAGAGAGCGTATCACCATTTCCCCAGAGACAGTAAAAGTGTCTTTTAAACTTGAATCTAAAACTAAGAAAACAACGTTAGATTCCGTACCAGTATTAATTGTGGGTCCTGCAGATGAGTACTCCAAATATTCTGTAACTCTTCATAGTAATAAAATATCTAATGTTACTATCGAAGCAAATACAGATATCGTTAAGGGTATCAATGAAGAAAAAATAAAAGTTTTTGCTCTACTCCGACTTAAGGCAAGCGATATGGAGCAATATATCTCAAACAAGCAGATAACAACATTTCTAGCAATAATGGAAGATGGCAAGGGGAAAGAACTGAAGTCTACCGTAGAAGACTCTACTCAACTTGATATCGAACTTACGATAGAACTAGCCAATTCACCCTCGCCTTAATCTTAGTTCTCAATCAACAACTTAGACGCCTTGAACATGGGTTTAACTGTCAAGGATTTATGACCAACGGGAAGCGAACCATGCTTTTTTCCCCCTACGAAGCAAAATTGTAGATCCATGCAACAAATCATCATCCGTCAACACACGATTCACAGCATCTTCACCGTGTATCTTCTCAC
>CAYZEX010000034.1:0-11690 GCA_964477675.1 uncultured Isosphaeraceae bacterium
ACGTTTTACCGCAACCGGGTTGACCAACAAGCAAAATGCCACGAGGGATTCTGCCGCCTAATCGTGAGAACTTTTTTGGATTCTTCAAGAACTCAATAATCTCATGTACTTCTGCTTTTGCTTCTTCGACACCGGCAACATCTTCAAACGTGATTTTATTGGCATCTTTATTTGCAAGTTTATGTTTTGATTTTCCGAAATTTCCAATCATACCACCGGCACCACCACTTCTAGCAGAACGAGAAATAAAGTAGAAGATGAGGAGCAGAATAAAAATCATTGGTCCCCAACTCAAGAGGAAATGCATAAACACACCGCTATCTTTTTTATTCGCAAAATCTATGCCTGCAGATTTCAATTCATTTTTGTACCAGTCATCATCTCCAGCTGCAATTGGGAAATAAATTTCTGACCCCGCCGGTATATCGATTGCCCCAACTGGAGTTTTGCTATTTTCAGCGATTGTTGCAACAATCCTTGTGTTTTCGATAACGACTTTATCGTTCTCGAATTGATGCAATTTTGCTCTGTTTATAAAATCATTCCAACTTGTAAGTTCTTTGCCTCCGCCAGTTCCGTTCATCATTCCATAGAGCATGATGAGTACGAAACAGATGAGCATCCAACTGAACAAACCTCTGGAAAATTTCGGCTTTGGGGGTGTCTGCTGGTTGGGTTTCTTGTCTTGGTCGCCTGTAGGATTAGCCATATTGATGGTACCTGTGCTCTGATATTACGGTTTTGAATGAAATGAATGGATACATAGATAATAGGCTGTTGCGTGGGTATTGTTTAATAAAATTACCAAGATGCTTGCATTTGATCGACAATATCCTTGGATAACTGTTGAATAACGGCGAATTTACCTATTTCTATAGGTTCAGATGATGGTTGTGAAGGGACAAAGAGAGCGCTGTTTGTAAAGTTCTTTCTCCCTACAATTCTGTTTCCAGATTTGAGGTTTATCCACTCAAAATCGATGGAGACAGTAATCATGACTTCATCGTCTAGCCCCGTGAGTCTAGACTGGCTTATCGTATGTAAATCTACGGAACGAATAGTACCTGTGAATTGTGTGTCTGCATATTCTTTACCAATGACATGGTAGGGTGTTCTAGCTTCTATTTCTTTGATAAGAGCATCCGTTAACATGAATTCCATGTTTTTCGAAGAGCTATTGTTTTTGAAAATGGGAACGGAAATTGTTTGGTATTGTTTTGGGTATAAAGTGGATGAGGAATAGCCCATGGTTGGATCATTTGCACAACCGATAAATAGTGTTGTAATGAAACATGTTAGAAGTATTCGTAGCATGTTTGTTATTCCGATGGATTAACGGGCGTGATGATTCTTCCTAGTAATGCCTCTTGATATGTTTCGTAGAAGTCAGATACTTCATAAAGAACAATAGGTGGAAGTTTTGGCATTATTGCTGGAATTATATGTTCAAGGGCTTCGATTGATGCAGAGGTATGTTCATGCTGTTGGATTAATTTTCGTACAGTAAATTCAGCAGCAATTGGGTTGTTGACTTTTACATACCACTGAGCGGTACGCAACATTTTTTGCCCCAGGGATTCATCAATACGTGTGATTAACGCATCGGAGTTGACGGTTTCAGCGAGATGTGGGTTCGTAAATGGAAGGTTAACTAGTTCCTTCCTTGCATCAATTAGTCCAGTAGCATCGAATGAAGGTCCACGATATGTGGCTAAACGTGTGTAAATTAATCGCGCCCTTGCTTTATCAATATTTTCTGACCTTGGATATTTTTCTACAAACAGTTGATACATATCGTTCGCTAAATCCATATCCTTTGTTCGGTAGTACAAATCTGCTAGTTCCAAATCAGCTTTTTCTGCAAGTTGGCTTCTGGGCAGACGTTCAGAGATTCGCATAAATACTTCTTCAGCGACGTCGGTTGCATCCGTGATTCTCATTCCCCAGAAGAGCCGTTTCGTCCCATGTGCAAATTTAGTTGCAACTTCGTACATTCTTGCGTTGGCCGTAACTTCTGACTTTTTACCGTAATGATCATTTGCAACGATTTCATAATCAAAAAGTGACTCATAGTAATAATGTTGTGCCAAAAGCGCATCACCATGAATAATGTGAGCTTCTGGAATGTTGGGGTGGCGTTTGTATTTTGTTATCCACTTGGAAGATAAAGTCTGGGCTTCTTTATAGTTGCCAAGATCAAGTTGTTGTTTCGCTTCTTCGAGTTGCGATTCAGGTGAGTTTGGGTCGTGTTCCGAGACAATAATCCAACTGTCAGACTTTTCGTCGAATCTATATGTATCCTGAGCATGGGTATTGAAAGAAAAACTTGCAACAAAAAAACAGACGATAGTAGGTATTAGGAATCGCAACATATGTACATCATAATCACGTGGAGAGAATAAAGTAGCCGATAAGACAAGAGTTGTGCTCATTCTGAGTACTCTTTGAGCGGGCAAGGATTGCCCAGAAATAGGTTGCCAAGGATGGCCAAGATGCGCTCGATTGCGCTCCAATGTTGTAGTTGTGTCATTACTGGGCTATTCGTGCGTCCATCTTTGGGGTCCGAATCGACGCCATTGCCACTCCCAGACGCCGTGCAAGAGCCACTGTCGATGGAGCTAGGAGGATGGAAGGTGGCGATAGCACTCGGTTGCATTTTTGGGCTGATACTCATTATCCGCTGGGCAATGAAACGGAGCAATCGTACAATCGGCGGCAGTGGTTCAAAGGGTTCATCCATTGAGATAATCGAGCGGAAGTCCCTGGGTCCTCGGCAATCACTTTTATTGGTTCGAGTGAAGCAAAAAGGGGTGCTTCTTCACCAATCAAAGAGCAATTTGGTACCACTCTGCGAAGTAGATATTGGGAAGGGTAGCCAAGAATGCTAACGACCAACCTGACAAAGTGGATATGTTCAACTGTCAATAGTGCGGGTATTCCAGATAATCCCATCGAAGCTCTTGAACAGGCAGGAGCATTACTACCCGCAGGCGATGGATCAATAGGATCAACAGTAAATATTTTGTTGTTGCTTACCGTGCTTGCATTGGTTCCATCAATACTTGTGCTATGTACATGTTTTACAAGGTTTGTTGTTGTTCTTGCATTGCTTCGTCAAGCTCTTGGTTCCCCGATTATTCCACCCACTCAGATTTTGATTGGTTTGAGTCTGTTGCTTTCCGTTGTTGTGATGGCACCAACGATGGAACGAATGTATGAAGATGGAATTAAGCCAATGATAGATGGTGAAATAACAAACAGTGAAGTCGTTTGGGAACGAACACGCAAACCATTACGGGAGTTTATGTTTTCGCAAATTGAAACTGCAGGAAACTGGTCAACTGTATACATGATGTTGAACTATCGAGGTGTCGATACATCAAAACCAGAATCCTTAACGAGAGAAGATGTTGATACGTTAAGCCTTCTACCCGCATATGTATTAAGTGAATTAAAAATTGCTTTTTTAATTGGATTTAGAGTGTATTTACCCTTTATGGTGGTTGACCTTCTCGTTTCTAGTTTACTTGTTTCGATGGGAATGTTGATGTTGCCTCCGGTACTAATTTCGTTGCCATTAAAAATCTTGTTGTTCGTGCTGGTCGACGGGTGGTACTTAGTTGCTGGCAACTTGTTGCAAAGTGTAGCGGTGTCTGAATACGCTGTTGTTCTTCTTAGTGGTGGGTTCGGGGGTTTTGTATGACGAATCTATTGGTCGATGCTTTGAGTTCTTCTCTAAAAGTGGTGTTAGTTGTTGCAGCCCCAGTCCTGCTGATTGGTTTGGTAGTTAGTGTAATAATGAGTGTGCTTCAAGCGATGACTCAAGTGCAGGAACAAACGCTTAGTTTGGTTCCTAGGTTGCTTGCAATGATTATTGCCACACTTCTTCTATTAGGCTGGATGCTCTCAGAAGTAATGGCATTTGCTACGGAGATGTTTGCTGGGACAACATGATGGTAATTACAACGACAACGTTGCTTCCATGCTTCGCAGTTCTGGCAAGAGTTGCAGGACTTGCAATTGTCGCGCCAATATTCGGTTCTCCATTTATTCCAAAGATAGTTCGAATTGCAATTGTGCTTGTTCTTGGGTTTTCTGCATGGACTATGACAGCAAACATTGTGATTGGTGAGGTTGGTTACTTAGGATTTGGATTAATACTCGCGGGTGAATTTGCGATTGGTGCAACCATAGGGTTCTTAATGACGATTCCCTTAATTGCAATTCAAATGGGCGGCTCATTGATGGGACAACAGATGAGTTTAGCGTTGCCTTCTATGCTAGATCCTTCAACCGGTGGCGAATCAGATGAACTTGGGCGAGCATTTATGATGTTCGCGATTGTAAGTTTTGTTGTTGTTGGAGGAATTGAACAAACATATATGGCAGTTGTAGGTAGTTTTGAACATCTTCCTATCGCTGCTTTGACGCATGATTCTATGGTGTCTACTTTAACTGGCATGCTCGATACAGCATTTGAGTTTGGTTTAAGAGTTGCGCTTCCTTTAATAGCTGTGTTAATGATTCAAACGGCAGCATTAGCAATGATTGCTCGGTCTATGCCGCAACTTAATATTTTTAGTGTTGGTTTACCAGTACGTATACTGATTGGGATGACCGTGCTCATCGCTGGATTATCTTTTGTAGGCGTATTGATGGGAACAATGATGCCAGGTATGGTTGGTTCAGTTTCTGATTGGGCTTTAGGAACGGTACAATGAGTGAGGATAGATTTAATGCAACAGAACAACCAACGCCTCGTCGTTTGCAAAAAGCAAGAAAAGAGGGACAAGTTGCTCGGTCAAACGATTTGTCCTCAGTGTTATTTTTGCTGGTTGCGGTTGGAACTATGCTTTCTCTATCGCCTTACATAGCACAAGTAAGTAAAAATCTAGTGGTTGAATCGCTTTCGTTTTCAAAAACCAATCCAACTGAATCGTTAGAATCCGCTGGTTGGCAACTTGTTGAAATGATAGCGATTCCATGCATTATTCTATTTGTTGTTGCCGCAGGTGCATCTTTGTTACAGGTTGGAGGTTTATTTTCACCAAAAATTATTACACCGCGGTTCGCACGTCTAGGAGCAGGTCCGAAGAAAATATTCGGAGCAAGAAGCAGGATGGTTTTGTTGTTTTCACTAAGCAAAATAGTTCTTGCAGTACTTGCTGGTTTGTTGGTTGTATTACATTATCAAAATCAACTACTTTCATTAAATGAACAAAGTATGTTGCCTAAACATATTTCGAATGTTGTTTCGATTGGTTCTCAAACAGTTTTTGCTTCGTTAGCGGTTTTGTTTGTTCTCGGTATTTGCGATTTTGGTTGGCAAAGATATGCTTGGAAGGCAGATTTGCTCATGACTCGACGAGAAATAATTGAAGAACATCGAGAACATAGTGGACGAGCCAATGAAGCAAGAATGCATTCCACCTGGGTTGATAGGCGTAGACCAGAAGAAATCGTTCCATCATTGATAGTAGTGGGATTAAAAATGGCAGTTTCACTTCGATGGAACGCTTCTACAATGACAGCACCAATTGTCTTAGATATTTTCAAGGGAGACCACTTAATGTCTAAGTTGGAACAGTTAAGGAAAGAAGGAATTGCGATGGTAGAAAACAATGTGTTGGCTCAAGAAATTTCGCAGGGAAGTGATGCTGGTTTTGGGATACCATCAATTTTGCATGGTGAAATTGCAAGTGTATTGATTAATTTGAAGAGAAATATACGATGAAAAGAACAGTGGACCGGTTAGATATTTTCATTTCAAGTTTATTGAAAAAACGGCATTTGTTAGTGCCTGCCTTGTTGCTAGGGTTGATAGCGGTTCTTGTAGTTCCATTACCGCCAGCAATCCTGGATGTTTTGCTAGCTGGAAATATTTCACTTGCGGCTGTTATTCTCTTAACAACGGTTTATACAAAAAGTCCACTTGATTTCAGTGTCTTCCCTGCTTTGTTATTAATCACAACGTTAGGGCGGCTTGTTTTGAATGTTGCTTCAACGCGACTTATTCTTACAGCAGACGCTGCAACACCCGAACAAGGTGGAGCAATCGCTGGGCATGTTATCGAAGCGTTTGGTACGTTCGTTGCTGGGTCAAGCATTATTGTTGGGGGCATTATTTTCCTAATCCTAGTTATTGTTCAGTTTGTTGTCGTTACAAAGGGGGCAACGCGAATGAGTGAAGTCGCGGCTAGATTTACGTTGGATGCCATGCCCGGACGTCAAATGGCAATAGATGCTGATTTATCAGCCGGTTTAATTAACGAACATCAAGCTACTCAACGGCGAGACAATGTGTTAAGAGAATCAGATTTTTACGGCGCCATGGACGGCGCAAGTAAATTTGTCAGAGGCGATGCGATTGCTGGGCTTGTCATCATCGCAATAAATATAGTTGGAGGGCTTGCGGTAGGTGTAGCGGTGAAGGGTTGGTCGATTGTTGAAACTGCAGAACTCTTCACTCGGCTTACTATTGGTGATGGGTTGGCTAGCCAAATACCTTCTTTCCTTATTGCAATTGCAGCTGGTCTGATTGTTGCTCGAGCAGGCAATCGAGCCCCGCTTGGTCTGGAAATACCGAATCAGTTAGTATCCCAACCAGCTGCCCTTGGATTAGTTGCTGGATTCTTAGTCATTCTTTCCTTCACTCCGCTCCCAACCATTCCTTTGCTTGTATTGGCGGCATTGTTAGGAAGTTTGTCTTGGGCAAATTATAAACAACAGCAAGAGTTTGTAGAAGAAAATGTATTGGAAGAAGAATTTGTTGTAGAAGATAACATTCCAACGCAAACACCTATTCTACTTCTCGAACTGGGGCGGTCTCTTTTGCCTTTGGTTTCCCAGAAAACGAATGACAACATTGTTGACAAAATGGCCTCCCTCAGAGTGAGTGTGGAACAGAATTTTGGGTTTGAGATTCCAGCAATTCGTATAAAAGATAATATGGATTTAGAGCCAAATACCTATCGGATTATGTTGCGAGGAGGAATAGTAGGTGAGGGTGTTGCGTATGTAGACCGCTTAATGATTATTGCTAATGAAGATACAGGTAGTGACATCGACGGTATTCATGAACGAGAACCATCCTTTGGAATGTCAGCAGTTTGGGTAACAGAGAAAGTACTCAATGGATTGGGTGAACTTTTTGTGCAAGCCATGGGACCAGTAGCAGTTGTTATGACGCACATTTCGACAGTTGTACACCATCATGCCTCAGAATTATTGACTCGAGAAGATGTTTCCAGAATGGTGGAGGTGCTTCGTGTGACATCACCTCATTTAGTTGAAGAAGAAATCGGAACAACCGTTTCAATCTCTCGTTTACACCATATTCTTAAATGCTTACTTCAAGAGCGAGTTCCAATTAGAGACTTAGCAACAATAATTGAATCTGCTTCAGACGCATCACAGTCGCATCTCGAAGTTTGTGTTGAGAAAGTACGCCATGCTTTGAAAAGACAAATATGCGCAACCGTTTCATTTTCAGGCATGAGTGGAAAACAAATAATTCGGTGTGTAGATTTACCAGGTTTTGTAGAAGAGCAAGTACTTCAAGACTCAATTACAAAAGAAACTTTCTCGAAAGCACTGCATCAAGCTGCAATGCCGTTACTATCAGAGGGGCTTCCAATTGTTGTTGTTTCCTCGCATCATTCAAGGAGAAAGATGCAAGAGTATATTGCAAAGGAAAAAGATGAAATTGTTGTATTAAGCAGAGACGAGATTGTTTCCGAAGTGGATTTGCAAGTTGTAGGGTCAGTTGAAGTAGTTACTCCATCAAGGTCAATTGGATAAAGGGTAGAACATGACAGCAACAAAAGAAGATAGTAAACAAACAATTGCATACGCCAAACTATTACTCTCAAAAGAGACTCCAGTAAATACTATTGAGAACCAACTTGAATCCAGCATTGCGGAAATACGATCGTTAGTTGGAGAAGTTTTAGAATATGAATCAACTGGTCGCCTCTCTCCAATACTTGCAAAAGCACATAAAATGCTGACGCTTAAAGGAATTGATTCTTCAATTGCATCAGATATTGTGCAATCTATTGGAATTGATGCTACTTCATCGAAAGAAGAAATACGCAAACAACTGAGCCAGCAACTGGTACGAAGAATGCCAAGAGCTGTCCCTCCGCCAAGCAGAGAATCCCTTGACTCGATAGTTATTGCTCTTGTTGGTCCAACAGGGGTTGGAAAGACTACAACGATAGCGAAACTTGCAACAAAGTTTAGATTGCAACAGGGTCGAAGCGTTGCTTTGATAACCGCAGATACATACAGGGTTGCAGCAGTAGAGCAGTTGCAACAGTATGCAAATCTTTTTGATTCAACATTGGCAATAGCTGGAACCTCGCAGCAAATGAGTGAGGCAATAGAATCATGTAACTCTGCTGATATTGTTCTGATTGATACCGCTGGCAGAAGCGCAATGGACGATGATAGGATTCAAGAGACTGCAGCTATTCTCCAAGTCGCAAGACCGAACGAAACCCATCTTGTGTTGAGCGCAGCCACATCTAGAACTGCGACTAAAAGAGCGGTTGATGGTTTTTCAATTACAGGGTATGACCGAATAATTGTATCTAAGCTTGACGAAGCAGATTCGTACGGTGAGATGGTCTCAACTCTTTGCGATTTGAGAAAACCGTTAAGTTGGTTTACAAACGGTCAGGATATCTCCACACACATTGATATGGCAAGACCAGACGCATTGGTGGATTCACTTTGGGAATGAATTAGGACCGATAACTCGTTCTGGTTATTCAAGTTATGGCGATTGTGAGGTTGAAGTCGATGTGGCAGTGCAAAGAGTAAAAAGGACGAATTAAGAACTGCTTGTTGGTGATTTTCTCGGACCTTGATGTAATGTTTTCCTTGAAATCCGTAAGCAATTACCAATTTCATTTGAAGTTTTATTGAACAATTTTGCTCTGAATACGACTTTCAATAGGAGTCGCTTTAGTGACAATTGAAAAAATCATGCCAAACAACCCTCAAACCTCATTGTCTTTTTACCCTGATGCGCGGTATAGTTGCCACAACATCGTAGCCAAGGATCGGCAAGATGACGAAAATGGTACGTGCGTGCGTGCCAGGTTGGTGAC
Source organism: uncultured Isosphaeraceae bacterium (assembly GCA_964477675.1). Classification (GTDB taxonomy): domain Bacteria; phylum Planctomycetota; class Phycisphaerae; order Phycisphaerales; family SM1A02. The sequence continues at coordinate 9,117 of CAYZEX010000034.1, forward strand.
AGGGTCAAGGAGTAGACCAATGCCAAGTGCAACAATTCAGAATAAGAAAATTACGAAATCATCCCTCAAAGGAAATATTCCTAAGGGTCTTGATATCAACGTTGAAACCTCAAGTGGAGAGATGTTGCTCCTCGATGTCTGGTTGTCTTACAAAAATGAACCAACACTAGAGCTTCGTAACGTATTAATGGAGCACTACCTGCAGTTGGTTCGATACACCGCGGAGCGTATACATCAAAAATTGCCTTCAGAGGTAGATGTAGATGATTTATTCTCATCTGGTTTATTCGGTCTTATGCAGGCAATTGATGCGTACGACCTTTCTCGAGGTTTCAAGTTTGAAACATATTGCGCCCAACGAATTCGAGGTGCGATTTATGACGAATTACGCGCGATGGACTGGGTGCCAAGGCTGGTACGCTCGCGTAGCACAAAGGTAGATCGAGCTCGCAAGTCGATTGAAATGGAAACTGGTGAACGAGCTACAGAATCAGACATCATGGATCAACTTGAAGTCGATAAGGACGAGTTCGAGAAAATCGAACGCGATTCCAGGCCCGTCATGATGACTTCTTTGAATCGAAAAGCATACGACTCAGATTCTTCTAAAGAAGTGCAAGAAATTGATGTCATTAAAGACAAACGTCAAGAGAATCCAGTGTTTGAATTGCAACGAAAAGATTTACAGTTTCTCTTAACCAAAGGTCTTACTAAAGCGGAACGTTTTATTGTTGTGTTGTATTACTATGAAGAAATGACGATGAAAGAAATTGGTCTTACCTTGGATTTATCAGAATCGCGAGTAAGCCAAATGCATTCATCAATTCTTGATCGCCTGAAAGCACAAATGCAGCATCGCTCAAAAGAATTTTGATATCTAAGGTATTCCCAACATTAAAAATGCCGCGAAGATTGTCGCGGCATTTTTAATGTTAGTTGCAATCCCCAATGTCATTTATAAATTCGGGGCAGTTAAAATAAATTGGATTACCATTCCATTCGTGCGACCCGTCATCACATGTTTCATCGCCTAGCCAATTAATTGGCGCGCAATTTCCGTTGCAGTCCTCTATTTCTCCAAACGGACAAACGGGGTCGCACATCACATCTTTACACAACGAGCCATAGCCATACCAGTGTCCATCGAGAGCCGAACATGTTGCGCTATTTACCATCGAACATGTACTATCAAAACAACACGCCCCAAATGCTTCTACGGTTCCACAAAGTGGATAACAGAGCGGGGTGTTACAACAAGATTCAATACATGCGTATCCCTCTGGGCAATTTCCGTCTAGACATATCGCATATTCTTGCCAGCAATTGTTCTCAAATTCTTTAGAGACGCAGGCGTCCCCGCCATCGAATGTGCCAAAACACATACACGACTCATCGTCGGTGCCACATTCAAAAATGAATGGGTCATCGCCACATTCAAAACCGTCTACACATGATGGGTCGCCGCAAGGATTACCCTCGCACCATTCGTAAATGCCTAACCAGTTCCCGCCAATTGCGTAACAATCTTCTTCTATTGACACATTGCATTCATATTTTAGACAGCATCCACCGGGAATTGGCGTGTCGCAAAGAGGCATGCATCTTGCTTCCCCGCAACAAGTTACGACACATTCCCAGCCAACAGGACATCCACCATCGCAGGGAGGTAGGTCAGAACACTCTGGGATGCCTTCCCAACTCACGCAGGCAGTTTCGCCATCTGATGTTTCGGCGCACATACAAAACGGATTATCTGGATCACAAGGATAATCAGCAGGGTCCCAGCCACAGGTCCACCCCTCGTCGCAAGGGTAGTTGCAAGGTCCCCAATTTCCCACGATTGCAAGCAAATCAGAAACGTTGACTTGGCAATCACCCTCTGGAAGAGGAGCACAATCGGCAAAAGGTCTTGGTGGTCCCGCAATGTTCCACTCAGAAATTGCAGCAAGCAAATCAGTCACATCGACATGACCATTGCCATCTAAATCTTCCGCGCAGAGCGGAAGTGTTTCATCACAAGTGTCCCAGCCAGATTGAATGGTGATGGTTCCAGTCCCATACTCTGATGCGGAGAATCCACCAAGTCGAATTAAATAATTGTTGCCAGCTTGGACTTCATGTTCAAGTTTTGAAGTGTGGTCGGGACAGTAAAAATCATCATCGTTACAAGCAATGCGATCCATTTCTTCGCAGACACCGTAATACAAAGCAACTCGAGTATCAAAAGTTGCGCTACCACATGTACTGATGAGAAGCATCCCCGATTCTTCTGGTGTATAGGAATACCAGATGTCATTGTGCATTTCATAATTGCCGAAGTTCTCGCATTCATGGAAATCGTTGAACGGTGCGCCGGTTGTTGCGCCAACAGTCGTGAAGTCGTGAACTCCATCGGCAATTGTAAGTGCGTCTTCACAATCATCGCCTGGGATTGCTCCTGCGAACCCTTGTGTTACAAGCAATAACCCGATTGTTATTGCTGTCCATGCAACTCTGTTTCGGGACATTACTGTCCCCATGCACCGATGACAGCAAGTAAGTCAACGACATCGACCATAGAGTCACCGTTAATAT
>CAYZEX010000035.1:0-11291 GCA_964477675.1 uncultured Isosphaeraceae bacterium
TAAATGAACTCGTTACATCTGACCATGTCGCACAAAGTGCTCCATCAGGTTGGAAAGCATCGACGGTTGTAAGTTCATTATTTCGCACAATTTCGAGTGGTTTTGATGTGCCAACAAGATTCCAATCACCAGCGACGATCCACATACTCGATGGATTAGCATCGATAGCGGTTCGAATAATGGTTGCTTCTTCTTGCCTACGCTGTTCAGCTTCACCTGTTGGACCTCCGCAACATCTTAGGTGAAGAGAGAGGCAACTAATTGTTTCATTCATGACTTTGATGCTGCCGTGCACCGCCCTTACACCTTCGATTTCAGTCATGTTGATTACGTTAAGCGAAGTAGATATTGCACTTCGAAGTTGATGGTGCCGCTTTGTGCCATGTACTACGGACATCTCTGTTTTCCAACTACCTCCAAGAGCTTTTTGTAGGAATAGATTGAGTTTTTCTGGGGTATCATCTCCATCGAGTTCTTGTAGAAGAAGAATATTGGGTTGAAGCGCTTTAAGCAGTCGGTAGCCTCGATCACTGTCTTCAAGTAAGTTACCAAATTGCACATTCCAGCTAACTACCCGCAAGTCGCCTTTTGGAGTGAGTGCGAACGGGTGTTTAGGGAGTTCGCTCTTTGTTTTGTTGACTCGTATTTCAAACTGTTTGGCTGCAACAGTTGGGGCAAACACTATACCTGCTTCATACGGAGATACCCATTCACCACCTTTTTTGCATGAAACGCCGTACCCCTTTCCTTTTGGAGAAAAGAAAATTTGATAGTCGCCAATTTCTTCTATCTGTTGCTCAGGTAATTGTTGAAGGCATGAAGCAGAGGGTAATTCGATGCGTTTATAGATGTACTTCGCATCCTCTTGGTGCATTACGTCTTCTTCCCAATCCTCAAAAACACCATCAATTTGAATTGTCGAAAGTGATAAAAGTAACAAGGGGAGAATGGTCATATTGTGTAGAATACACGGTATGCAAAACACAACAGAATCATCTATTCTTGATCCAATGTCCGTTGCCTTGCTCAGCGCTCTTGAAGAGGTTGATCCGCAGGTCGCGAAAAGTATGGCTGGTGAAGCGAATCGCCAACAATATACGTTGGAGTTAATTGCCTCTGAGAACCATGTTTCTCCAGCAGTAATGCATACGATGGGTTCTTGGTTGACAAACAAATATGCCGAGGGATATCCCCAGAAAAGATACTATGGTGGTTGCGAATACCACGACCAGATTGAGGATTTAGCAAGGGAGAGGGCTAAGGAACTGTTTGAGTGTAATTTTGCAAACGTCCAGCCCCATAGTGGAGCGAATGCAAATGTTGCTGCATTCATGGCGTTGTGTGCACCTGGTGATACGATTTTATCTTTGCCAATTAGTTCTGGCGGTCATCTGAGTCATGGCTTAAAACCAAACTTTTCTGGCACTTTTTATAACATCGAAAGTTACCAACTTGATTCAGAGCATGAAACGCTTGACTACAACCATATCGCTGAACGTGCTCAAGAGACAAAACCAAAGTTGATTATTTGTGGGTATAGCGCATATTCACGAACGATAGATTTCAAACGATTCAGAGAAATAGCTGATAGTGTTGGTGCATATTTGATGGCGGATATTGCGCACATTGCTGGTCTTGTTGCTGGCGGGCAGCATCCATCACCTTTCCCGCACGCACATGTTGTGACAACAACTACACATAAAACACTTCGCGGTCCTAGAGGTGGTTTGATTTTGACAAATGATGAAGAAGTAGCGAAACTTGTAGATAGAAAGGTTTTTCCTGGTTCACAGGGTGGTCCTCTCATGCATGTTATTGCTGCTAAAGCGGTTGCATTTGGCGAGGCCTTGCAACCTTCCTTCAAGGAGTATGCTTTGAATATTGTCCAAAACGCTGCAGCCCTTGCAGATGCTCTTGTGGAGCACGGATATCGTTTATGTAGTGGGGGAACAGATAATCACTTGATGCTCGTTGATCTTCGTCCTCGAGATGAATATTTAACAGGTGCTGATGCGGAAGATTGGCTTGGAGCAGCGGGAATTGTTGTGAACAAAAACGGTATCCCAAATGACCCAAGAAAACCAATGGTAACAAGTGGATTACGTTTGGGAACAGCGGCATTAACAACACGGGGTCTCAATACAGATGATATGCGAACGGTTGCTTCGATGATCGACAGAGTCCTTGCAAGTAATGGTGATACCAAAGTTTGCGAAACTGTAAAACAAGAAGTTCGCGAAATGTGTGAGCGTTATCCACTCTACGGACATTGATGCTTGAGCCAGTTTTTAACATCGTTTTGCTATCTCCTCAAATCCCAAATAACACGGGAAACATTGGGAGAACAGCAATGGCAACTGGTTGCCGTTTGCACATTATTCATCCCATTGCTTTTGACATGGACGAAAAAGCTGTCCGTAGAGCGGGTTTAGATTATTGGCATGAATTAGATGTTCGCGAGCATGATTCTTGGGATCTCTTTTTGGCGAAGGAAGCACCAAAAACAATGTGGTTGTTCACGACAAAAACAGCGCAGCCACTTTGGGAAGCGAGATTTTCAGTTGGAGATTATTTGCTGTTTGGGAGCGAACAGCATGGCGTTCCACAATCAGTGCATGATTATGTTGGCGAAGATGCTCGACTCACATTGCCAATGGTCAATGCTGCCCGCAGTTTAAACCTTGCCACAGCGGTTTGTGCAGCTGTTTATGAAGGAATTAGGCAGACTTTACCTTCATAAAGACCTGTAATAATGTTATAGTTCGTGGTCTAACAACTACTTTTTCAACAACACATTATTGGAGATGAGAAGCCCATGGCTAACTATACAACTACTGATATCCGCAACATTGCATTGACCGGTGCTGCTGGTGCCGGAAAGACGACCCTTGTTGAAGCAATGCTTCACGCTTCAGGTGCCATTGGGCATGTGGGGACTGTTGAAAATGGCGATACAGTTTGTGATTTTGATGAGTTAGAAAAAGAATACGCTCATGGTATTGATAGTGCAATAGTTCACTTTGACCATAACGGTGCGCATGTGAACATCATTGATACTCCAGGTAGTCCTGGTTTCTACGGCAAGGCAATCGCTGCAATGCCAGCGGTTGAAACGCAAGTAATTATGATAGATGCTGGCGCTGGTATTGACACTATTACACGTAAATTGATGAAAATCGGTAAGGAACGTTCCTTGCCACAAGTAATTTTGATTAACAAAATGGATCATGCTGAAGATATATCTGAAGTGTTGGATCAGATACAAAACACATTTGGTAGTGAATGTCGACCAGTCAATTTGCCAACTGATGATGGCAAAGGTGTCGTGGATTGTTTTACGAATTCAACGGGCGAATCAGATTTAGGAGATGTTGCAGATTTTCATACTGGCATTGTTGATCAGGTTGTTGAAGTTGATGAAGAGTTGATGGAGTCCTACTTAGAACAGGGTGAAGTTAGCCCTGAACAATTACACGGTCCATTTGAAGCAGCCCTTAGAGAAGCACATCTCATTCCAGTCATGTTTATGTGTGCAAAATATGATGTTGGCGTCAAAGAGTTCATGGATTTCATTTCGAATCTGTGTCCAAATCCATTAGAAGGTAATCCAAGAACATTCGTTATTCATGAGGGTGATGCACAGGAAGAGTGGCATGCAACAAATGATGCCAATCACCCGGTTGCGCACGTATTTAAAGTTTCTTCTGACCCGTATGTTGGAAAACTTTGCGTATTCCGTGTACATCAGGGTTCATTGAGTTCAAGTGTTCAGCCACGAGTGGGTGATAGCAAAAAGCCCCTTCGTTTGAGCCATGTATTTAAACTTCAAGGCAAAGATCATGTTGAAGTAAATGAAGTTATTTCTGGGGATATCGGTGCTGTGGCAAAAGTTGATGAGTTGCATTATGGAAGCGTGATGCACGACGCGACTATTAGTGAGCAGATGAAAATTAAACCGTTGCCAATGCCCAAGCCAATGTTTGGTTTAGCAATTGACGCAGCAAATCGGAATGCAGAAACTAAATTAGGTGAAGCATTAGCAAAACTGCTATTAGAAGATCCTACACTTGAAGTTGACCGAGTTGCAGCAACTGGTGACCTTGTATTGCGCGGTCTTGGTGATATTCACCTCAGGGTTAAGTTACGGTTAATGAAGGATAGATACGGGGTTGAAGTAGATACAAGAACGCCTAAGGTTGCGTACAAGGAAACGATTACTGCTAATGCAGAAGGGCATCACAAGCATAAGAAACAATCGGGTGGTTCAGGGCAATTTGGCGAAGTGTATTTGCGAGTGGAACCATCTGTTGGTGAAGAAGCGGAACAATCTTCTGATGGGTTTGTGTTTGTCGACGATACATTTGGCGGTTCAGTTCCTAAGCAATTCATGCCTGCAATTGAAAAGGGTGTAAAAGCAGTGATGGCACATGGAGCTGTTGCTGGGTACCCAATGTATAACATCAAAGTAACCGTGTATGACGGAAAACATCATGCTGTCGACTCAAAAGAAATTGCATTCATGACAGCTGGCAAAAAAGCATTCATTGAAGCAGTGAAGAAAGCTAAGCCAGTATTGTTGGAGCCATTCGTAAAGTTGCATATCTCAATACCAACCGACATGATTGGCGATATTTCTTCAGATATATCAGGTCGACGGGGGCGAATATTAGGCACTGAAATGCTTCCTGGTGACCAAGCACTACTTGAAGCGGAGGCGCCACTCTCGGAAGTGATGGCTTATTCGAGCCAGTTAAAGTCTATCACTGGGGGAACTGGATCCTACGAAATGGAATACTCACACGATGAACAAACGCCTTCTAATGTCCAACAAGAGGTCGTGAAAGCATTTAAGCCAGACAGTGACGACGATTAATCAGCTTCCAGTTTTAAAACTGTTCTTTAAAAACCGTGAACGACGAATGGGTTCGTTGCCCGTTCTTCGCCGATAGTTGAGCTTGGACCATGTCCAGGGAAGATTGTTGTTTCGTCTGGTAACTCCATTAATACTTCACGGATAGAGTGTCGAAGGTCATCAACGTTGCTTGTGGGAAAATCATGCCTACCGATACTTCCGGCGAATAGAGTATCACCAACTATTGCTTGATTGGATTCTTCATGAACAAAGCAGATACTACCTGGGCTATGGCCGGGTGTGTGGAGAACAGACCATGTCGAATCACCTAAGGTGATTGGCTTGCCAGGTGTTAGGTACCCGTTGGGTGTGTCTGCAGTTATCGGGATTCCTGCCATTGCAGAAAGGTTGAGCATTGGATCCATGGTCCAATCGGCTTCACTCTTGTGACAAAGTACAGGCACATCTCCTATTGCTTTCCTTAACTGATTGAGTCCAGCGATATGGTCAGCATGGCAGTGGGTTAATAGGATTGCTGAAGGTATTAGGGAATTGGATTGGAGGTATTGAATGAATACTTCAGGGGAGTAGCCACAGTCAACGACCCAGCAATCATCACCACAGGTTACGACGTGGCAGTTGGTTTGGTAGTCTCCAAGAACAAATGGAGTGATTTTGACAGACATGGAGTATGCTCCTTGGGTATACAATGCGAAAAGAGGAAGCATACTCAAAATGATCAAACGAAGCATACAAAAAATGGACTCAGTTTCAATTGAAAGTGACGATGTGATGGGGGTTTCCATGAAATTACTAATAGGACGAGATGACAAAGCACCAAATTTTGCGATGCGCCACTTTTCAGTAGACTCTGGGGGGTATACACCTAAGCACCAACATCCATGGGAACATGAGGTACTCGTGCTTTCTGGAACTGGAGAAGTTGAGTGCAATGGTGACACTGAGGTCGTAACTACTGGTGATGTTTTATTAATCCCATCAAATCAATGGCATCAATTTCGTAATAATAGTCAATCATCATTGGAATTCGTTTGTGTTGTCCCTGTCGAATCAGATTGTGGAGAAACCGTTCCAGGTAGTTAATATGAACAACAAAAACAAACTAAGTACCGCTTCTTATTTTTTACTTCTTATTTCGGGTGTGATTTGTGTTGCTTCACTATTGAGTACTAAAGTTTTTTGGACACCAATGCTCTTGGCATCGATAGCCACGGTCTGCTGTTTGTTCTTAGGTACTTTTTGGCTCCATTTGAAATTAGTGGATTATTATGCGCTCGCAATTCTCTCCATTGGAGGGATTGTTGCGGCTTCAGTTGCTATGAATAACGAGTCGGTATTAACAGCATCCATAGTACTATTAGGAATTGCTCTCGTTGGAGTGATTATGAATCAGGGCTCCGATGCGTTGTCTTCAGACGAAGGTTCAGTTTCGGCGAAACTCGATGTGATTCTTGAAGCGGCGCAAATGTCTGAAAATGCAAAACGCATTTTGTTTCGAGATCGAGAATTGCAGTTACTAAGGCAAACTGTTCAGGATGATATTTCAAAAGGCGCTTTTCATTCCGCTCTAATATTATGTGAACAGATGTCAAACATTTTCGGTGCTGTAGAAGAAGCTGAACAAATGCGAACGCAAGTTCAACAAATTATTCACAATCAGCACGAAAATAGAATCCGAGAAGAGATGGAACAGTTACATGAATTATTAAATAAGCACAAGTGGGTAGAGGCATATCAATTTTCCGCTCGATTACGAAGATTGTTTCCAGAATCTCCATTGCTTCATGGGATTGAACAGACTATTGCGGATGCGAGAACGGAGTACGGTCATGAACTTGAGGACAGATTCCTTCAGGCGGCACAAAGTGATAATGTTGAACAAGCAATGGCTCTATTACGAGAACTTGATAGGTACTTGACCCCAGAAGAGGCCCGTAGATTTAGAGATACTGCGACAACAGTCATTACCACGTATCGTGAAAATCTTGGTGCACGATTTAAGATGGCAGTTAATGACCATCGTTGGCAAGATGCAATCGATTTTGGACAAGAAATAACCCGTCAATTTCCGAATACAAAAATGGCTGAAGAAGTAAACGAAATACTTGAAACTATAAAAGTTCGTGCAGCAGAGGATGAAACAACATCATGAAACAATATTATCTTATTTCCTTTTTTTGTTTTGTTTTGACCGGTTGTGTCTCAGATGATTTCAACAATATGGCAGAGGGCTTGGTTCCAGTTACACCGCGCCAAGCAGCACTTATGGCGGCAGATGTTTATAATGCGGGTGACCGTAGGAAGGGCATCACATTATTGGCAACATCTCCCTTTGGTGGGGCGACACCTTATCTTACAATGTACAGGGATTACATTCAAAATGATCCAGATCCACTGGTCAAGGCAGCCTCAATCAAGGCTTTGGCTCGGTTTGGTGACGCTGAAGATGCACTTCTCATAGTTCCTTGGCTCAGTCGGAGAGATACAGATAGTTCGCAAGTTCGAAGTGCTGCTGCAATTGCACTTCAACGCCTTCATAATCCATCAGTTGTGCCTGCTCTACTACTATCACTTCGAGATTCAGATGAAATAAATCAAGTTCGGGCTTCAGTTGCCACTGCACTTGGTCAGTATCCAGAGAACCGGGTTTTTACTGGATTAATTGTTGCCTTACAAGCGAGTGATTTATCAATAAATCTTTCTGCTGCTCAATCCTTGCACTCTTTGACAGGGCAAGTTTTTGGTATCGATTGGGATGCTTGGTACGAGTGGGGTTCAATGGTGGCAGAGACGGACCAGAATATATTTGAATACATGTCTGTGTACGAATACCCCACCTATAAGCACGTTTCTTCATGGTGGGATTCCATAACTTTTTGGGAACGTCGTATTCACGAAAAGCCAGGTATCCCAGTAGGTTTGAAGGAAGCGTCAGCTCGTTCTACGTATGGCGACAAATAATTCGAAGTGATTGATAATAAGGAAGATCGCGGACAGCGAAATGAAGAACGTCGGATTGCTGCTATGCAGCCATCACCCGAGGATTTACCTGAACCGCTGTCAGAACCAATTGGATCAATTCGCGGAGGTTCGCTTGCTGGCAAGACCATGTGGGGTGCTATTTGGTTTTTGGCGATTCCGATTTTAGTACAGCAAATACTTGTTGCTTCGGTTGGTCTCGCAGACAAGATATTTGCTGGAGCACTTCCCGATGATGTTGTTTTGCCCGCAATGGATGCAATAGGTATTGGGTCATACATTGGCTGGTTTATTGCAATTGCAGTTTCAGGGGTAGGTATCGGTGCACAAGCGTTGATTGCTCGTGCGATGGGGAGCGGAAACATCGCTTCTGGAGAGAAGGTGCTTGGACAATCGCTGATATTAGCATTTGTATGGGGTTCAATTGTTTCGGTTCTACTTTGGTTTGGCTCAGTTCCACTTGGCTCTCTGTGCCAACTCTCTTCTACGGCTAACGAGTACTTAGTTCAATATATTCGTGTCGTTGCAATTGGAATGCCTGCTTGTAGTGTTATGACGACAGGTTCCATGGCTCTACATGGAAGCGGTGATACTATTAGACCAGCGATTGTCACAGTTATCGTTAACGTAGTAAATGTATTAGTATCGTGGGGATTGAGTGGAGCAGACGTTCGGTTCGGTGATGCGGTGTTGACAAACCCACTTGAGTGGGATTTGCATGTAGTTGGTATAGCAGTTGGAACATCGAGTGCGTATGCTGTTGGTGGGGTGTTAATCGTACTATTATTGCTTCGTGGAATAAAAGATTTGCGACTTCATTTACGTGATCTTGCTCCAGATTTTGGGTTGTTCTTGCGAATAGCAAAAATTGGTGTGCCAAGCTTTTTTGAAGGACTTTCCATGTGGGCTGCTAACTTATTTGTCTTGCAATTTATCGGGCAAATTGCAGCCAAGATGGCTAAAGAGATAAGTTCAGGTGAGCCTGTGGTTCAAGGCCTTCAGGGTGCTCATGTGATTGGTGTCCAATGGGAATCATTCAGTTTTCTTCCCGGATTCGCTATAGGTGTTGCAGCAGGAACACTTGCTGGGCAGTACTTAGGTGCGAATAATGTGCGACAAGCAAAACACGCGGTTATTGCTTGCGTTTTTCTTGCCATGCTTTTTATGGGCACACTAGGCGTTGTAATGATGGTTGCTGGTCATGCTCTGACAGCAATTATTTCAACTGAACCGATGCACCTTGAATTAGTGCCGAAACTTCTCTTCATCGCTGGTATTACACAGATTGGTTTTGCAGTCATGATGGTTTTCCGTCAAGCGTTGAAAGGTGTTGGCGATACTGTGTGGACGTTATTAATCACTTCTTTTTCAAGTTGGTGCATACGTGTACCAGCGGTGTGGTACATGGGAGTCTATTTAGAAATGAATCTCGTCGGTATTTGGTACGCACTTTGTGGTGAGATGGTACTACGTGCGTGTTTCTTCACTATCCGTTTTTGGCGGGGAGGGTGGGTGCGAAGTATTTAATTCACAGTATTCTTAGTGTATTTTTCCTTGACCAGAAAGGAAGTTACGTCTACTCGATGGAGTTGTGTAGTAGAACTTTGAAGAAGTTAGCTTCCTAGTTCAAGACGATCTGCAAGAGAGGCTGGGAGACCGACTGAATGTGTGGCACTTTTTGCACCTTCAATGTCATATTCAGTTCGATATAGGGTAAAAATTGATTCTGAGTCAGGTGAGGTATACTCTAGTACAGCAAAACTAGCTCGGGAATCGGAGTCTCTGGGTTGACCAACTGAGCCAGGGTTACATAGGTATCGGTCTTCTGGAGAGAGGGTAATCGATTCTTCATGTGTTGGTATTTCAAGTGTTATTTCTCCCGAAGGTTGCGATCGGAATACGGTTGGAAGATGTGTATGTCCATGTAAACAGATACCTTGTTCAAGTCCTTCAAACGCTTCAACTGCGTGTGGGATCTCATGAATATACGTAGATTCATGGAGAACGGGTGTGTCATGAACAAGTAGTAAAGAATCTCCGAGGCGGACTCTAGTTTTCATGTGGCTAATGGCGTGTAAATGATAGGCACCGAGTTGCTCCCGTGTCCAATTTAGAGCAAGGAGAGCAGCGTTATTAAAAAATTTTCCAAGATCGGGGTCAAGGACGGCCTCGTCGTGGTTTCCTCTGACGACTTCGTGGCAATAACTTAAAACCAAATCAAGGCATTTTGTTGGTGAAGCACCATAACCTACAATGTCGCCGAGGCAAACAATTCTGTCAACATTTAACTCGCCAAGTTTCTCGTAGACCGCACGAAGTGCATGTACGTTGCCGTGTATATCCGAGATGATGCCATATCTTGACAATTGTTATTTTTCTTTTTCGGATTGAGCATCCGGTTCTAGTTTATTTTGTTGTTCTTTTAATTGAGCGGCAAGTACTGATTGAATTTTTGTTTTATCTGGCGCTAGGACCATAGTCTGGCGTCTGCCTGCAAATTTAGGGGGAGCTTCCACTTTAGAAATATCATCGAGTTGTTGAATGATATCTTTCATCCGCTCAATTCCTTTTTCTTTGTGCATCATTTCTCGACCACGAAAATTTTGCACAATAAGAACCTTGTGCCCTTCAAGCAAGAATTTCCTTGCCTGATTGATGCGAATCCCAACATCATGTGGATCAATTTTCATTGAGCGACCAAGACGAACTTCTTTTGTTTCTACAGTTCTAGTCTTTGCTCTGTTCGCGCGATCTTTTTTTGATTGTTCATATCTGTACTTGCCAAAATCGAGAATTCGGCAGACTGGTGGATCAGAATTCGGTGAAACCTCGACTAGGTCAAGGTCAGCTTCTCTGGCTAGTTTAATAGCTTCGTTTATTCCAACGACCCCAAGCATAGTTTCATTATGGTCTATAAGTCGGACCTTTGATGCGCGAATTCTCTCATTTATTTGTGGAAGATTTCGAGCATTCTCCCTAGGTTTAATAAAGCGTCTGCGGGCGATGGTATATATCTCCAATTAAGGGTAACGAAGTGAACGTAGGTATGTCTACTCGACAAACCGAAGGGAAGGGTGCTGGGTTGTAATGAAGGATATGTGTCATGCGGCATTGGGTGAAATGTGTAGCTGTACCCTCATCTCCCGTACAAGCGGAGGCGAATAAAACTTTTTATGTACACATTTCATAATCATATCCTGCACCTATAAAGGTGTAGATGTTCAGGATATGCAAAAAGCTCTCGCTTATCAACCATCTTTTGGGATTTTGACCTCAGGAAAACATTTTTTAAGAGCTGTTGAGTCACCTCTGGTTATGATTTCTTCCGATACTGCTGCTGTAAAATCATCGAGGTCAACAGCGCCTAAGTCTTCCATAATTCCTCGCATTCGAACGCTTACTTTATTCTCTTGAGCATCTCGAGGACCTACAACTAGTA
>CAYZEX010000036.1:0-11030 GCA_964477675.1 uncultured Isosphaeraceae bacterium
TTGAGTACGATACTTCTGATGATAATGTTTTTGCCTACTTTGGCCTCAAGATCTGACGAGAGTTTCTCAGCTAGAAGTTCTCCAGCTTTTTCAAGTGCTTCGTTTGCTGCTTTGTCATGATATTGTGTACGTTCACTTTTTATATTCGATATTCTAGCGGTTGCAACGTACTCCCCATCGGTGTTATAGATGCTTGCAGTTACATTTGCTTCGTATTTATGTTGGAAACCTTTTGCTATACCGCATTCCTTTACATTACCCCTTACAACAAGCACCAAATCTAGCCGGTTTTTTTTAGCGAATTCGGATACAGCGTGTTTGGACTCATTACTAAGTTGCAGCCCATTTACGTTTTCTATCGTCGTGTTTAAATATAGAAAACATTCTTTGAGTATCTCTGTAACTAAATTGGAAGTTTCATGTCCATTCTCGCGTTTGATACGTTGCGTGCCTGTAATCCCCATTCGTGTATGGTCTAAACCGGCTTTAGCATAGTTCTCTCGGATTACGTCAATCGGCGAGGGTGGCAGATTAATTGTTGGCTTTGCTTCTACTTTGTCTACTTTGTGTTTGTTGCAACAACCACCAAGAATCATCAGCCCTGCGGCAGTGATAGATAACAATTTGGTTATTGTTTTTACTTTTGTACTCATGAAATGTCTCCGTTCATTCTTGTTTGTGATTCTGTTTGCGGAAGGATTTGTGCACTGCGGTGACCTTCTTCCCATGCAGTTCTGCAGATAGGTTGGCCAGTGTTTTGAGCGTATCCTCCAATATCTAGGTTGCTTACAATTCTGTGTCCTGTAACACAACATTGAAGATTACAAACTGGTGTGAGTTCTCTTTGCGTTTCTTTGGCAAGTTGTTCCTTGCTTGACTCGAAAAAGTTGTCGATATCTTCACGCTTAACGCGGTATACTCGACCGACTTTGCCCGCTGGGAGTTTGCCTTTGCGGACGAGTTTATACACGGTCTTGTATTCCACTCCAAGGATTTCTGCTACTTGATCTAAACTTAAGAGGTTGTCCATAGTAATTCCTAACGTTTAACTGCTTGGCAACGTTGCCAAATGTCTTCATTCCTTTTATTGGGTTCTCTTGTCGTTTCTTTTCATCTGTACCCCTTAGACTTGGTTATTATCATTGGGGCAAATCTCTATAAATGAGGTAAGCAGTGTAATCGCAGTGGGTTATACGGGCGTTTCATGGTCTGTAATGCTGTATGCCTAGGTCTCAAATCTATTTGCGTCAATTGGTCTCAATTGCGACACATTGTCTTCTTTTTTACCGACATAACCTAAAATATGGAAAACTTGTCGCAATTTCGCTAATAAATCGCATATAACGGTGATGGTTCTGGATATACACAAGGAGTAAGCGAATGAACAAGTTTATGAAAATGATGCTCGTTTCAACATGTTGCTGTGGGCTCACTACATTGCAGGGCTGCTTTGGTTGGAGAGCGAGCACTGATGCAATGCAGGCAGATGGTGCTGAATCACAAGTGGAGCGTCAAGATCCCGAATCGGACTCGCGGCGACCAATGAAAATTGATAGTAGGGTTTCGAATGAGACGGTTCCTCAAACCTATAAGAATAGAGTGCAGCGGACGTACAGTGTCTCTAACAACACCAAAAGTGTGACAGCGACCCTTTCGAGTAAGAGCGATCAAGAGCCATGGATTGTCGTGAAGGAGTTAGAAATACGAGAAGTTTTTGACACGAAGAAACCATCCAAGGGCTACTGTACGATTTGCCGTGACAGTGATGGTGATGGAGTATTTGAAGACATCGAGCATTGCACTAGACATTCACCTTTGTATATGGGTGATGCCACGGTTGCGGAATATATGGAGGTAAAGCCACAAATTCCATTTGACAAGGGTGAACTTGTGCATGTTTGGGATTATGTTGTTGCAGCGGAAGATTGGAATGCTTTTGAAACGTTGTTGCAAAAGTATAGAAAAGCCCAAATGCAAAAAGAATCAACCAAATAAATATCTAATCAACGCATTTAATCCGAAATCAATTATCCCCCCCCCCCAGACTTTAAAGGAAGCCCTTCAATAGAAGGGCTTTATCATTAAGTCGGGGTGACAGGATTTGTCGCCACTGTCAGCAAAAGCTGACAGTGCCGCCTAATCAGTCACGAAGATTTTGAGAGCCATTGGTGGTGGCGGGCAGTATGCTCTTTCACTGCCAATGGCTCTCAAAAGATTCCAAGACGCGAGTGAAACGAGCGGCTTACCGACTTAATAAAAGATGCCCTTCTTGCGAAGGGCATCTTTTATTAAGTCGGGGTGACAGGATTTGAACCTGCGACCTCTTGTTCCCAAAACAAGCGCTCTGCCAAGCTGAGCTACACCCCGCAATTGCGGTTACACATTCTACTACAAAGAGAAGCGTCAATCCCAGTTGAATACGCCCTTTTTCCAAGCGTAAATATACGCCACGATGGATGTTCCAAGGAAGAATAGGATTCTGCCTAGGAACAAGGTGGCTTCTTCACTGCCTTGGGCGAGTTGGGAAAAATCGACTGCCCAAGGATAGAGAAATATAATTTCAATATCGAAGACCAAAAAAGTCATTGCCAAGATGAAAAAACGGATATTGAAACGTTTTCTTGCAGTGCCAACTGGGTCCACTCCAGATTCGTAAATGGAGTCTTTAACACCACCAGAACGCTTTGGTCCTAGCAAACCAGAAGCAATGATGTTAATCACACCAAAGCCAACGGCCATGATGATGATGAGGAGAACAGGAAGATAGTTCGTAAAATCCATTGAATAGGAATTGTAACGAAAAACAATACGCGGGGTAGTTTATTGCTCGCAAAGGGAGACTCAAGTTTTACGGCAAGCCGTAAAAACTACTGAATGTCCCCGCAGCAAGGACGTTTGGAGTCACGTCGAAATCCAGTGGGTGTCCCCTTATCGAGGGGTTAAGCATGTTTGCTGTGTGAATTAATCAAAAAACCCCCCAAGCCGGTGGTGGGTCCGACTCGGGGGGGAGGGAAGAGAAGAAGTTTGCCCACAGATGTGGGATGAAACTTCGCACAAGTGCCGCAGGTCATCCTTGATCTGGGCGAAGATCACAATTGAAGTAACTGTACTTTCTGACCATGGTGTCCCACCCTGAGGTAGTACATGATTGGTTCACCGTTCCTTCGGCAATCCAATCCAACAAGCAGTTCCTTCTACTTGCTTGAACATGTTCAGTCATCCGTGTCGCAGTTACATCAATTCCCATCAAGTTCTCTCCAAACGTTTATGAGCAACCAAGCGATTCACCACAATTCATACATTTGTAGCAAGTGCCATTTCGTACGGTAATTGCTCCGCACTCAGGACATGCTGGAGCATCTCCTTGCATGGTCACCATCGCTCTGTCGAGTGATGTCGATTGTTGCATGGTCAGTTCTTCGGCCTCCAAACCATCGTCCGAAAGGCGAGTCGTTTGCATCTTGACTTGTCTCTGCGCCACAATTGTTTCTGTCTGTTCTATCTTCTCCCTTCCTGCATCTACTTTTGGTGTAATTCCACCAAGTGATGTGGTCGATGATTTGCGGGGACTCGTACCTGAACCTTCTGGTGACCATCGTGTATCCTCCTTGACAGTGATTGGTGTTTTGGTTTCTTGTGTTGAGGTGGAACTTGTTGAACTTCGTTTTGGCAAATTGGCTTCTCTATATCCATCGATGAATTGCATCCCCATCCATTGGAAGATGTAATCCACGAGACTTTTAGCAAATGGGATGTCTCGGTTTGTTGTGATCCCTTGGGGCTCAAATCGTTGGTATGCGAACTTGCTGACCAAACTTTCGATTGGCACACCGTATTGGAGGGCAACGCTAATCGCAGTTCCTAAACTATCCATCAATCCACCGATAGTCGACCCTTCTTTAGACATTGTGATAAAGAGTTCGCCGGGGCCGCCAGTTTCATACATTCCAACAGTTAAATATCCTTCGTGTCCTGCAACATTGAAGTGGTGTGTAATACTTTTTCGAGTATCGGGTAATCGTTTACGCATTGGACGTTCGATAATTTTTTCGACAATTTTTTCAATGATTTGTGGTTGGTCGGAAGCAGCCATGTCTGCAGCGGCAACAACTTCGGTTGCTACTTCTTCATGTGCAGCCGTGACTTCCATGCTGTCTTCTTCATCTTCGAGATCAACATCAGTTTTAGCATTTAGTGGTTGGCTCAACTTGCACCCATCTCTGTAGAGGGCATTTGCTTTGAGACCAAGTTCCCAACTGAGCCAGTACGATTTTGCGATATCTTCAGTTGTAGCTTCATTTGGGAGGTTAATGGTTTTTGATATTGCACCAGTAATGAATGGTTGGCAAGCAGCCATCATTCTGATGTGACCTTCTGCGGATATGAACCGAATACCAGTTTCGCCACAACGATTTGCACAATCAAACACGCAAAGATGTTCATCTTCAAGATTAGGGGCGCCTTCAACCGTTCCAGTTCCGCAGATTCGTCGATTTATTTCAGTGCGTTCGTCAGAGTTTAAGCCAAGGAGTTTGAGACCATTGAATGATGGATCAGAGGTGGCTTGTTCACGAGTCAAATCAAAGGATTCAAGTACATGCTCGGGCATCGTCCATGGGGCGAGCGCGAAGGAAAGATCAAATATAGTTGGCAGTGTTTCTTCTATCGAATCGAGGTCTTCGTTGGTGTATCCGTTTTGTAAGAGAAAATCGCGGAATGATATTTCTGTTCCGTCTTCCATCACCGATTTTGGCATGAGTGTATCAAGTGTCATGGTGCCCATGACGTACTGCATGATTTTAGAGACTTTGCGTTTGCTGTACCCAAGTGCTAGGAGTGCTGGCTGTAAAGATTGGTTAGCTATTTTGAAATAACCACCACCTGCAAGTTTCTTAAACTTAGTGAGAGCAAAATCTGGCTCGACGCCAGTTGTGTCACAGTCCATCAAGAGACCGATTGTGCCAGTTGGTGCGATGACGGTTACCTGTGCATTTCGGAAACCATGTCGTCCACCAAGGTCTAATGCTTCGTCCCATGCTTGTACCGCGCGACCAAGTAAATCTCCGGCATTCGTGATGTTAATCGAGTCATCAAGAAACAAGGCGTGGTTAATAGGCACTGGGGGAATGCGTAATTTTTCGTATTCGCCAGAGTCACGTGTTTGTCCGTACGCGGCATGTCTGTGGTTACGAATGACGCGAAGCATATCATTTGCATTTTCAGCAAAACCGTCGAATGGTCCAAGTTCACTTGCCATCTCAGCACTTACGGCGTACGCTCGACCAGTGAGCGTTGCGGAAATGGCGCCGCAAACGGCTCGACCCGCTTCGCTGTCGTATGGGATACCTGCTTGCATAAGCATTGCACCAAGATTCGCAAATCCAAGCCCAAGCGTGCGATATTTCCAACTTTGTTCAGCGATTTCTTCAGATGGGAATGCCGCCATGAGGACTGAGATTTCTAAAACAATCGTCCAAAGCCGAATTGCGTGTTCAAAAGAATCGACATCGAACATGCGAGTTTTGCTGTCGTAGAACTTTAATAAGTTGAGCGAAGCGAGGTTGCAAGCAGTGTCATCAAGGAACATGTATTCGCTACAAGGATTCGAAGCGTTTATGCGTCCACTTTTTGGGCAAGTATGCCAATCATTGATTGCTGTGTCAAATTGAACACCGGGATCAGCACAGTGCCATGCAGCATCACAAATTTGATTCCATAAACCTCTTGCTGGAATGGAACGTGCAACTTCACCATCTGTTCGGCGAATAAGATCCCAATCTGCTTCACGATCAACAGCTTCAAAGAAATCGTGTGACAATCGAACGGAGTTGTTTGAATTCTGTCCTGCGACCGTTTGATATGCTTCGCCATTAAAATCGTAATCTAAGGTAAGGTTTAAATCCTTGGCATGTTGTTTTTGTGTATCGGAAAGGTGATTCATGCCCTCGACAAGTGCTGCAACTTTGAGTTCTTCTCGTACCTTCCAACTTACGAACTCGCTGATGTCTGGGTGATCGACATCGAGGCAAACCATTTTTGCCGCACGTCGAGTTGTGCCTCCAGATTTTATTGCTCCAGCAGCACGATCGCCAATCTTTAAGAAGCTCATTAATCCACTGGATTTGCCGCCACCAGAGAGGGGTTCATCTGAACCACGCAGCATCGAAAAGTTAGAGCCAGTACCAGAACCATATTTGAAAAGCCGTGCTTCTCGAATCCAAAGATCCATGATTCCACCGTCATTGACAAGGTCATCACTTACGGCTTGGATAAAGCAAGCGTGTGGTTGTGGGTGGGAATAGGCATCGTCGGCAAGCCCAACGTTGCCAGTTTCTGGGTCAGCAACATAATGACCCTGAGCAGGTCCTGAAATACCATACGCCCAATTGAGACCGGTATTGAACCATTGCGGGCTATTGGGTGCACTAACTTGGTGCAACATCATCCAACTTAATTCATCGTAGAACGCTTCAGCGTCTTCAGGAGTGTCAAAGTACCCGTGCGACTCTCCCCAACTTCTCCAGCAGCCAACGAGGCGGTGAATAACTTGACGGGCAGAACGTTCTGGTCCCGTGACGGCCTTTCCTGTTTCATCTAATTCGGGTGTGCCATCTTCATTGTATTGGGGCACGCCAGCCTTACGGAAGTACTTGCTTACCATGATGTCCGTTGCGAGTTGGCTCCACGAGGAGGGAATCTGTGCATCGTTCATCTCAAAAACAACTGAGCCATCTGCGTTTGCAATTTTGGTTGAGCGAGTTTCCCATTCAACCGATTTCCAGACATTCTCATTTGTAGTTGTAAATCTTCTTGTTATTTTCATCGTTATCTTGTTGCTTCCGTGCTCTTAAAATTTTTTACTTCGCGGTGCGTTTCTTTCGGTCTTTGTTATTTCTTTTAGGTGTCCACCATCGGAAGAGTTAATCCTTCTTGATCCTGATACTTACCATTTTTATCTGCATAACTCACCTCACACACTCGGGAGGCCTGTAAAAAAATGAGTTGAGCAATTCCCTCGTTGGCATAAATTTTTGCTGGCAGGGGAGTAGTGTTACTAATCTCCAACGTTATTTTTCCACGCCACTGCGGTTCAATTGGAGTGACGTTCACGATTAAACCACATCGTGCGTATGTGCTTTTTCCCACACAAATAGCTAACACATCGCGTGGCATTTCAAATATCTCAACAGTTTCGCAAAGTACAAAACTATTAGGAGGAATGATGATGTGGTCGTTATTTGTTTCATCAGTGTCAACGCTAACGAACAAATCATCAGTAAATTTTTTAGGATCTATAACAGCGACACCGCCAGAAGTAGCGTTCGTAAAAATTTTAAACTTTGTACCAACTCGTACGTCGTACCCATAACTTGAAACGCCGTATGAAACTTTTCCTGATCGACTTTCGTTCTGTTCAAACGGTTCGATTGTAATCATTTCTTTTATTTGTTTGTCGCAAAGCAATGCCATCTACTCACCTCGTTACCCATCTGCACCACAGAATCCAAAAACAGTCGTTTTTACGGTAAAAACGAAAATAACTATGGTTTTGCCTGCATTTTGCTCGTTTTTTGGGGACTATTGACGAGCAGTTCTAGGGTCTTCCATAAGTGCTTATCGTACTACCACATCTTGGGTCTGCAATGCCTCAGACCACAAAATCTTGGGTCTCTTTTAAAAAAATCATAAATTGGGTTATTATCGGCACTTAGAACACGGGTTTATTCAATGTTGTGTGTGGATATGCTGTTATCACCCTAGTTGTGGACGTCGATGTATTGTTTTTTAGCGAAAAAAGAGGTTTTTTAAAGAGTACACAGAACGAACCACTACACTGCATGGATGATGAGCATGGAAGCAAAAACAACTTCGCTAACGAAACCACAGCAAAAAGCAGTTTCGCATAGAAATGGGCCATTATTGGTCTTGGCGGGTCCGGGTTCTGGGAAAACGACCGTTGTAACAAAGCGTATTGCTACCTTAATAGGGAATGGAGTTTCACCTTGGAGCATTCTTGCTTTAACGTTTACAAATAAAGCAGCCCAAGAGATGCGCAATCGTGTGCAAGTTTTACTTGAAGAAGATGAATTGCAGACACAGGGTTTAACTGTTTCAACGTTCCATGCGTTCTGCGCAAGAGTGTTACGGCAATGGGGTGACCGTGTCATTGGTACGACATCATTTACAATTTATGATACGGCTGATCAGAGAAACGCAATGAAAGCTGCAATAAAAGCAGCCGAGTTAAGTGATTCAAATTGGAGGCCCGCATCTGTTCTTGCATCAATAAGTGCAGCAAAGAACAAGTTAATGGATGTTGATACGTTTGAACAAGAAGCATCTGATTTTTATACCAACTCAATTGCAAAATTGTATAGGGAATATGACAACATTCTTCGCAGTAACAACGCTGTTGATTTTGATGATTTACTTTTACACACAGCGCGATTGCTTGATACCGATGAAGAGGTTCGCCAACATTTGGAAAGTCGGTATCAATATGTCATGATTGATGAGTATCAAGATACAAATCAGACTCAATTTGTAATTGCAAACAAAATTGCTTCAAACCACAGGAATATATGTGTCGTTGGTGATCCAGACCAGTCCATATATGCTTGGCGTGGAGCAGATATTTCTAATATCCTCAATTTTGAAGAACATTATGGTGAGAGCACAGTAATTCCGCTCGGTCAAAACTTTCGAAGCACCGGTAGTATCGTAAAAGTTGCGGCAGCTCTTATAGCAAATAATGTATTGCGTAAAGACAAAGAGTTATTCACGGAACTTGAAGAAGGATGTCAGCCAAGCATTATTTCTGTCGAAAGTGAACATGAAGAAGCAGAATCAATCGTAGCCGAAGTCAAACAACTACAAGATGCTGGAGTTCCATTAAAAGAAATGGCAGTGCTGTATCGAGTTAATGCGTTAAGTCGTGTGCTTGAAGATGCTTTTAGGAACGAAGGTATTCCATACGTAGTAGCTAGGGGTACGGCATTCTATGAACGAA
The DNA here is from genome assembly GCA_964477675.1 of uncultured Isosphaeraceae bacterium. Lineage (GTDB taxonomy): Bacteria > Planctomycetota > Phycisphaerae > Phycisphaerales > SM1A02. The sequence continues at coordinate 9,011 of CAYZEX010000036.1, forward strand.
AAGAAATTAAACATGCTCTGTCGTATATGCGTTTGTTAGTTAATCCAAGAGACAACGTTGCTTTTATCCGGGTTATAAACACGCCAACTCGCGGCATAGGAAGCACCTCGATTTCTCGACTAGAACAGATTGCATATTCACAGGGTATATCGCTACTTGAAGCGACGTCAAACGCGACAAAAGAGCAGGGTTTTACTGCCCGTGCAGTGAATGCGATGCAGAAATTCTTTGAGACATGGAGTAAATGGAGAGAAGATAGCCGTTGTGAAGAGAGTTTGACAGCCGCTGCTTCACTAGCAGATCTTGTGGAGCGAGTTATTCGAGAATCTGGTCTGGAAGAGTTATATTCAAAAACTTCAGCGGAAGAAGATTATGATCGTTTACAAAACTTGGAAGAATTGGTTTCAGCAGCTTCAGAATTTGAAGAGCGTTACGAAGCACAGCAGCAAGACGAACCGGCATCTTCACCGCTTGAGTTGTTGTTTGCATTTTTAGAACATGTTGCATTGGTTAGTGATGCAGATATTGTTGACCCAAAAAATGGTGCGGTAACATTGATGACATTGCATGCATCAAAAGGTCTTGAGTTTGACTTCATCGCAATTGCCGGTTTAGAGGACGGGTTGTTGCCACATGAAAGGTCTATTCATGACGCTACGCAAATGGAAGAGGAACGAAGGTTATGTTATGTAGGGATTACTCGTGCAAGAAAACATCTTATGCTTTCAACCGCAAGAAGAAGGACGCAGAGGGGAATGGGCAACCGCACTATTGAAAGCCGTTTTATTCGGGAAATATCTGGAGTTACTCAACAACACAAACAAATGGCTCCTGATCCATGGGATGTTCCGGACCCTATTCCAAGTGAAACAGAAGAAGTAACAGTAGGGGTTGTTGTACGCCACAAGCGTTTTGGTGTTGGGAAAGTACAACGTGTTATCCGTCGGTCTCGTGGCTCAACAATAACCATCCAATTTCGAAGTGGTGTAAAGCATCTTGTGCTTGAGTATGCGAACCTTGAAATTGTTCCTCCTAATAATTCCCCAGAGTTTTAATGGAACAGCTTTCGTCTCAAGAGATAATTGAACTTTGCTTGACCCATGGGTTTGCATTGGCTGGAATTACAAAAGCGCAGAAATCCAACCACGCTTCATCTTTAACAAAATGGCTGGCAGATGGTAAGCATGGCGAAATGGATTGGATGAACCGCAACGTTGAAGTTCGTCTTGATCCAAGGCAACTGCTCGATGGGGCGAAATCAGTCATTGTGGTTGTTGATCGTTATGGAATTCTAGATGAACCGCCCTTGGCAGTGGGTCACGGGCGAGTAGCCCGTTATGCGAGGGGAAAGGATTACCACAAGGTGATGAAACAGCGGATTCACAAAGTGTGTGATGTGTTGCAATCACAGTTCACAGAAGAACGGTTCCGCGGTTGTGTCGATACTGCTCCGGTACTCGAACGCGAGTTTGCAGAACGATCTGGGATAGGAGCAATTGGAAAACATACACTTCTAATTGAACAGGGGATTGGAAGTTGGTTATTTATTGGTGTGATTGTGACAACGGTGGACATAGAATCAAGCACAAAACAACAACATGATCCATGTGCGACTTGTACAGCATGTATCGACGCTTGCCCGACTGATGCAATAACACCATGGAGTGTTGATGGAAGCAAATGTATAAGTTATCTCACGATTGAACATCGTTCTGAAATTGCTCCAGAATTTTTTTCAGGCATTGGCGAATGGTTATTTGGGTGCGATATTTGCCAAGAGGTTTGTCCACATAATCAATTGACAAGTAGGGGAACTAAAGCGGAATTGCACAGCGATTATGACCAAGTGGTTCCATCTCTCGATGTTCTTGAGGTGCTTCGTTGGGATGAAAACGCTAGAAGGGTTAATTTCCTAGGGGGTTCAGCGATGAAACGGGCAAAGTTGGGAATGATGCGTAGAAACGCTGTGATTGTTGCGGGGAACATGTTAACGCGTAATCCCAACGAGGCATTACTCGAT
>CAYZEX010000037.1:0-10957 GCA_964477675.1 uncultured Isosphaeraceae bacterium
GCAACGGATAGGTTCCTTCTTGCTCGATAGGGTTTTGGGTAGCGAGAACAAAGAAAGGAGTAGGCAAGGCACGTGTAATCCCATCAATTGACACAGAGCGTTCCTGCATTGACTCAAGGAGTGCAGACTGGCATTTTGGGGTCGCACGATTTATCTCATCAGCAAGCAAAAGATTATTAAATACAGGACCTTTACGGAATGTGAACTGCCTTACCTTTGAACTATCATCTTGATCGACAATAGTTGTTCCAACTATATCAGCGGGCATCAAATCTGCTGTACATTGAATACGGGCGGTAGAAAGATGAAGGACTTCGCCAAGTGTCCTTACTAACAATGTTTTACCCAACCCAGGCGGACCCTCAAGAAGAACATGACCGTTAGCAAAAATAGAGACGAGCACTAGGTCAACAATTCTCTGTTGTCCAACAACAACTTGTCCTATTTCGTCACGTAACTTTGCAAAACTATCCCTGATAATTTCACAGCCAATTCGTACGTCCTGTGAGGACTCAACATCTCTAGGCAAATTGTCAGAAGAAAACTTCATTCGTTATCCTCTGGGTTATCTCGCTCACGTTTTTTCTTAAGCAACTGTCCAAGATTATCATCTCGATTCTCTGCATTCTGAATTGAATCTTTTTGAACCTTCTTATGTTTCACTTTTTCTACGGGTATCTGGTCATCTTCTTCAGTAGTTTGCCGAGTTTGTTTTACTGGCTTGTGCACTCTACGTAATGCTTCTACAGAACTTGTTGACACTTTGCTAACTGGAGAAAGCATCGACTGCATGCCTTTTTTATCTATCCACAACCGACGTATTGCAACATCTAAAACCAACATACTCGCAGCAATTATTGCAAGCAAATCCCAAACTGATTGTGGACTTACGGGTTGTTTAATTGTGGCATCATCAAACAAATCTACAAACTCCATGTCATCAAAAGATAATACTCTTCCGCCTGTTTGCGATGCGAGTTGATTGAGAAGTGAAGCATTATGTGTTGTAGAAGCGTATTCGTATGCATACGGCACCGTAACTGCCGTGGGTATTCGGCCAGTCATTTCACCATTTGCGTCTTGGAATGCAATATTCACAAGCCACGCTCCTGTATCGACCGCATCAAACTCTGCATGGTATCTACCAGGACCTGTTTGTTGTAAAGTAATTGGAGTCGCATCTCCACTTGGGTTAATAACAACTACTTTCGATTGCATAAAGTTCATCAGACGGTTATTTGCATCAAGGGCTTCCACATCTACAATGCCTCGATTGCCTTCAACTTTGGAAGATACGGTCATATTTGGTGGCGACGATCCACGCATAGACCAGCGAACACACGCCTCCCAAAACTCAGGATACTCTGCCCAGCCCGGCCATTTGGTCGCCCACCTGTTCCCTAAATCAGTCATAAAAGCAATTGATTTTCCAAGGCCATAGTGCCACCATGCAAGCAATGGGTCATCGCCATCGCTGACTGGAATAATCCATGGGACTTGTGTAAATCCTCCCTTAAGTCCCGCTACAACATACCCGCCAACTTGCGGAATTCCTTTGATCCCATGTACAGGACCAATACCACTTGGAACAATAGAAACATCCCACTCACCACCTTCTTGGAGAAGTGACCGAGAGTTCAGTTGTGCTTCCTTAATAAAAATAGAGGGCAATTTTTCTGGATCGTCAACAAAATAAAACCGGCCCCCTGTAACAGTCGCTATCCCTTTCATCTTCTGATTATCCATTGGTGAACCATGCCCACCAACCATGACAGTAGACACTGTAACACCAGCCACTAGAAATTCAGAAAGAAGTTCTTGTGATGGACCAATCGGGTCACCATCGCTGATGATGATAACGTGTCGTTGTGCCGCATCCACTCCGTTAAGACCATCAAGCGCAATCTTCATAGGAGACCCAAAATCTTGCATGTCACCAAATACCAAACTGTTAATGGCGTCAATCGCTCTAGTTTTATCGCCAGCAAGTTGCATTGGCAATGTCCAACCAGAATTGTTTAAAGTACCCGACCCACCATCCCAGTCATATTCAATAATACCTATGTAATCAAGTTCACTTAACGATTCAACCGCTGCACTTGCCATCCGTTGCCCCCAATAATTCCCGTGTGGCATTTCGCAGGAGTGCATTATGAGTGCAAGAGCACCGCGAGGAAGTTGCCTTGTTTGTGGCGGTTCACACTTAATCGGCATTGCTTGCTCTAATAGAGAACCAATCCAACCTCCCGCGCCAAATGCATTTGGCCCGCCGCTACAAATCAACCCACCACCGACATCATGCACAAATGAATGCAAATGTTTTTCTTGAAGATCATCAATCGCCCATCTTGGAATATCCGCAAGTATTACAACATCAAATGCAGAAAACCCAATACTATCCCGTGGCACTTCTTCAGGAGAACAGACTTTCACAGTCAACCCTGCAGACGTAAGAATGTTTTGTAGATGCGTTGTGTTTGATTCGTTTTGCGTGACCAGTAATATTGCACCACCCTTAGTAACAAATGACACAGCAATACCTGTGTTATTTGCTGAAATAGTATCCTCTCCTGCATCAGCAACCCACATCGCTTCAAACTTTTGTGGACCATTTGACTGGATTGGAATATCAAACATCAGAGCATTTACACCTGATTGCAATACGAGTGGAACTCCTTTGCCATCTGAATCAGGTGTAATATCCAACGCTACTCCGTTTCGCAACAAGTGAAGTGTCCCTCTTGATTCACCAATGCTCCTCAAAATAACTCGGACGGGTACTGATTGACCATTCCTTGCTTGTGAGGGTGCAATTACTTTTTCAATCATCACTTCTTTTGCATGGTTATATATAAGTGGTAAAACATCAATTGGAATACCGCTCGCTTTTGCTTGCGAAGCAACTGAAAGAACTTGTCCATCCGTTTCATTTCCATCAGATACAACTAATATTCTTGATGCGGTGTCGCGAGGCATCAGGGCAATTGCCATCTGAACACCTTTAGACAAATTTGTTGCACTTCCATCAGGATCGTTTGGTGCTGGTTCAAACACTGTAAGGTTGTCTGGCATTGAACCAATCGAGGCTTCTCTACCTACACTAATTACTGCTAACCGGTCATCATTACCTCTTCTTTCTGGAGAAGTCCATTTATAAAGAGCTTCCACAGTTTGGCTTTGCAATTGTTTTGGGATGGATTTGCTTCTGTCTAAAACAGTTATTAGTGATACCCCCTTTCCAACTTGTTCCCAAACAGGTCTTGCGATTGCAACCGCCAACAATCCGACAACTATGCAGCGTGTAAAAGTCGATGCAATTGCTCGACCTCTCGCTCCCCTGCGTGTCAGTCCACTCCAAGCAAAAACGATTACAGGTACAACAAGCACAAGTAACAGAAGCCAGCCAGGTCGATCAAACTGTATTATGAGCATCATTGATTACCCATCATATCTGGCAATACTTGAAGACGGTGGTTACCTGTATCAGCAATGACGATTCCATTTCTAGTTTTTGCTATACACCAAGGAGTTCGAAGCAAGCCAACATCGCTACCAGCACTTCCCCATGTTCCAATCGAATCGCCATCAAGTGTAAACCGTTGTAAACGATTATTACCATATTCACAAATAAGAAGTGTCTGTGCACTGTCCATCAAAATACTGTACGGATAGAGCAATTCCGATTCCCCTCGCCCAACTTCTGCAATGCAATCAATCACCTCTCCATCTGGATGTAAAACAACAATTCGATGATTACCGGAATCTGAAACATATATGTTGCCGGTGTTCGGGTCTACAACCATTGATTGCGGCCTTCTAAACCCAGTTCGACCCTCCCCAAATTCTCCAATAGATCGTAGGAAGGTTCCTTTCGTGTCGAATACAGAAATTCGATCGTTTCCCCCGTACTCAGAAACAAAGACCTCGCCTTGCAAACCAAATGCAATATCTGTTGGATAAAGGAATTGCCCCTGCCCAGTTCCATACTCACCAATTGTAAGAATCTCATTACCAAATTGATCAAGAACCAACACTCTATGCTGATGTGTATCGGCTATCCAAATATTTCCATCTGCATCAATAGATACCCCTGTAGGGAATCCAGTTCCAGAAAGATCCAAATCCCACGAAGAAAGAAATACTCCCTCAGGTGTAAAACGTTGAAGACGCCCGCTCTTATCTATAACAACTAAGACCTCTTTATTTGCATCTATTGCTCGGGGCGTTAAAAAATGGCCATCTGTTTGCCCAACACTTCCAATTTGAATAACCGATTGAATTGGGCTTAGTTCTTCGGTTTGGCAAGAGATGCATACACAACAAAGAACTATGGAAACAATAACTTTTCGATTGCAAACAAACAGAACTATCCAGCCCAAGGCAGCGATTGAAATAATCAAAAACAATGCAGAAGTAACGATCTGTGGTCGTTGATAGTGCATAGCGTGAAGCAGCGCGATAGAAATTGGCTGAGATGAAGATGGTGGTGCAAGCTGGGTTGTTAGTGCAACTTCTCCGAATGCCATTGCAATTGAAATTGCTATTGCAATAACGATCCCCTGGATTAATCTAGGGCCGTTCGATCGCAACATCAAAAATATTGAGTTTGGTTTATCAAGACTATGGAGTATCCTAACCCTTGGGCAAGAAGCAACCCATCGCCCAGCAAGAGCTCCGACAAAACCGATGCGTGCAACCAAACCAAAAACAAGAATAAATATTCCTCTCTCAACAAAGCCAATATTCGCAAAATGCCAAGCATTTCCTACAGCAGATGCAACAATCCCAGCAGGAAGGCATGCAAAACCAAGCCAGAGCAGAACTACTGTATTACCAAGAAACATAACTTTTCTAGATGTTGTTGCATAAAGTGACATCGTTGTAATCACAATCAAAGCAGATATCAATCCAACAAAAAATGCAATAGTCGCACTTACGAATAAATCTCCTTTGTACTGTGACCAAAGTTGAAAACCATCTCCAAAGAGAGAACTTATCGCACTCATTGCTAACGGCAAACCTGTTAGCAGCAACCAAACAATAAGAACCGGCAGTGTGGATTTAGTTTGCCTTAAAGTAATACGTTGACCAACTTTTTGCACACGCAAAACCAAGAAAGAACCAAGCAATGCAGCAAGCAAGCCAAAGAGTAACAACCAAGGAACTTGTAAAACAGAACCCCCCGTAGCTAGAAGTGCTCGAAGTTCATTACCAATAGTTGGCACTTGGGCTAAGTCGAAACAAGTTGTGTTTGCTGAAGTAATAACTGCAACCAAAATAATTGATGCGAGTAGCACGGTCCTATCTTCTTTAAGACGGTGAAGAATCCTTTGCAGTAATGGTGGATGATCGAGCTGATGAAGTAATTGAATACTATTGCCTGTCCTTCTTGCCATCGCAACAACTAGGGCGGGAATTGGCCACGACCATCCAACCAAAGCAGCTAATAGGCAAGCCTGCATTGCCGTTGGTAATAGTTCTCGTTTAACAACAATCTCATGCACCCAAGTTCCAGCAGGCCAAGATTGCCACCATGCGTAGTAGATTGCGTACGCTGGAATTGCTAGGGACATCATCAAAGCAATGACGATTCTTGCGTAACTCTTGCTTCGTAGAGTTGCAATCCTAAGCCCAACAAACCATCCGACTGTTGTTGAAAGTATCCCGACACTCAGCGACCAATAAATAGTTTGAAGTACGACAGGACCGAGTAGAGGTAACGAAACTGTTGATGATGTTTTCTGTGATACGAACGGCGCCATGCAAATAGGAAAGATAACGATGACAATCAGAATCACGATTGCAAGCAATTGAAGAAAAACGCCTGTTCTTCTCACTTTGTCATCACGTCCATAACTGCAGCAATCTGCTCTTCCTGTATCGCCAACGCTTCATAAAAATCGATAACGAGCGGGTCTTCAACCACTAATTCTGGAAATAGCTTTGCAACTGTTGGCTGAATTGGAATGTTATGCGATGTTGATGATGCAAGGAGTATCGCAACTTCCTCACTCAGTAAAAACGTTACAAAGCTCTCTGCAAGTTCAATCTTTTTACTTCCTTGCACTATTCCTACCGTATTTGGAATTAATAATGTTCCTCCACCAACGTCCTCGTGATGCCTCGGCATAAACATATCTACTGATGCACCACGTTCAATTGCTGCATGTACATCATCGCTATCTGTCATTGCGAATGGAACAACACCATCGATTACGGCTTGTACGGTGGCGGAATTACCACCAATCATTGGTTTCCTTTGCATAGCACCAAACAACGCACTACTCTTCTTTGGAAACATTGCCATTACAGCGACATGCGTACTTGTTGTTCCAAAGCGTGGGTCTGCCATTGCAGCATTACTATATTCCCACCAAAACTTAGGCAACGATTCTTTGCTGGTTTTATTTGGGTCAAAAGCAATAACTCGAGCTCGAGGAGAAAATCCATACCATGTGTAAGAAGAATCTCGATATTGTTCTGGCCAATGTTCCAATGCAGTAACTAGACAGGGTGTTAAAACCTTTTTTTGTGCAAGTTGCAATGTCCCTAGAATTTCAGAAGACCAAAAAACGTCTGCTACAGGTCTATCTTTTTCTCTAATTAATCGTTGCACAAGCGAAGTATTTTTAGAAGATTCGGTATCACCAACCCAAGCAACATCAATACCCGTCTTATCAGTAAATGCAGTAAACACTTTCCTTGCGATTTGTTCATCTGCAGAAACATATACTGTCAATGTCTTATGATTGTTGTCTTGAACATTGCAGTGACACAATACAATTAGAGATAAACAACTACTCGCTAGTCTCGGTGTCATCTTCACTTGATGGCTCCGTAAGATTTTCTAATTGTCCAAAATAATGACGCAGAAGATCGTGGTATCTTTGTGGCACTTCTTCATCAATAATTGCCTGCTCAGCATCTCGTTGCCCTGAAGCAATTATTTCTTGAACTGCAGCAGTTGATTCGCCAGTAGTTAACAAACCACCTTCAAACAATTGTCGTGCGATAATCGTTCCCTCCAGTGTTTGCACAGGTGTTCGTTCCGCTACTAGGGTAGTATCATTTTTTTCAGTGGCGTTCGAGCCACCATTCCCCTGCCCCTTGCCCCCAGTTGCACACATTCCAGCAGCAGCTTTCTGGCAGGCACTCTTTGCGATTTGAGCTTTTGTTTTGAACTTTGACATTGCAGATAATTTTGCGAGTTCACCCAGCACGCCGTTTCCCTTTTTGCCTCCAGCACAATTTTTACACGCCTTTCCCATATTCTTGCACATTTTTGATGCTGCTTGTTGTGCTTTAAGGAGTTTCAGCAACTGCTTCTTCTGTTCTTCTGTTAAATCCTTAGCGTTCTGAATTGCCTTCATTGCTGCATCAGGATTATTTGCAAGATTACTATTTAATCCAGCCGCTGCTAACGCTGAACTAAGCGAGTCATTTGCCTTAGAGAGTTTTTGTAGTTGTTTTGCAAGATCCTCCATTGCATTTGCAAGCTCCTGCCGTTCTTCCTTACTCAGTTCAGAAGATTCCAGTTTTTGTTGGAGTTTTTCAAATTCTTTTTTTGCCTGATCAAAATTGCCGCTTTTCATATTCGCAACCATTGGCTGTGTACTTGAGTTTTTCGGCAACTTCAGTGCCTGCATCCGCCGAAGCATTTCTTCATACGCCAAGGCATTCTCGTCCTTCATCAACTCCTCAAGTCGCTTTTGGACATCAGTAATTTTTTTCAGAGCATCACGGCGTAATGTTTCGGTATCAATTGATTCTTGTACATTTGTAGAAGCAAGTTCGGACATTTCTTTTTCTAATGATTCACTTAACAATTCGTCGCTCTTCAATTCATCAAGTACTGCATCAATTGAAGTTTCGATGTTTTCATTTGAGACAAACGGGCTAATCATCGGGGTTGGTTCATCATCACCGTTCCACCAACCCCATTGAGGCGTCCACAATATCAATGCTGTAAAGAACGCTGCAAGAGCAATCCAATTGAATTTTTGAGGAATTGCAATTGGAAAAAATTCGGCTACTCTTGACTGTATCTTTTTAGAATCTACAACTGCAACTGCATCTTCAACTGTAGCTTTGCAAAAAGGTTGACCTGACTGTTCGCAGGTAATTGCAGATGCAACGCGATCATGAAGTTGCGCTCTTTGATCAAGTTCACTCGCAACTTCAATTACTGATAAAGATGAACGAGTCCAAAGGGTAAGGAACGATGCAAATACAACAAAACCTGAAAATATCCAAACTAATTCCCAAGGAACAAATCGAAATGTTCCAACACGATCAACAATTGCAAGTAACAATAAAACACACATGGTCATCAAAACAATTTGAGAACTCTTGAGAAGAACTGAATTGAGTTGCATCCTCAATCTCGCTCTATTCACGATGTGATGAATCTTATCCATAGTTCGTAACTACTCTGAATTGTACGCGAGTTATTCGGGTTGGAAAGGCATTTATGCCTGAAGTAAAGCAATCAACCTTGCCCTTACCTCTTCCAATGGGTCAAAAACTCGAGCTCCTGCTGCGTGGACATGGCCACCACCGCCAAAATTGCCTGCAAGTTTATTGACATCAATCAATGAATTTGAATCTGTTGGCAATGCTGGTTTAGATCGAAAACTCATTTTAGTTACAGTTGGATCTGTGTCTGTCAATAATACTGACGCTTGAATGTTCTCCAGAACCATGGGCGTATTGACAAGCCCAACTATGTCGGTACTTGAACCATTCGTTTCTTGAAAATCTCTGCTTCGAAGCATCATGATTGCAACAGACCCAACATATTCAACGCTAGCAAGCATCCGTTGTAATAATTCCATTCTTGCAGGTCTGGCAGTTTCTTCCAATGTTCGGTATAACTGGTAACGATCAATGTCGTGCTCTAACAATTTTGATGCGTCAGCAAAACAACGTGCATCTGCGTTGGAGAATCTGAACCATCCAGTGTCTGTTCCCAAACCAATGAATAGAGCCTCGGCAACTGAGTTTCTTCCATTACCAAGACCAATATTCATCTCTTCAAATAACGCCATCACAACTTGCGTGCATGCGGCTGCTGTAATATCTACCACTCGTTCAGAAGCCACATCATCTCCATTTGTATGATGGTCTAAGCCAACGACACGCTCTCCACGTTCTCTAAGCCATGGCTCAAGCGATTCTAACTGAGACCAAGCCCCTGTATCAGCAACGATAATGAGGTCAGGTTCTTCAGTAGGAAGACCATCCTCTTGCAACACGCGTATTTGTGTTTCTCCTGCTGCAAGTAATAAACCATGTTCAACCGGACCTATAAATATATTCTCAACCCTTTTGCCAATACTTTCCAAACCACGACAAAGTCCAATGACAGATCCCATTGCATCGCCATCAGGTTTCCGATGAGTTGTAACAATAATATAGTTCGCTTCTTGAATCCGGACTGCAAGTTCAGTGTAACTCGCTGTCGATTCGTACACGCCAATTTGTGAGGTCATACTCTGCTTTCTATGTGTTGGATTGCAACTTGTATATCATTCCTAATTGCAATTGTAAGTGCTTCGACTGAGTCAAATGTTATTTGTTCTCGTATCCAAGACGAGATAGTAACGCTCAATGGCCAATCGTACAAACCAATTTCACCATCAAATCCAATTAGATGTACTTCGCACACCTTTTTGTTCTCACCAAAGGTCGGCTTTGTTCCAATACTGATGGCAGCAATATATTTAAGACCATCGATAGTTGCCGTTCCAGCATAAATGCCTTCTTTTGGCATCATTGTTTCAACGTCTCCTAAATTCGCAGTTGGAATACCTAACTTCCGCCCTATATGGTCGCCCTGCACAACTTTGCCTGTAAGTTCGTAGCATCTTCCGAGCATACAACGTACATCTTTCATACGCCCCTCATTAAGCAACTTTCGTACCATAGAACTACTCGCTTTTATCCGCTCACCATCCCCTAGCGTGACAAAGACCGGTGGCACTTCGATTGTTTCATACTGGTACTTCTCGCCAAGAGTCTTGAGTGTTTCAATAGTACCCTTTCGATTGTGACCAAACCGAAACCCCTCACCCTCAACAATGCACGATTGAGAAGATTCGGCTGTAATGCGAGCAATATACTCTTCTGGTTCAAGTGAAAGCAATTCGGAGGTCGGTTCAACTTGAAGCACTGCATCTGCTCCTGCTCCGAGCAATAACTGCCTACGGTGGGAAAAGGTCGTGACACGTTCGATGTGCACGCTTGGCTTCAGCACAGAGACTGGGCTAGGATCAAAACTCCAAATTTCCACGATACCATCGCTACCAACCGCTTCACGTGCAACTTCTACCAAACCAACGTGCCCTCGATGGACAGCATCAAAATTACCTATTGCTATTGCTTTGCTCACATTATTCTCATTCTGCTAAAAGTGTGCACGATATTCGGAAATCGAAATCAATGCGTATTGAATAGATGACCTCAAACGGTTCTAATACGCAAATGGCAACCCAATCAAAACAACCCACAGGTAGCAAACCGCAGGATCCTCGCCCAATAATCGATAAAGTGACTGATAGCATTCGATTAACCGCTCAAGAAACTGTGCCTTGGTTTCTCGAGCAAATGCCCTTGATGTACTTTCAAGATACAGATGAAGCGACTCAACTTGCCCATCTGAGAGCGATTATTGCAGAAAAAGCTTCTGGGCGACCAATTGAGATTACCTTGCGTACCGATGACGCTTCTGAGTGGACGTTTATGCGACCACGCGATTACCCAGGAGTCTTGGCTGAAATCATGGAAGTATTGCCGTGGGACCAAACTTTACGAGCTGCAAAAATTCATACCGCTGAAGATGGCAATCTCGTGCTTGACACTTTTGAATTTGGGGAACCCGCGCCTTTTTCTGCAGATCATCCTCAATACTCGACCAAAATAGAAGAAACAGTCGCATACGCAAAAGAGTATTTCCCTC
>CAYZEX010000038.1:0-10895 GCA_964477675.1 uncultured Isosphaeraceae bacterium
AAACCAAAATGTATTCCTCCGCGTCTCCGCGTCTTCGCGGCTATTCTTCTCTTCTGCAATGTATCGATTTCACAGTAATCTTTTTTTGGCCGCGGAGGCGCGAAGGCACGGAGATAAGAAAATGAGTTTTTGTTGGAATGGCTTTGTGCACAGAAGTCGTTTTGCACAATACCCAATTGTATAAACCAAAATGTATTCCTCCGCGTCTCCGCGTCTTCGCGGCTATTCTTCTCTTCTCTTCTCTTCTGGATTCAGCCGCGTTCGACGAGGCGGTCGATTAAGAAACTTGATTGTTCTAGGGCTTGTTCAGAGAAATCGCCAAAGTGGTCGTGCACTTGAGCAAACATTTCTCGGAACTTATCAGTGTCTTTGTTGAGCACAATTTCTCGAAGTTCATCTCCAGCGTTTTGAAGGGCGTGTAGGATACGTTCCGTCTCTGGGTTATTCATTTGAATGGAAGCATATAAATCAGCCGATTGGGCGAAGTGCCTCGCGGCCATTAAAAGTTCCATCAGATAAATCGGGGAAGTGAATTCAAGAGTTCTTCGTACATCGACATCGAGTTGTTGGATTGTTCTTCCAAGCACTTCAGTTGTTTGGTGTGTAAGTACTTGCACGATGCTCATTGCTCGGTCGTGTTCCTCTGCAGTTGTTTCAAGAATAGAAAGTCCACGAGCATGTAGCATCGTGCAAAGCCAGTCGTGCCAATTTGCTGTATCTCTCCCATTCACAATTGCGATGCGTTGCCCTTGCAAGGAGTGAACACTTGGTCCAAACAGAGGATGTGTGCCGATGACGCTGCCTTCAAATTCTTCGAGCATGGTTGAAAGTGGAGCTTGTTTTGTTGAGGTGATGTCGATAAGAAGGGCGTCTTTATTGCAGTGGGGAGCACATTCCTTGATAACATCAAGTGTGTTTGCAATGGGTACTGCAAAGACCACAACATCTGCCTTGCTCGCAATCTCAATATTTGTGCTATCTGTATCGAGGTCAGAAATGAGAACTTTGTGCCCAAAGTCAGCAAAGAGCGTTGCAAAGAGTTGCCCCATGCCGCCGTTTCCGCCAATAATTGTAACTTTTTTTGACTCCATTTCGAGAGGAATTTCTGCCCCAAGTGATGCTTGCCGGTCGCGGCTAGCCCACAAAATGACTCGAAATAAACTCTCGATAACCTCTCTTCGCAAACCAGCTTTTTCTGCGCGTTGTGCTCGGTCAGAGAGTAGGTCTTTCTCTCGAACAAAATCACGAATCCCAAAACCTGTATTTTTTTTAACTTCTGCGACTTTCTCCACAACATCGTTGCGTTGGCGCAGGAGATCGAGGATTTGATGATCGATTTCGTCTATTTGAGCCCTCAATGGGAGTAGGGTATCTGGCACTAAATTTGATTGATTTTGATGTTCCATTTCAATAGTAAACAGGGTACCATCTTTGTTTCAGATTAAGTAATCTTCACCACACTAGAAACTTGGAAACTTCAAAATGACCACAACTTGCTGTACCTCATCAAGCACAGATACCCAATTCATCCAGGACTTTATGGGGAGCGTCATCGCTCGAAACCCACATGAGCCAGAATTCTTGCAAGCAGTTCATGAAGTCGTCTCTTCACTTGAAGTTGTGATGGATCGACGACCACAGTACATGAAGGGGAACATACTTAGCCGAATCGTCGAGCCAGAACGAGCATTTCAATTTAGAGTGCCTTGGGTTAATGATGCTGGAGATGTAGAAGTGAATCGTGGGTACCGAATTGAATTTAACAGTGCAATTGGTCCTTACAAGGGCGGTTTGCGTTTTCACCCAACTGTGAACTTGAGCATCTTGAAGTTCCTAGGTTTTGAGCAGGTCTTTAAGAACAGTTTGACAACGCTTCCTATGGGCGGTGGTAAAGGCGGCGCTGATTTTAATCCTAAAGGTAAGAGTGACGGTGAAGTGATGCGATTCTGTCAATCTTTTATGTCTGAACTCTTTAGACATATTGGACCAGATACAGACGTGCCTGCTGGTGACATTGGCGTAGGTGGTCGAGAAATTGGATATATGTTCGGTGAGTACAAAAAACTCACAAATACTTTTGTTGGCGTATTGACAGGACGCGGTTTAGAGTGGGGCGGTAGTTTGATTCGTCCTGAGGCAACTGGTTATGGTTGTGTTTACTTTGCAGCGGACATGCTTGCGACCCGAGGCGAAACTTTTGAAGGCAAAACCTGTCTTGTTTCTGGGTCAGGAAATGTCGCTCAATTTACAGTTGAAAAAATTAATCAACTTGGTGGGAAAGTGGTAACCCTTTCAGACAGCAGTGGCTGGATATTTGATGGCGATGGCATCGATGCAGAAAAACTTGCATGGATAATGGATTTGAAAAATAATAGACGAGGACGCATTGGTGAGTACGCTGAACAATTTGCAAGTGCGGAGTTCCATGCCCGTGATGATGCGTTCGATCACAATCCGATGTGGTCAGTTGATGCAGATTGCGCATTCCCATCAGCTACTCAGAACGAAATCAATGCTGTTGATGCGAAAAATTTGCTTGCTAACGGTGTGTATGTTGTCAGTGAAGGAGCAAACATGCCAAGTACCGCAGATGCACAGGATGCATTTGTTGAAGCGGGTATTTTGTATGGTCCAGCCAAAGCCGCAAATGCAGGTGGTGTTGCTGTTTCAGGATTAGAGATGGCGCAAGCAAGTCAACGATTGTTCTGGACACGCGAAGAAGTGGATACTAAATTGAGACAAATCATGACGAACATACACACGCAATGCGTTGATGCTGCAAAAGATTTTGGCTGCGAAGGAAACTATGTAGATGGAGCAAATATTGCTGGCTTTGTGAAGGTCGCAGAAGCGATGATGGCTCAAGGTGTTGTCTAAGAAAAGCATATCAAGTAATTAAAAAAACATCAATTTTCCTTTGATTTTGTCATTAATCTGCTACAATTACAATTAGAGGGGGAACCGTTGCATGCACAAGGAATGGTGCAACAATTGGAAATGCACAATTGGATAGATACACTCTTGTAACGCAAGCGATGTTTTATTTTTAGGTAACCATACTATGACTTCTATTGAATTTGGTGATCGAGTTACGCATCCTAAGTTCCCCGAATGGGGAAGTGGAGCTGTGATAAAGGTAGAAAATACTCCTATCAATGGAGAACCGTCAACACGCGTTACAGTTCGTTTTGCGAATGTTGGCTTAAAGAAATTTGTTGGCAATGCGCTTCCACTTGAAGTGTTTAATGAAGGACATTCTATGCCGGGTGATCGCAAAGGGAATCGACCAGCAATTGCAGAGGTTGAAGATTTAGAACGGTCAGGGTTGAATCAGGCTGTTGAACAAAAGTTAAATGAAATTATGCTGGCAATTCCATTGGCCTGCAGAGATCCATTTAATACAGCGGAACATCGGCTTAGAAGAACACTTGCACTATTCAAATACGATATGAGTGGACGTGGTCTTATGGAGTGGGCGATGATGCAGACGGGTTTGGACGACCCTCTTTCCAGATTTAACCGCACCGAACTTGAAGTTTATTTCAAACATTACTCGCATGAATTGAACAAGCATCTCGCTTCATTATTATCTGAAATGTACGAAGATAATGAAGCAGTGCTGAAAATCGTTTCTGAAGCAACGCCACGTGCAAAACGTGCCGTTGAAAAATTAGTACATTAATCGGAACCTTCGTTTCCAAAGAAATGGTTGCCATTATCTTCGTCTTTACGAGTGCTATCTCGACGAATCTGTTCGACCAATTTCCTGAGATATACGTTCTCCCTACGAGTCGCTTCTAAATCAAATACCATGTATTTAACACTCAACCTCAGGTATTCTAAAGAACCCTGTAGTTTCGATACAGACTCTTCTATTTGTGACCGCTTTTCATAATCATGCCAGCATAATTCTTCCAATTTCTCTCTGTGCTCAGTTGGTAGCGTTTGCAACTGCTCTATCAGGCGGCACACTTTCTCTTCAATATTTCGCTCGTTCATCTGTATCTCTCTTATCTCTGTCAATTCTCTGTATGTAGTGTGGAGTAACAATGTCCACACAAACAGGATGCACATACTTGAGCGATAGTCCACTGATTGTTGCATTATTGGCACGAATACATTAAAAATGGCGATGCTCTCGGACGTTCTAATCCGTTTGTGCCATCTGAGAGGATGGGGTTACTAATTAACCATCAGAAGAATCGTTTAAGACCCCAAAAGAAACCTAGTAAAATTACCATCACAATAATAATTAAGAACTTTTTATTAAATGCTCGAGTAGTTGGAGTTTGATGTAAAGCCCCTTCAGTGAGCCATGCTCCACAACTTGGACATTTGTTTGTGTCATCCCAAATCTCCTCGCTGCAATTGGGGCAATATCCGGTCTCATTATGCGAAAACCGATCAATATCCTCTTGGCTGGGTCCTTCGTCATAAGTCATAATGTTTGATCTATTGAAGGCTACTGAGGAATGTCATTTGTAAATATTGAATTGCTCGGTCAATGTCGTACATATTGAAATTATATGCAATCGGTATTCGCCTATTTAACCATTGAAGTGTGCCAAGACCCTGCCATGGTTCGGTTGTTGAAAGATTATTAACAGTGCCTCGCATTCTTTTGGGAACGAATGGCACCCAGCCAGCACCTGGAAGAGCGTATTCGCCCCACACCATGTAATGTGGCTCCACTCTTGAGTTTCCCACTATATTCGCATTTGTAATTCCAACTACTGGCCTTGCAGGAATACCAGCTGCTCGCAATGTAGCAATACAAACACAGACAACATCTGTTGCAGATCCGGTGCCCTCGCGGACCGCATGAAGCGCACCTCGGACGTTGATTCCTGTGATTGAATTCATTTTTCCTTTTGTGTATTGACCATCGGACGAGATGTTTTGCAAACAATATCGAATTAATACTTTTGCGGCTATGTGAATGGGTACTGAACGTGGATTGCCGTTCATCCCAACTGCTTTCTTGAAGATTGGATCACCCGACTGAATATATCGAGATGGATGAAGGTACATCGAAGTTGTTTCATCCCATTCCTGAGGCCATGGGATTGTGCATGCCATGCTGGTGTTTAAGTGGCTGGAAAATGTTCGTGCACTGAAATTGACGAAGTAATCCTTATCCTGTACGAGTAGTTTCAACTGATTCTCATCTTGTAACTTGTCAACTCGATATTGGAGTGGTTTATGTTGTTGATTGGTAATAGTGAATGATTCGATTGTGCACCAATCAGTAGTAGGGAGAAGAGGCCAGCCAGTTGACCGTTTTTTATTTTGCACTTGAATTTGTACGTTGTAAATTCGGGCATAATCCCTACTAAGTGGTTGGGTGAGTGGATTAGGTTGTTGCAGATTTTGCGATGACATGTTTATCGCAAATAGGCAAGGGAGTAAAAAGATAAACCGACCCCAGATGAGGGGTCGGTTTATTGTAAGTTTGTGAAATTGCATCAAACGCATACTAGATTTACAAATTACTTCATTGGGTCTTCCATAGTATCAACAGTCGCAGTTTCTTCTGTTTCTTGCATACTATCCCAAGCCATAGATTCAGATGTTGGGCGAAGATAGATTTCAACCCTTCGGTTTTCTTTAGTGCCATTAGGTCTGTTAGTAACGAGCGGTCGGTATTCGCCATATCCTGCGATTTCAAATCTGGAAGGATCAACGCCACTTTCACTAAGTGTTTTTGCAACACTTACAGCTCGTGCTGTTGATAATTCCCAATTAGTTGGATATCGCATTGCTGACGATTTAGGTTGAATGTTGTCTGTGTGTCCTATCACAACTATTTCAAAATTGCTTGCTTCGTGTGAATTTAAAATTGTTGCTACACGACCAATTAGATTGGTTGCATTTTTTTTCATAGTTGCCCGACCGCTTGAAAATGTAAAGTCACTTCCAAAACGAATCATGCCAGTTTCAGCGTTGAACCACATGTCGTCAGGATATGTTGCAGCAAGAACCGCGAGTTGTTGTTGTGTGCCAGCAGGAAGGGGTCCAAATTTAATATCGGTAACTGTGGCGAGTAGATTTTCGTTTTCTGAATCAATGGTATCAAGTTCACTTGCAAGTAAGTCGTATTGATTTTGTAACACAAGTAAGTTGGCTTCGGCTTGAGCAAGTTGTCTATCTCGGGTTGCTAAAGATTCTGTTACAGAATCGTACTCAACTTGCGTAGCGGAGAGTTGCTCTTGAAGTGAATGTGTGGTTGTTCGAGCTGTGTCATAACGATCGTGTCGAACGCAACCTGTTGCAGAAATGCCAGTGAGTGTAAGTATGCCCGCGGAGTAAAGTAGTGTGTTGCGCATGGTAGGATCCTCCTCTGTTGGCGCTAAGGTGTCGGGATCCGTCCCAACTTCGGTTACAGTGTAACAATCCAAACAGGAGATAACACGTCATTGAACCAAAGAATTCCTAGAAATCTTATCTATGCAGACGCTATTGTTGACTATCGAGGGGTTCTTGCGTCACCAGGGGCAATCCTCATGGAGGGTGAAACGTTGGTGGAGGCTGGAACTCCTGAATCAATCGGATCGATTGAAGGTATCGATATTACCCAAGTTAACGGTGTAGTAACACCAAGTTTTGTCAATGCACATTCACATCTTGACTTGAGCGGAATTGGCAATGTCCCTCCTAAAGAGTCCTTTATTGATTGGATACTGGATGTCGTCAAGCCAATTCGAATCAACATGGAGAATATACAAGAAGCTGTCAATAAAGGTGTTGAACTTTCACTGGCCGGGGGCTGTAAGATTGTTGGAGATATAGCCGGCACACTAATGGCTGCTGAAATTGTTCATTCATCGGATTTAATGTCAGTTTCTTATGTTGAGTTGTTCGGACTCGGGAAATTGCAAGATGCAGCGATTGAATCTTTACAATCAATTCCAGATGCTTTTGCGGTGTCGCCACATGCGCCATATTCATGTGGACCAGAAGTCTATCGGGCGAGTTTCGAAAGTGGAAAGAAAGTTTCAACACATCTTTCAGAGTCGTTGGCTGAAATAGAGTTTTTGATAGATAACTCTGGGGAGTTTGTAGAGGTGCTGAAACAATTACATGTATGGAACGAAACCATAAAGCCATGGGGGAAACATCCAATCGATGCATTACTTGATATTGCAGACAATGTGCCCTTTCTTGCTGCGCATGTTAATTATTTAGAAGATTGTCATCTGCAGATGCTCGCAGATTCAAACATGACGGTTGCCTACTGTCCAAGAGCAAGTGATTATTTTGGTCATCGAGATCACCGTTACGTTGAGATGATTGAAGCTGGTGTGGAAGTTTCATTAGGCACTGACTCTTTGCTGTGTCTTGACACGTCCGATCGTATCAGTGTTATTGATGACATCCGATACCTTTATAAAAGGGATAACACTGACCCATTGATACTTCTTAAAATGGGTACTGTCAGCGGAGCCATCGGGCTTGGACTTCAAAAAAATCTAGTAACGTTAGATTCAGGAGAAACTGCGGGGTTGTTAGCGTTTGAATCAATAGGGAAACAACCAATCCTTGATATTGTTGATGGAACAGCAATGCCATCTTGGATTGAGGCAAAAATATAAACGAATGGTATTTAATCGCCTTTTTTGTGATGAAAAAGGGCGTCTGTATGTCACAATTGTCTAAAACGCCGATATGATTGCATCTTACGATGAGCCAAGCAGTACTTACTAATCAAATTGATTGGGCATCAATCGCCCGTGGCACACCCTTCAAGCCAGGTGCTTTTGGATTCATGCAAGCTGGGCTTAGTTATACAGCAAGTATATTCACTGATAGAGAGTTCGATAGCATAGGGCTTGACGATTTAGATAGGCATGTAACGGGACAACAGTTGTGTATGGGATTGAGGGACTACGCAATCGAGCGGTATGGCATGCTTGCTCAAGTTGTTCTTTGTCAATGGGGGATCAGGCGTACGGAAGATTTTGGATCAATCGTTTTTAGGATGGTGGAAGTGGGATTACTCCGTACGAGCCCTCAGGATTCTGAGGAGGACTTTAGAGCAATTTACCATTTTGACGAAGCGTTCCACGAACGAGAGTTAGAGAGTTGCATGGGTTCGAACCGGTAAGGCATATTCGCTGATGTCTGGCGATTCTGATCAATTTGTGCAACACGATGTAACTAAATTACACCTTTGGCAAATCCAATGGGTGCGCGATTTGTTTTTAATACTGATTGTAGTGTGTGGTATTTGGCTTGGATATGCCATGCGAGACATTACGATTCCCTTACTTGTTGCCTTGTTGCTAGCGTATTTATTTGAACCTTTAATCTCATTTTTGGCAAACAATCCTAAATTTCCACTTGGTAGAATTCCCATCATATCGGGAATACTTCTTGTTTTATCAGTTGGTTTTCTAGTTGTTCTTGCTGTAACAATTCCTTTGGTTATTTCGCAAACGTCTTCGCTTATTCATGAAGTGCAAGACGGTCACTTGCGAAGCAAACTAGAACAACTTAACTCAAAATTTGTTCCAGAGGATATACAAACAGAAGTAAGACACTCCCTCACGTACTTACCTTCAGGGAATTCAGAAAAAACAAAGGGGGATGAAGATAGTGTCTCTACAGACAGCGCTGATTTGTTTAGTCTCGCGAAAACAACTGGAGGCGTTGCGATTGGGCTAGCGGGGCAAGTTATTAGTTTTTTAATTCTCATTGTTTTGATTCCATTTTATTTTTTCTTCTTTAGTTTATGGTTCCCTAAAGTTTTGGAATTCGCAAAAGGGGTGGTGCCTGATCGTGGCAAAAATGACACGTTTGCATTATTAGAAAAAATGGATAGTGCAGTAGCTGGGTTCGTCCGAGGACGAATTGTTATTGCATTCATCATGGCTATATTGCTTGCTATTGGATGGCTAATCGTTGGCGTTCCTTATGCAATATTACTTGGCATAGGAGTAGGGATATTATGTTCAGTTCCTTTTCTTGGTCTTGTAGGAATTCCTGTTTCGATAGGATTGCTCTTCCTTAATCAACTTGGAGTTCCTGAAGCAGAGCGTATGGCTTGGTGGGGTATCTTGCTCTGGCCTTCTCTCATATTTGGAATCGTGCAAGCACTTGATGGTTGGTTGCTGACCCCACTTATTGCAGGCAAAGCGACAAATCTTGATCCAGTAACAATTTTTGTTGCGGTTCTTGCTGGTGGAAGTGTTCTTGGTGCGTATGGGATGTTACTAGCAATTCCAGTAGCGGCTTGTATTAAAATTCTTATCCAAGATAGGTTGCTTCCCAAAATCCGTGCTTGGGCGCGAGGTGAAGCGGATGATCCTTTGCCATTTGACGACTAAAAAAGTAACCGAGAGTTAATGAAACGTAATAAAACAACCCCGCATCGAGGCGGGGTTGTTTATTTGAGGAGTATGATTTACTCCACCCTAAGAGAACCTTTATTGTGCAATGAATGACTGCAAATTCGACAAGTTGGTTGTCTGTGTGCTTCCACTTGAAAGACTTTGAACATTCCAGTGGCATGGAACAGAAACCGATGGAACTGGTAGGGAAAACCAACTATTTGCATGGACTTGTACTGCGTGTGAAATGATTTGTGAATTTCGTTGTATCCACAAGTTTCCAAAGTTTAATGTGGTAGCCTTCCTTGCAGTACCTTTTGCTCGGGCACCAGGTGCTACACGTATTTTATTCCACCTTGCATCGCCTCTACCAAACCAAAGACGAGCGTTTAGCATGTTTCCGACTGATAACTTAGGATCGATGTTTATATGCATTGTGTTGTACGTTTGGTCAAATGAAGTCGTCCAAGGTTTGTAGCCAGCGATAATCATGTCATCGCGTTCATCTGCACCTAAGTCAAGTTCCAATCGCAATCGTTCGTTTCCATATCCCTCACCATCAAAGTCAAGAATATCCATACCACATGGGCTTACTTGTGTAACTTCATTTCCGTTATCAACAAATAGATCTAAAGTCCCAATGTCTTCAACTAACGTTCTTGGGAGTAAACGGTAGTCTCCATCTAGGGAATTGACAAAGGTATTTAGTAACGTGAGCGTGTTTGCCCAAGACCATGTTAGTGGGATACCTCCAACAATTTTATTAGGGTTTTGAGTTACAAAAACGCAACTTTTAACGTCGCTTGCATCTGGCCCTGATAAATCGACATCTGAATTGAAGAGGATGATATTGTTGATAATGGCAGATTGGGCGACTCCTTTTCCATCGTATGGTCCATTGAATGGCGGTGGTAATACTTTCGTGTCATCTAGAACACCAATCTCATTTTCTACAATCGTGTTGTTCACTATTCTTGGGAAGAAATGTGGATAGGATTGCGTGTCGTAATCCCAGATGGCATACATGCGCACGCCTATGGAATTTTCGGTAATGAAACAATTTGATATAGTTGGACCAACTGGATCGAACTCACTTTCCATTGTAACCGCGTTTCTTCCACGCCGAAGGGTTATTCCATCAACATACGTTTCGTGGAAATTACCGTACATGCCATAAAACCACAATAAGTCATCTCCGTACCCCTCGCCATCTAAGATGGTATTCATAGCACTCGTTCCTTGAATGGATACGTCTTCTTGCATTTCGATAGGGAAGTATTCGTAGTTTGTGGATTGCGAGTAAGTTCCTGGAAGAAGCACAACAACTGCTGGAAGATTTAAACTAGCTTCCCAGATAGCATCTTGAATATTAAGGAAGGGTTCTTTAATTGTTCCAGGATTCAAATTGTTTCCGATGGTTGGATCCGGACTTACATAAATAGTGTTACACAACAGTATTGGGTCATCTTCGTTCGTGCCACCTCCAATTGGATTTGGACCTGCGGTTGCAACGGCTGCCATAGAAATTATGGTGAATAAAGATACTCTGATTTTATCTACGTTTTT
>CAYZEX010000039.1:0-10642 GCA_964477675.1 uncultured Isosphaeraceae bacterium
ATGAATAACGTACGCTAAGGGGACACTCAAGTTTTTTCGGCAAGCCATAAAAACTACTGAATGTCCCCACAGCAAGGGCAATTCGAATCCCGAGGTATTAATTCGGCTCAGAGTTGAATAAATATACCAACACAATCATGAGGGGGGGGTTTTGTATTGAATCACTGTGCGATGTACACGCGGCAGTGAGCTCAAACCCTTTACCAAATAGGTGGGTTCGTAAGTCGTCATTCCAAATCTTCCACTCCAGTAATAATACCGTGAGGCATGATTATCGATGCAACTTTTACGATCCCTGAGGGTTCGATAGGATCGAGCACAAACTTTTCGCGTGCACATCGCACAGTGACTTTTTTATCAGTCACTTGTACCATACCATTCTTGGACAAATAGACAAGTTATTTCATTGAAAGAAAACCAACAAACAATTAATCGACCGCAGCACAAACGAGAATTACTCGCTTGGGCTTTTTTACCCATGATGATGGGGGCTGTGGACGGCGGTGTTGTTGGGATTCTTACCAAACGTTTATTTGATGGGCACGTTCAAGCATCAATACTCGATTGGGTTGTTGCTACTCTTGCTGCAGCCCAAGGATTTGCAAACATATCAAGTTTCTTCTGGGCGGCCGCAAGTAATGGTAGGCACAAAATACGTTTTATTACAGCCTTAAAAATAGCAATCGTACTTATGATTGCAGCGGTTGCCTTTGTCCCCCAAAATCTAACTGGTCTACTTATACTCCTTATCTGTGTTGTTGGAACTCGGGTTTGTTATTCAGGAATTGTCACACTACGCACAACCGTATGGCATGCCAATTATCACCGAGAAAACCGCGCTTTGGTAGCCGGAAAAATTGCAACCGTGCAAGCTCTTGTTTTAGCTGGAGTTGCACTGGGTATTGGACAAGCAATGGACACGAATGAACAATCATTTCGCTGGGTGTACCCTATTGCAGCAAGTTTTGGAATTATTGGAGCATGGATTTACAGCAAGATTCGAGTAGAAAACCACTACACGATTCTTGATGACGAGCGAACATTATCCAATCGGGTTTCGTTTCTGCCTTGGAAGACGTTTGGGTTACTGCTTGAGAATAAACCGTTTGCAAAATATATGGGGTGCCAGTTTGTCTTTGGGGTTGGCAACCTGATGCTTATGGCGCCATTAATTGTGATTCTAAACGATCAGTTCACCTTTGATTATTTGGAGGAAATATTGATTGTGACAATAATCCCTATCCTTATGATCCCATTAAGTACACCTTTCTGGGCAAAACTACTAAACCGAACGCACGTGCTCACGTTTCGATCTATTCACAGTTGGTTCTTTGTGTTTTCATCTTTGTGTATTGGTTTAAGCATCGCTACACATACCATTACGGGATTATGGGTTGGAGCGGCTATCCGAGGTATTGGATTTGGCGGTGGGGTATTGGCGTGGAATTTGGGGCACCAAGATTATGCGCCTGTTGAGCAATCAGCTCGATATATGGGACTACATGTCACGCTCACAGGGATACGTGGTTTATTAGCGCCCGGGTTGGGGATGGGTTTGTATACGATAATGGTGCATTGCGGTATCCACGCTGGTCCAATTGTGTTTTTCATAGGCGCAGGGCTATCCGCTATTGGTGGAATTGGTTTTATCTGGTTAGCAAAAAAACGAACACAATAAAAAAACACTTTTTAACCCATTTTTGGTATGATGTGTGGCTCGCCTATTTAAAAACAGGCATGTGAACCCCCGACTTCCGCTTTGGCTGAGTACGGTACTCATCAGGATAGTCGGCTCACATCAAGCAACTGCGTAAAAGCGGCCACGCAGCCAAGGCATGAAAAAAGCCGCAATACACATGGTTGACCATAATTTAATAGCTGATATCGGGATTGATTTAGATCAGGCGGATGCATTAATACGCGACGCCCTTGGAGAAAATGTTGCCAGCGGCAACATGGACTCTATCATCGTAAGTGACATACAACAGTTTGTTCCTGGAAATATGCTAAAGGGGAAGATTGTTGGGAAGGCTGGTGATGATGCAGTCATAGACGTAGGTCTAAAATCTGAGGGACTAATACACAAAAGTGAGTTTGACGATTGGGACACTCTTGAATCAGGAACTGAAATCGAAGTCATCCTTGAAGACCTTGAAGATGAAAACGGTATCGTTAAACTTTCAAAACGAAAAGCAGACCGAATCAGGAACTGGGAAAAAGTTCTTGAAACATTCTCTGAAGGTGATATTGTTGAAGGCAGGGGTGTTCGACGAATTAAAGGCGGCATCCTCGTCGATATTGGCGTGCCTGCCTTCCTGCCCGCATCTCAAATTGACGTTCGCCGCCCAGGTGATGTGGGTGACTTTATTGGGAAAACAATTCGTGCCGAAATTCTGAAAATTGATGAACCAAGACGCAACATAGTTGTCAGCAGACGAACGCTCATTGAAAACGAACGTGACGAAGCAAAGCAGCGATTACTTAACACTATAAATGAAGGTGATGTCGTTGTAGGCAGAGTAACAAACGTTGCTGAGTTTGGTGCTTTCGTTGATCTTGGCGGCCTTGATGGACTACTCCATGTTACCGATATGAGTTGGGGTCGAGTAAAACATCCAAATGATGTATGCAAAACTGGCGATGAGATCGAAGTTAAGGTTCTTAAAGTTGACTTTGCCACAGAAAAGATTGCTCTTGGATTGAAACAAAAAGAAGCTTCGCCTTGGGATGATATCGAAGAACGATTCCCAATTCAAAATAAAGTAAAGGGCAAGGTTGTAAACCTTGTAAGTTATGGCGCATTTGTCCACCTTGAAGATGGTGTTGAAGGGCTTGTACACGTTTCTGAAATGTCTTGGCGCAAACGTATCAATCATCCAAGTGAGGTTGTAACTCCTGGTAATGAAATCGAAGTAATTATTTTAGACATTGATAAAGACAAGCATGAAATTTCCTTAGGCATGAAGCAGGTTGAAAGCAACCCATGGGAAATAGTTGCAGAAAAATATCCAATTGGAACAGTCGTCTCTGGAGCGGTTCGAAATCTCACCAACTATGGTGCGTTTGTTGAAATCGAGCCTGGTATTGATGGGCTTCTCCATGTAAGCGATATTTCTTGGACTGAAAAAATCGCACATCCAAATGAAAAATATAAGAAGGGCGATGAAGTCGAGTGTATGGTTCTTGAAATTGATCAAGACAAACAACGCATCTCGCTTGGTATAAAACAAATGCACGAGGATCCGTGGCAAAACGCTATACCAGAAGCATACAAGCCTGGGATGGTTGTTCATGGTAATGTTACTAAAATTACTAACTTTGGCGTCTTTGTTGAACTTGAAGAAGGTCTTGAAGGTCTACTTCATATTTCAGAACTTGCCGACAAAAAGGTTGATAACCCGCAAGATGTCGTCAAACCAGGCGAAGAAGTTAACGTAAAAATTCTTCGAGTAGACCTTGACGATCGGAAGATTGGTTTAAGTCTAAAACGAGCAGTCTCTGGAGAAGATGTAGAAGAAGATTGGGAACAACATGTGCCAAAGACTGATACCCCAGATCGTGGTGGTATGGATGACCATGGAGCACTTGGTACAGATAAGATTGAATTCTAATCCATTTAACAAAAAAATAATTACACATTAAAGCGGCCCGTCTCATTTGAGTCGGGCCGCTTCTCTTCTCTCTTCTCTCACACCGGTGAAATGCTAAAACCGATTAGCACAGGGCCAAAAAAGTTAGCACAGTCAGTATGACAAACTTGCGTCTGTGTCGTGTTAACTCTGTCGCGTGCTTTAGCATTCGCATCTCTCGTTCCTCTACTCTAAATCTCAAACAAATTCCCCGTCACATTCTCATCATGCACGAAGTTTGGTTAAAGGCAAATAAATTGTGGTAAAAAAATACATGTCTACAATATTTATTCTCATTTCGTGCACTTAGGTATCATTTTCGGTGGTTATATTAGGGTTATGCTGGTTGTTCGGATTACTTGTTGAGTCAGGAAGCGTATACTCTCATGATGTATTTGTTACTGAGTGGAATTGCAAGTCTGTTTGTTCTGTTGTATTCCGCAAAGACTGTTACTGGGGAACATGTAAATGCACAGCCACTTGGCAAACTCGTTTACCACGATGTTTCTATATCCATTGAAAAGGAAAAAGCGCAACAAGCATTGATTTTTTTAGAGGAAGATTTAAGTGTCTTGATGACTGTTTTGTGGAAAGATGGCGATAAAGAAGGAATCGATCCAAAAACTCCAATAAGTATTACTTTAAAAAACCAACCAGCGTTAATTGTTCTTGAACGAATTGTTGGACAACTAGACCCCCAAGGTGGAGCGTCTTGGCAATTGCGTCACGGGGCTCTAGAGGTTGGTCTTAAATCACAACTTGCTAGTCGTGGAAGACAGCGCCTTGAAACATACTATATTCGCGACCTACTGATTACTATTAGAAACTTCGGGGCACCCGAACTAGGAAATTTCGGAGACGGAGAGCAATCAGAATCTCTTAAGCAAGAAGAAATAAATCGTATCATTGATTTAATTGTGAAATTGGTTGAACCAGAACTTTGGGAACAAAATGGCGGTTCTTGTTCAATTACTAATTACAAGACCACCCTACTCATTCGAGCTCCTGATTTTGTCCACCGTCAAATCAACGGATATTCGTTTAAACCAACTAAGCCGGAAAATGTTCGAGAACGAAAAGTTATATTCTCCAAGGAAAACTCTCGGGTTATTGTTGACCGATTACCCCACCGTTAGTCTAATGATTCTTCACCAAGAACCCATTTGTCCAACCATGCCCTATCCCATTCAATTTTAGCCTTGCGGTGTGACATTTTCGAAAGCCCATGACCTGTTCCCGGATAAATATTCAACTGCGTTGGTATCTCAAGATAATCGTGAAGCGCTCTGTAAAGTGCTTTAGATTGTTCCGCGGGTACGCGTGCATCCCCATCTCCAACGTGAATAATTGTTGGCGTTGTAATACTGTCTGCCTTGAATATTGGAGACATTTCACGAAGTTCATCTGCAGCAGTCCATGGGTACCCTTGAGCATAATTAACAACATGTCCGGGCGTATCTTCCGTTGCCCATTGCATTGTTTGGTCAAATACTCCAGCACCGCTACTCGCTGCCTTAAACCTTTGCGTTGTTGCGATAATGCAGTTTGTGAGATAGCCACCATTGCTCCAGCCGCCTACCGCTAATCGCTCAGAATCAACAAAACCCCTATCAATCATTGCATCTACACCCGCAAGAATATCTTGAACCTCGATATCGTTCTCATGACCAATCAACTCCGTCAAGAACTTGTCGCCATAACCTGTAGAGCCGCGGTAATTTGGTGACAACACAGCCCATCCATTAGAAGAAAGTAATCCTCTTCCATACATTGAAAATGTTAGGGCTGACGTAACTGCAGAGGTCGGACCTCCGTGCAAATGAACATATAGAGGCAATTTTCCATCATCCATCTTGTATCCAAATGGTATTTCAAGAACACCTTCAACTGTTGTCCCATCTTTTGCTTTCCATTCCACAACCTCTATGGACGGCAGTTGCCACGATTCTGCGTGAACATTTGGGTTCGCAATAGTGAATACATGGTTTGGATCTGTAGATGCGCTAACAACACGAGTCATAGTGGAAGGCGATGCAACCAGTGCCACAATTTTATTTGTATTCTTGGAAATATTGAAATCCCAACAAATCAATTCATTGGTGATGACGTCGTTAGTAGCCCCCTGCCCGCCTTCCCCAACATTAGAAACACGTAGCAAAGGCCTTTGGGTTTTGTGTTCAGCGATATAAAGCAAATCATGAGTGTTTGGGTCCCAAATAGGTGATGTACCAAGCGTAACGTTGTCATGACGCATTACTTTTTGTATCTCTATAGATTCCTTGCTCCAAGATGCAACAAACATTTCACGTGGGTACCCATCAAAGTCAACGCTAAATGCTAAACGCTTTCCATCCGTTGACCACTCAGGATATTCAACCCAACCGTATGGAGATGGCGCATCCGCCCTCCACAGAGTATCGTCAAGCAGGGTTGTTTCCTTGGAAGATACATCATACGTAGCAATTTCCGACCATCCCTCATTGGTAATCAGTCTATTGTCTGGTGTTGTAATAATTGCAATCGTTTCGCCATTTGGAGATGGTGCAAAAAAACGAATGACCTTATCTTCATCCCATATTTTCTCGTGTTTCCACGTTTGCAGATTTACATTCCAAATCTCTGAATAATCAACTTCGCCATGCGCATAATCAATATCATCATGAGCCTCCCTTAGGTATTCCCACTCATCTTTTATTTGTGTTTTGTCTTCAAATGTGTAGTAAATAGATTCGCCAGAGTTAGATAGTTTCCAATCCTTCACGCCTTTTGAAAGTCGGGTCACCGCCATTAGTCCTGACCCGTCAGGTTTAATTCTCCATATTTGACGTTTACCATTACGGGGGAGGTCGTCACCCTTGTTCCCCCTTTTTGATGAGAAATACAGCCAATTTTCAGTAACACCCCACTGCAGAGAACCGTCGTTTGCTTCATCAAAAGTTAATCGACTTTGTTCGCTACCGTTTGTTTTTGAAATCCATATATCTGTGTTACGCCTATCTAATTCTTCGTCCCAACGACCTTCGGTCCAAGCGGTGTAGGTTCCATTTGGAGAAATTGAACAGGTAGAAATGTAAGATAAGGAAAAATAGTCATCGGTTGATACATTTTGTGTTGCTTCAACATTCTGAAAACAAAACACCATCGTTACTACTAAAAACATGAAAACGTCCTCTCTATATTAATCGTGGCGCAGTGAAACTATTGGGTCTTGTTTACTTGCAATGATTGCTGGGTAAATCCCAAAAATTAAACCTGTACCAGCAGCAACCAAAAAAGAAACAATAATGGACCACAAAGTTATTTGAGTTTCAAGTTTTACACTATCGCTACCTTCTGCAAGAAAACCAAGTACATTGGCAAGCCAGGGGAAAAGCCCTTCTAAACCAACCGAAATACCTATTCCTAGACAAATTCCAAAGAGTCCACCAACACAACTCAGACTACCGGTTTCTATCAAGAATTGGATTGCAATATCGTGTCGTGAAGCGCCGACAGCTCGTCTGATTCCAATTTCTCTAGTTCGCTCAACAACTGTTGCTAACATGATGTTCATGATTCCAATACCACCAACAAGCAAACTAATTGCCGCAATCGCAGTTAGTAATATATTCATAGTTGCAGAAGTGCGTCGTACATTTTCAAGTAGTTCCCAAGGCACAATTATTTCAATATCTTTCAAATCATCATGACCAACTTTCATGATTGAACGGATATGCTCGGCCATCGAAACAACTTCTTCTGTCGACGGAGATGTAATGTACATTTCAGAAATCTCAACCTCTTCTCCGCTGAAAGACCCGGACTGCCTTCGAATCACAATATCCCCAAACTCAATTTTTGCTGTTGTAATGGGAATGTGTACATCTTTATTCAAATCTCTACCAACGAGCGCCGAACCTGTTCCACCAGCAAGCCCCACAGGCTCAAGAACGCCAACAACCGAGAAAACTCTTGAGTCAATTCGTATTTTTTGACCGACTGGATTTGTAAACGGGAAGAAAATTTTTGATATCTCGTAACCAATAACTGCAACGGGTGACCGACGCTCCATGTCACCTTCAACAAGGTACCTACCGCCAGATTGAACCCTTAGGTTTGCTACATCTATAAGTTCTGGGACAGTACCAAAGGCTTGGCTTGTGGTTCTTGATGCGCCTCTAGATATTTCTGAACCAACTGCTTTTAGTGGAACAATCGAGCCGGACTTCACGAATTGTTTTAGCCTGTGTAAGTCTGTTTTCGTCATACCAAACTTTGCTACAAACGAACGACCCTGTGATCCAACCTGTTGCGATTCTGTGGGGCGTTGAGATCGAACAATAATGTTTGTTGCGCCAAGAGATTGGATTGCCCTAAGCGCACTTTGTTTGTTTCCCTCACCAATTGAAACCATTACTATAACTGAGGCAACACCAAGCACAATTCCGAGGCTCGTTAGAATGGATCGTAGAGCATGTAAACGCAAGCTCTTTAAACCAAGCATAATTGTTTCGATAGATATTTTCATGCCGGCATTAGAGGTTCTGGCGATTCAGACACAAAAGTAACTGGTACCTCAACGTAAAAAGTAGTTCCCTCCCCAACCTTAGATTGTACAAATAATTTTGAGCGAAGTAATTCCGCTAATTCTCGACAAATTGCTAGTCCTAAACCCGTGCCAGCGTGTTCTTTAGTATGTGTTGCGTCTACTTGTCTGAACTTTTCAAATACCATGTCTATCATATCCTCGGGTATTCCAGGACCAGAATCTTGCACACAAATTTGTACAGAAGGATTTTGAGAGCGCGGGTTAATTATTTTGCTTCTTAAAGTAATTGAAGCGCCTTCTGGAGTAAATTTTATGGCGTTTGATAAAAAGTTATACAGTATTTGCTGCAACTTTCCCGGATCAGTTTGGATTGGTGGAAGATCTCTCTCAATATCTTTCTCAATGCGGATGTCTTTTGTGTTTGCCTGTGGACTCATAATTCCAACAAGCCCTTCAAGTAAATCCATTACGTTTGTGGATTCTAGATTTGCCTCCATCCTTCCTGCCTCAATCTTAGCCATGTCAAGTAATTCGTTTATCATATCTAGAAGCGATCTTCCGCTTGATAATATATTTTTTAAATAACGTATCCTCTTTATTTGATCTTCATCTGTCTCAGTAGGCATCCCTTCAAGCAACTCGGCAAATCCAATAATTGAATTTAATGGGGTTCTGAGTTCATGGCTCACATTAGCAATAAACTCGTTTTTCAGACGGCTAGATTCGAACAAACCTACATTGACTTCAGCAAGTTCTTCTACCTTTAAATCGAGTGACTCGTTCATTTTTGTTAGATTTTGTTTGTCTTCTTCCATCTGGTCTAACATGACATTAAAAGCCGAAGAAAGTTCTTCAAACTCATCTCCAGTTTCAAGTATTGATCTCGCAGTCAAATCTCCCCTTTGGACTCGTTCAGTAACCCTTCTTAATTTGCGAACTGGGGAAAAAATCAATCGCTTTAATATGACGAAAAATATTAAAGCAGAAAATATACTCCCGACTAAACCCGCAACAATAATCCAGTTTCTACTCGTTGCAATCTGTAGTTGAGCAAATTTTGTCTTTCTTTTGACAATTAATAGTGCCTTAACGGGATCGGACAAACTGGGGTCTACAACGCCTGAGTCAAAATTAGTTACTCCCTCTTGTCGTATAGTGGATAGTTGAGAACGTGTAATTAGTTGAGCGAATTGGAAAATGTTAGGTTGTGAACGGTCGTTTGATTCAAAGTAATTACTTCTTGGAGAATTCATTTGAAGAAATTCGCTTCGGGCACGCTCTTCAAAAGTAGAATTTCCATTATTGATTTCATCAAGGTAGACAAGTTGGATTATCACATCTTCGTCTTCAAAGTCCCTTGATTCAACCTTGGAATTAATCCACAATTGGGCAAGTTGCTGTGCCACTTCTAGTTGGTACTCTTGAACTAAAGACGAAGAGCGAACCCAGGGAACGGCAAGCGTGCTTGCAATAATTAGAACAATTGCACATCCAAAAATCGCTAGGCATTTATTTGCTAGGCTCAAACGGGTTCCCATACCGTTCAAGATAACAGAGTTTTCAGATGCTTGGGAGGGGGGGAATGATGTGTGGTGGCGCACAATCAAAACTTAAGTTTGGTGAAACTCAGACACTTGAATATTCCGTTATCCCTATATCAATTGGTATGATTGGAAAATTCAAACTCTGGACAGGAGAAGATTCCTCTGAAACATTAATTAACTACATTTTCACCAATGTTGTTGCGTGGAATGGTCTGCCCTCTCTCCTATACTTTCGTTCAAAATTAGTACCAACAAGTTCGCCCTCATCTGCAGAATCGGCTGGGTTATATTTCTCTCGTACAAACAAGTCTTCACGAAACTTGAAATGTTCTTCACACCAACGCCACAACTCGTCGTGATCTGTCACGATATGGATTAATCCCTTGTTGTTTAGAATCCTATGGAATTCCTTAAGTGTGTTATCCTGAATAACGCGACGCTTATGGTGACGTTTCTTAGGCCAAGGGTCGCTGAAATATAAATGAATAACATCTGCAACAGAATCTGCACACCAATACTTAATAAACTCTGTAGCGTCACCATGCATTATTTTTACATTATTAATATGGCTACGGCGTATACGATCAGCAGCATAACTATAAAACTCATAAGCCCATTCAAACCCAAGATAATTTGGTTCGGTTCGATTCTTTGATTCTTGCAAAAGAAATGTACCCTTTCCAGAACCAATTTCTATTTCAAGCGGAACGGTACTTCTTTCAAACCAACTACGCGGATCAATGCGACCTTCAGTGCTTGGAGGAAGTGAGCGCATATTAATACCAATGTCACCTACATCAAATTGCTTTCCTCGAGAAAGCCCAAAACTCATGTTGTTACGCCTGCCGTGCTGGTTGAAGATGCAGCTGCTGCTTGGGCTGTGATTGCTTGAGCAGATGAATCTTTGGATGAAGAACCATTTATAGAAATAATGTTCGCAA
>CAYZEX010000040.1:0-10316 GCA_964477675.1 uncultured Isosphaeraceae bacterium
TCTCTGAAGACGATTGTGTTACATTTGGAGGAACATTCCAAGGTGAAGAAACCGAGTGTTCGGATATCAATTGCCCGATACTTGAAGGTGACGAATGCGCAGAAGCAGTAGAAGTTTATATTGGCGACCACACTTTTTCAACTGACGAAGCGACCCCGAGTTCTCCAGAACCTGATGATTCAATGTGCTCAGATTCATTTTTGGAATGGTACAACAGTCCTGACGTATGGCGCAAATGGGTTGCGCCAGATAGCGGCACCGCAACCTTTACAACCTGCGATCCTCTTGGATTTGACACTTCTATTGTGTTGTATGAAGGAAGTTGCGAAAACCAAGTCGCATGTAATGGAGATGGCGATGCTGATGCTTCTTGCCAAATGTTCTATTCAGAAATCACGCATCCCGTCACAAACGGAACCACCTACTACGTGCGAATTGGCGGCTTCCAAGCAAGTGTTGGTAGCGGAACACTCACAATTTCACTCGATGGTGATAATGATCTTGGCGCCTGCTGTATTGGCAAATGTATTGATTGGCAAACGCAAATAGAATGTGAAAATCTTGATGGCGTATGGCTCATTTCGGAAAGTTGCTCATCAATTAATTGCGATGACATCCCCTGCAATAGTGCAGTTATGACGCAGTCTCCTTACGGACCAACGGAACCATGGACTGCATACAACTCTTCGTATGATCCTGCAAACGGATCCTACGAATGCGCTGAACAAGTCGATGTTGCTTCCTCAAACTCAATTACAGTATGGGGATTTCCCCTCTATCTTAATGGGCAAGTTTGGGATGAATGCGACGGTTCGTACAATTTCAATATTCGCGCCTACGAAGATAACAAAGGATACCCTGGACAACTTATAGCTGAATCACTTGGAACTCCGGCAACCAGAGTTGCGACTGGAACGCTTTATGCTGGCGAATTTGAACTTATGCGATGGGATATGGATTTCAATGCAGTAAATGTCGCTCACATTAGCGTACAAGCTGAGAGTGAGGGACTCTCTTGCTGGTTCCTCTGGGCAACTTCGGGAAGTGGCGATGGCAGATCGATGCAAAATGACGGAAATAGTTGGTCTGTCAAGTTCGATGATCTCTCCATCTGCATCGAATAGTAGCCAATCTAATATAGTATAAGTATGCTATACCAAAAAGTTGCGATACGTATTCTGCTTTATTCATTGGCACTTGCTGCACTCACTGGTATTCTCGCCATCGTAATTCCAAATTCCTCCAATGTGCTCTGGAGACTTCTGGGAACCGCGATTTATACTGCTATCACCTCTGGTCTCTTAGTTCTTGCTATCTATCGTATTCAATTTCCTATTACCCGTGCCTTTGGAACATCACTCGGTATCACCTCCATTCTTACCTACTTCTGCGCGTTAGGTGCAATATGGGTACCTCTGATTCCTGCCATTGGCAACAACCTTCTTGGACGTAATTTAGAGATATCTGGATTACTTATTGCAGGTATTGGGCTCTTAATCTCAGTTGGCTTTCTTGGAAATCTGCACAAAAAGTTACGCTTTGCGGGCTTTGTGCTTTCGGGTATTTGGGCAATTTGCCTGTTCGTTTGGCTACTATCTGTATGGGTCTTAACCAGTAACCAATTTCAATTGACAGCGGAACATATTGCTTTCCCACTGCAAACTCTCTTTCCACTCGTCGTTCTATGTTCAATTCGCAGACATATCCTCTACATGATTATCGCAATTGGATGTTCAGTGGGTTGTTGTGTTTTATCACAATACGCTTTGTTCTCTACACAAGGCCACTTGGAAAATACTACTGAAGTATTGTTTCATTTCATTGTAGTAACAGGAGGATTTGCTGCCATTCTTGCAGCAAGCAACATCGTGCAATTCCGCAAGAAGAAGAATGCTATTCCAGCAGCTGAATGGAGCACGATCGGTATCACCTGTATTACAGTGACCATTCTTTGCATAAGCATAGCCCTTGATTACTATAAAATCAAAATACCTGAATATGTAGTGCGATTATCTGTTGGAAGTTCGATATTAAATTTAACCGCTTTTCTCGGACTCATCGCAATGCGTGCATTGCGTTCTTCAGCATTTACCAATTACAACGGAAAATTACTCGAAGCAACATGTCCTCGTTGTCGCCATTCGCTGAATATCCCAACTGGTAAAAGCCATTGTCCAGCGTGTGGACTTCAAATGAAACTTAAAATTGAATCCCCACTTTGTCGCTCTTGCGGATACGACATTTCAAAAACACCAAATTGCTCTTCGTGCCCAGAGTGTGGCGACTCTATCATGCTCTCTGGTGCCGTACAATAGACATATGCGATTTTGTTTCATACTTCTTCTTTTCATTGGGTTATTGAGTTGCTCTAATGCATCGGCTCCACCACCGGTTATTGCTATTGACATGTCTCAAGTAGATCCAGAAGCGGCTGCTTTAATCAAGTCCAAATTAAAGCAAGCAAAATCAGGTGCCCACTGGTCTGAGTTAGGAAAGTTCTACCATGCACACGGCTTGGAAGACGCAGCCATCGAAGCATACACTTATGCACTCACCCTGCGTAACGATCCACAAACAAGATACCTTCTGGGGATTGCACTTTCTAGGCAAGGAAAGTACGAGGAAGGCATTTCCATGCTTGCAACAGTAAGTGGTTATGCTCCAGCATTCTGGCAACAAGGATTCTTACAACTCGATTTAGGTAATGCTGAAATTGCAGAGGAACAATTTACTCTCGCTAAAAAAATGGATTCAACTGCAGTAGCGCCAATAATTGGGCTTGCAAGAACCCATTTGTTATTAAATCAGCCTAATAAAAGCATCGCCCTTCTACAATATTTAGTTGAGCAACAAGTCAATCACTCGTATATCAACTACTTGCTAGGAACTGCTCATCAACGAGCTGGCAACACAAAGGTAGCGATGAAACTGCTTAACTCGACCCAAAGCGGACAACCAAAATGGAAAGATCCATGGCTTGATGATATGCGAGGGCATCAACGTGGTTTTTCTGCTGAGCTCAATCGTGCAATTCAAATGATCGACGCAAACAACCTTCAGGGTGCGTTATCAGCATTTCAAGCAATCGATAAGAAATATCCATTTGACCAAGTAGTTTCTAACAACCTGGCAACTATCTACATTCAACTTGGTAAACAAGAGGACGCCATTCGTTTACTAGGGGACGCTATACGCAAATCACCAGATTATGCACCACTTCGCCTGACAATGGGATACGCTCTGGCAGGAGTTGGCGAGATTGACAAGGCCATTCTGTATGCGAAAGAAGCATTGACACTACAGCCATCAATGTTTGCTGCAGCAACCCTGATAGGTAATTTATCTACCCAACAAAAGAACTATCAACAAGCCTTACGTTATTTTGCCCAAGCGATTGGAATTGGCGATACTAACCCAAGAACACGCGAGATGCTCGCTGAGACCTTGTTGCATTTTAAACAATGGGACAAAGCAATTTCTGAGTACAACATTGTGCTTGCA
This sequence comes from uncultured Isosphaeraceae bacterium, assembly GCA_964477675.1. GTDB lineage: Bacteria > Planctomycetota > Phycisphaerae > Phycisphaerales > SM1A02. The sequence continues at coordinate 3,502 of CAYZEX010000040.1, forward strand.
ATTTCTCCAAGCCGTACCGGGAGCATCGGCGGGCTTGCCTATGCACTTGCTAGCAAAGGGGAATTGATTCAAGCAAGGGAAGTACTTAGTGAAGCGATGCTGTCATTTCCAAACGATCCTAACTTGAATCGTGCTGCAACCGCGATTGAGAGAATACAACGATGAAGATAGCACTTTGCACTTGTATTGCTACACTTTTCTTCATTGGGTGCAGTAGTGAACAAGATAACGTACCACCTGAAACAAAGAAACAACCTGCATGGCTAGAAAATCAAGCCGAACAACGTGGAGTCGACTTCACATGGATTAGTGGAGCGACCGGCACTTTCAATATGCCCGAAATCATTGGCGGTGGAGCAGCTCTCTTCGATTGCGACAATGACAACGATTTAGATATTTACTTAGTCCAAGGTGGATACTTAGACAAGGAACAGTTTGTTCGAAACAAGCTACTTATCAATAACGATGGGCAGTTTCAAGATGTATCAATAGAGAGCGGTGCAGACAACAATGGGTATGGGATGGGCGTCACTGCTGGGGATTACGACAACGATGGCTTGATTGATTTGTATATTACAAATGTTGGCGACAATGTTCTGCTTCATAACGAAGGTAATGGCCAATTCAAAGATGTGACAAAGAGTGCAGGTGTGGGCGATGATGGCTGGGGGGCAAGTTGTGCTTTTGTCGATCTAGACGCTGACGGTGATTTGGATTTATACGTTGTCAATTATCTATTGTGGAAACATGGTCTCAAAATAGATTGTTTCAACGCAAAGGGTACTCGAGATTATTGCTCCCCTGTCAACTACATGGCACCTTCAAGAGATGTTGTTTACCGCAATAATGGCGACGGTAGCTTCACTGACATGACCATCTCTGCAGGGCTCGGTACTAATATAGGAACTGGACTTGGAATTCTTTGCAACGATTACACCGGCGATGGCAAGATTGACATCTTTGTGGCAAACGACGGAATGCCCGACCAACTCTGGAGAAATAACGGGGATTGGACATTTACCGATGTTGCCACTTTGCGTGGATGCGCTTTAGATGACGAGGGCAAAGCAAAAGCTGGCATGGGGGTTACGAGCGATGATTTTGATAACGATGGTGATTTTGATATTGTTGTTTGCAACTTGTTTGGTGAAAGCGATTCCTTGTTTAGAAATGATGGTGATTTCTTTACTGACATCACAGCATCCAAAGGAATACGTACTTCTACAAGACATGCAACTCGTTTTGGCTTGGGCTGGGTCGATTTTAATAATGACGGCATCCTAGATATATACGAAGCGAACGGCAGAGTACAACAAATTGGCACGCCTCTCACCGATGATCCATTCGCTGAACCTAACTATGTATTACAAGGAACTAAGACAAAATGGGAGCTAATTCAGGGGGTAATTATTCCAGGCATACACACCAGTCGCGCCGCAGCATTCGGTGACATCGACAACGACGGTGGGATCGATGTCTTAGTAATTAACAAAGATGCACCTGCGTATTTACTAATGAACGTGCATCCAAATAGAACTCGTTCCACAACGTTGAACATACTCAATGAGCATGGTTCTCCAGCACTTGGCGCATATGCCACAGCGACTGTCAACGGATTAAGTATCACGCATCCAGTTCAATCTGCATGGAGTTACATGGCTGCAAATGATCCAAGAGTACATTTCGGACTTGGTGACACAACTGAGATTACCGATGTTTCTATTCACTGGGTTGACGGCACAACAACCCAGCATGGTTCTTTCGGTCAAGGGCTTCACACTATCCAAAAGCCCTAGAAATCAATCTTACTCTTAACACAATGCGTAACGCTAATTGAACAGAAGCATCACAGAAACGTAGACATTTATATCCCATTCAAAAAAGTAATTACAATAACGTCAATAGTAATGAAAGGAAAATACTATGCCATTTGAACTACCAACATTAAATTACGACTTTGACGCTTTAGAGCCACATATCGATGCAAAGACAATGGAAATCCATTACACCAAGCACCATGCTGGCTATGTTCTAAAACTAAATGCAGCAATTGAAGGAACACAATGGGAGCAAATGACCTCCGCCGAATTACTTCGATCACTCGATTCCTTACCAGAAGATATCCGTCAAGCTGTTCGCAATAATGGAGGCGGGCACTGGAACCACACCATGTTCTGGTCAATCATGGGAAGCGGTGATGGTAGCGGGCCAACAGGAGAGTTAGCTAACAAAATAGATATGACGTTTGGCTCACTAGATAAAATGAAAGATATTTTCACTAACGCTGCATCCACTCGATTTGGTTCTGGCTGGGCGTGGCTAACCGTCAATGGAAGTGGAGACCTTTGCATCTGTTCGACTGCAAATCAAGATAACCCTCTTATGACCGACTTGGGGATGTGTGGCTGTACTCCACTACTTGCCCTTGACGTTTGGGAACATGCGTACTATTTGAACTATCAAAATCGCAGACCTGACTATATAAATGCTTGGTGGAACGTGGTAAACTGGTCAGCAGTGAACGCACTGTGGACGAACGCTCAAAGTGCTAGCGGCAGTTGCGGCTGTTCTTGTACCTGTAGTTCCTAGACAAAGGGTTATCAATGCGACATTTCATCTTTCTGACTACGTTATTTCTTTGCGGATGTAATTCTTCCTATACAGTGACTCAACATGGCCAGATGAGTGATGCATTATGTGAGGGAAATACACAACCACAAATTACATTCAAGGAAGCACTGAGCAAACCTCATGCATTTGGAGTTGGAGCCTTATCGAATCTTGATGGCGAAGTTACAATTTTTAACAGTGTTATTTATACCGCAACAACATCTGATGGAAAAACTACCAATACTAAAGTAGATGATGCTACTTATGACAGCGCAACTCTACTCACCCTTGCACATGTTGACTCTTGGTCCTCTATGGAACTACCGACAATGAAACCCCCATCATTAGAGAATGCCATAGAGCTAGCTGCAGTGCTCAAAGGCGTTGACACAGAAACACCCTTCCCTTTTTTTATATCAGGGAATACCAACTATTTCCACATCCATGTCATCAACGGTTTCTGCCCAGTTGCTAATCCTGATTTAGAAACACAATATCTACCCTGGAAACTTGAAAGTTCAAATACTCAAGAGATAACTGTAGTTGGGTTCTACGCGAAGGGTCAAGAAGGAGTGATGACGCACCATGGCTCTCCTATTCACATCCATGGGATTATGACGTTAAATGGCGAATTAACGACTGGTCATTTAGATTCTGTCGCATTAAACGAAGGGGCAACCATCTTTTTACCATCTAACTAACGTCCGTTTCTAAGGCACTATTTTTTTTAGAGCACCCCCAAATCCACTAACCACTATATCTTGTGGGTGACATATTTATTTACCCACAAGTTATCGTAAGTACACAGCTAAGCACCATAAAACATCGATCTAGCGTTAGTTATCACATCAAGATGTTCTATACCACCTTCCGAATAGGCATTAACACCCACGGAAACGGAAGGAAAATACATGCTCACCAAGAATCAAGTAATCGACGCAATCTGCCGACTCAACCCCACAGCACCAACTAATTGGCTTGCTGCATTCGATTTAATGGCATTACGAAAGTACTACGAGCATCTTCTCATCACACTAGAACCCAGAGGTAGCCGTGGCTGGGTGAGAGATAGTGAATCTTCCGCAATAGTAACAAGGCGTCCTGCTGCTTAATCAGGCACCTGTCCCTCCCTTTGTCAGCCGCTGAGCGACTCCCTTCATCAACGGTTCATCGAGCGCGGGACAGATTCCTGTAGCCAGACCGGGTCAGGTCTTCTTCTGGGGAGCCAGAAGGCTTTCGATCGAATTTCTATTACGATTTATGCAACTGAAAATGTACACGTGACCCATTCATTGACATAATCAGATAAATATCCACATTTACTCTAGTTCTTACTTTGAAGCATAAAACTTTTGCTTTGATTTGATGACTGGGAAAACATCTTCGACAGCATTTGGCGTAGGAATGGACCAGACAGCCCAATTAGTCTTATGCGGTGGCATTGCGAGCTCTAAACCATCTCGAACGAATCGTTTTAGTCGACGAGTCGAGAGTTGGTCAATAAATTCATGTGTCAGTGGTGTGGCAATTTGAAGATTCTCCTCAGCAGTAATCATTATTGCGAGTGGATCATCCATAAAATCAGACTTGAAGGTAACCGCCCAAAACCAACATTCTCCATACCAAACTACTTCGGTTTCTACATTGTCAAGTGCTAAAACCTTAGTAATTGTTTTATCAAAAGCTTTCTTTGTGTCCTGAAGAGCCAAAGTTCGCAACTGGTCAATTGAAGGTTGATTGAATTCGTCGGTCCAAATAGAAGGTGGTGCGTATTTTGCCATTGTTAGGGCCTCTAGAAGTACAATTGGAAATAGACCATGATAGCATACACAACGTGAATGATATACCCCAAGCCCCAACCACTGAGGTAAACCTCTCATCTGCATCTATTCTTCTCGTTGACGACAACGCACAGAATCTTGAGTTAATGCAAGCTTTCTTAGAAGAACTCGGCTGTTCATTAGACACTGCCAAGGATGGCGTTGAAGCTATTGAGAAAATAGAACAACACCATCCTAATCTCATTATCTTAGATGTGATGATGCCACGCATGAGTGGCTTTGAAGTTTGCCAAAAAATCAAATCACAGCCTTCAACCAGAGATATCGTCATTATTATGGTTACGGCACTGAATGAAGTTAGTGATTACGAACGAGCGGTGGAATGTGGCACAAATGACTTTATAACAAAGCCTGTCAATAAACTAGAATTGCTAACTCGTGTAAGAACTTTACTTGAACTAGCACTTGTTAAACAGGGTTTTGAATAAACTTCTGCACTGGGTCAGGTCTTCTTCTGGGGAGCCAGAAGTCAATACATTCAAAGTTCTTCTCAAGTGATACGTGAAACTGTACGTTCACACATGACCTTGCCCAGATTTACTTATTTCTCAACCCAGAGACCATCTCGTCGAATTGTCTTGTTAGGGTCCACAGCAAGTAAAATTGCAAGATTCTTAGTCATGCTAACCACAACTGGACTCCCCTCAGTCGAGGCATAATCTGCAGACCAAAGTGATGAGCCGCCTAAAACATCAAGTTCAATTCGTAGCGTTGTGTGAATTTCTGTAGAAGTCAGTTCCTTCCTTGCAACTTCATGATCACCTATATCCAACGCATATTTATTTGGGGAAAAAACCCCCCACTCAGTAAGTAAACGAACACTTTCTGCTGAAAGTCTCCTCCCCTTTCTTAATAAGACTAGCGATGTAAGTAACTGGTCTCTCGCCTCTGCAGAAATCACAGACAGTGTGTTTTGGTTATACACTACAGATTCAACTAGTGTCGGCATGGGGGCGCGAAGGTTTTGAAGTCGCATTCGTAGTTCTTTATCTCTTTCGACAGTAAGTATTCCAAGAATAGCGCTATCACGATAGGACGGGTCAAGAACCGCTGCCAATACATACAACTCTTTGACTAATCGCTCTTGTTCTATTGTCAAATCTTTCTTTGAAGATATCTCTTCTGCAACTTCAATGTAAGACATTGGATCTGTAGGGACCACCTTAGTAGACCATGGCTCGTCAGCGCCACTCAGTGAAAGTGTCATTAGTAAAAAAAGATTACGAAACATTAATTTCCAGATCGCCTTTCGTATTCCGCCTCAACTTCATTAAATAATCGCAACCAGTGATTTGCAATTTCGACTTCCACTGCAAAAAGTTGGTCAACTATTGTTTGTTTCTCATACAAACGGGAAAATAAATGTTGGTTGTGTAATACTGGGTGTTTATGAGACCGCCATCTCGATTCTTCGGCTTGCAACAATGAATAATATTCAAGTTGTAATTTCAAATACAACTGCATAGCGCCTAGGGGATTAATCGCAATATGATTTTTGGGACGGTACTCTGTCGGAATCGCTTGCTTCCACGAGTCAACCACCAATTCGAGGCTACTTTGAGCATTCATTCCTGAGGATTGCAAAATGGCATCAGGGTTAAAAAGTTTGTATTCAGAAATGAGCGATGCAGTGATTCTGGCTGAAGCCAGATCAAGTGCAGAGTGTTCTATTCTGCCAATAGTCAAGGCATGTTGCACAAGTGCTTTCCGAGCAACAAAACTCCAAGATGCATCAAAATCCTCTGGCAATTGAATGCTGGTTAACTGTGTAACGAGTAAATTTATTTGATCCTTGCTAATCGCTTTATCGAAATTATTCACAAGCGCCACTGCAACGTTAACTCCCCTCTTGAATTGTTCAATAATCGCGATCGTTGCCACTTCACGCATTTGCCGCCTTGGATTTGTCAGTGCGACTTCAGCAAGCAGGTTTGCATCTTTAATTCCTAAATCTGTTGCATCGTACCCATACAACTCATTAAGAGCTGCTGCGTGCTTAATTTCGTCACCTCTATAAACCTCTTCAAAAACGCCATCTTGCATGACAACCCTTGATTCAACAAATCTCTCACTCTCCAATTCAAAGACTGCTGAAGCATCGAGTGCTTTAGATGCAATGTCTACTTTTCCCTTCCAAATTGAAACAGCCGCTTCATTCAGCAAACGTAATTTAACAAATGCCAACATCCTATCTTGATTCGCTGTCATTACAGTACTAAACGATTTTTTCCATCCCTGAACTAAACTTAAATTAAAACCAACAGGTATTGACAAATTCCAAACTGCCGCAATCTCATTTGTGTCAATTGGCGTGTTTGGAACAACACAGTACGTGCAAAACTTGTTGCATCCTCTTGTAATACG
>CAYZEX010000041.1:0-10247 GCA_964477675.1 uncultured Isosphaeraceae bacterium
CGTAGACGTGCCCCATGCCACCGGCACCGAGTGACGAAATGATGGTGTATTTATCAATCGTTTTACCGATGACGTCTATGTTTTCGGATGAAGGCGGGACAACTCCAACAGAGGTGTCGCCATCGTTGTCATCGGTATTTGCAAGAAGCGACATGACGGCATCAAACAGTGCGCCGTCACCCTTACAATGTTCTTTGACAATGGTTGATTGTTCTTTTTTTGGAAGAACTACAACGTACTGATAGATTTGTTCGACAGCAGCCCAGTCAACATTGCCGCCTTGTGTCATGCTGGGACTTTAGTGTCGTTTACAGTCATTCGTGCTTTAAGAAATGCGCGTGCGAATTTCCAGTCGCGTTGTACGGTTCTTTGTGCAAGACCCATAATGTCTCCGGTTTGTTTTGTTGTAAAACCTGCGCAGTAGAGGAGCATGGTTAAGTCGTAATGCTCAGGAAAAGTATCCTTCAGTTCTTCCATTGCGCCCGAAAGTGCAATTAGCCGTTCATCGGGATCGGTTTCCATAACTAAACCGCCGACAGCAATTTCAAGAGGAATCTTTTTGCAATTTCCGCCACGTTTTGCTGCTTTGCGATGCCTTGCTTGTTCGATGCGTATTTGTTTCATCGCGCGTGCTGTTGTGCAGAAGAAACTTCGTCTGTCACTTAAGTGGTCGGGCGATGCTTTTGCTAGACGTAAAAATGCTTCGTTGACAAGTGATGTTGCTTGCAATGTGCAATCCGGATTTTCACCAGCGATTTGCATACCAGCAAGGTCATGTAAATGCCGCCAAGTTTTATCGAACAAATCGTTAAGCGCACCCGTTTCGCCCTCTTTCCACGACTCAATTAGTGCAGTAACTTCATGAGGGTAGTCCGAATGCGAAGACATCTTGTTCTCAAGAATTTGAGCAGATGTGTGGTGGTTTGTCTCTTCTCTTCCAAGCCATTTCCCCATAAGAACTGTTGCCTCCATCCAGAAAACTATGCGGCTCCAAAGCCATTTAACGCAGAACAATTCGAATCATCGAATTCGGCTTGGAGGTTCGCTGAACCATCGGTACTATCGCATTCAATGGGATTTATTTGGTCTCAATGGGATCTATTTGGTCAGTGAACTTCATTATGGTACCAAATCGCACCAATTTGTCCAAGATAAACCTCAAGACCTTTTTAAGGGCTTCTTAGCAATATAAGGACAGTATTTTACTTCTACTCTCTACTATTCTTTGGCACGAAGTGAATGGGTATACATACGGGAAAATGAAATCGAAGGATTTATTGATAGCGAGGAATCTCGGTGGAAGTTGAGATTCGATGAGGATTGTTATTAAGGTTCTTTATCCATAAAGTGAATATCTTTACCTTTGTACTCTTGATCGACAAATTCACAACAACATTCACTGCTAACTGGACTTACCCTAAGTGTATCACCAGGTTTTAATTTACCAATGTTTTCTGAGTCTTGGGTGAAATTTCCATCTTCATCAAACTTACCGATAAGGATAGTTTTCTTACCAGAGTTCTTATCAACAATGTAAACATTAGCCTCACAGTGTTTTGACATTCCGGCATTGAATGTCTTTTGCTTAGAAGGTGTATCGAGGACGATCGTTCTAGTTTCACCGGCTGTAAGAACGACTGACCCTCCTCCCGCTGAAGGAAGAGGCTCAAAATACACGACCAATTCGTTATCTTTCAAAGTGGGTCCTCTGAAGGGAGTCCCATCTTCACTTTCTGTATCATACTCACGCTGGTCGTCAATGTAGTCTTGAAACTCTTTTGCCCCAATTACATATTTGGGTGGTGTATTTTCTATATCATCGGCGTACTGTAAATCGAGTTTCTTATAAACCAGGTCACCTAGATTTCTCAAGTATGCCATATGGATGGCGAATCCATCATCTTCCTTAATAGGGGTACCATCATCTTTTTCAAAGAAAATCTCAGTGGTTGCTTCTTTGAATACGAAGTACGATAATTCATCTACAGTATGGCTAAATGCTATTGGTTGTCCTTCTTGCACTTCTGTTGGGGTGATGGTATAGAAAGTAGCTTTAGCAGTATCAATATGCATTCTATTGAAAAGATTTAGATTCTCATATTCAGTGCACTCTAGGTAACAAGGGGTTTGCAAGGTCAATCTTATGTATTTTGAGGCCTGTTCATCGTCTGAATTCTCATACTCAGTTTTGTTTAGCTGGCTCACCCAATCATTTTTTGCATAATCAAACAATTTCCAATCATTCTTTTCCCATTCTTCAGTGTTTATTTCAACTGTGATTAAAGCAGGGAACTCAGACTCCTCCTTAACTTTATAATTTTCTTCGTCATATGCTCTTAAATTCATCTTGTAATTGGTTTCTTGTGGTTTCAAATGGACGGTTCTCGGCTCTTTATCATTTGGAGATAAAGGCACTAAATATTCAGTTGTGCGTTCACCGTCGACTCTTACAGTCAGTACCTCCATCACAACACCACCCTTAGTAACAAGACTCTCGTCAGCACTTTCCGCTAATTCCTCGTGCATTTTTGATATTTTATTTTTTGATATTTTTCTTGGGTTGCTGTCTTCGAGATAATCTGACAGATTGCCGCTGATTTCTTTGTCAAACAACTCGGCTTTTACAGTTCCTTTCGTTGTGTGAGAGATTATTTTGATTCCTGGATTTCCGCACCCCACAACACCACATGCAATCACAATGAGCAAGGCGTATAAGAAACCAGTTCGGAATGTCCATCTTCTAGTAAGTACCTTCATGTAAGAATCTCCTTCGGTTGATTGGTATTAGTAAGACTCCATCGACTCTTTTGTATAGTACCATTTCAAACAATCGGGTGGCGAAAATATTTTTGGGGCACGTGCTAAAAACACTCTTAAGAATACAATTTCACGCGATTTTTCAAGCGATTTATCTGACTAGCAATCTGGAACCGTTGTTTTAGTCACATAAAGTTGGTTTGTCATATTTGTGTAATCCTAGAGTTTGTAATTGCATTTGTATTTAACCTCATATATCCTATAGAAAGAAGGTCTGTAGAAACCCTAATAACCCAATTCTAGTGACCTGGGAAATGTAAAATGTTTGAATCTCCTATCGAAATAGCAGTAAATACAAATCGCCTATTTATGGAAGGATTGCATTGCGTTTTAGAGTTTGAATTCAACAATCTTAGCGACGAGGATGTGTTTGACATTGAATTGCATCTTGGAGGGCGTTTGCTAGATAAGCGAGAAAAACGCAACCTTACACTACACAACAGTTCATCAAAAAAGAGATCTATTTCTTTTCATCTCCCAACTAGAGAAACAAATGGGATTGGGAGTGCTGGCGATGCGACATTTCAATTGGATATCCTTGTAAACTCAATGGAGGAAGGTAGGCATCGGTTTACGGGAGAGTTTACACTAATGGTTCTTGCGTATGCAAAAAACCTTAGAGATGTTAATGTAAACATTAACAAACTTGTTGAACAAACAGGCGAAAAAACTGGCATGGGAGCGATCAACGAAATTGATCTAAGCAATCTTGTAAATGTCGGTAACGACGTGAGCGTAAATGATATTATTACGAAGACCAGAGACGCAAGATTTGTATCTATCGACCTTGAGTACTCTGGGGAAGTAAAGACACCAGCAAAACCAATTGTAACTCGTGATGTAGAGCCATTGCTTCGGTGCGCGATTGAGGATAGAAAAACAAGTGCAAAGTTATTGGTACTTTCCTGTGAAACAATTGTTTTGGGTAAACACCGTCAAAAAGCAGATATCGTGACATGGGTGATGCCACGAACGGAAAAAACGGATTACGAATCAAGAAAAATATCTCGTAAACAGTGCCAGTTAAAACGAGCAGTTGACGGCCTGTATCTTGAACAGCTTTCATCGGTAAATCCAACGAGAGTAAATGGTGAAACAGTCGATCACACAAAGAAACTAAACCCTGATGAAACCTCAGAGGTTTTATTGCCTGCTGGATTACAGTTAACGCTATCACCACTGCCTCACGTAGCGGCGCCAGCATTTGACGCTTGGAAAGAAGCATCAGATCCAATTCATAGGCATGTCCACACATGGGCTCAGCGGACGGGTATAGGCGGGTTACTGATTCAACGAAGGGACGGGTTAGCGACTATCGAGCATTACTTATGGTTATTCTCTGTTGTTTCTCTGCCTTCATTTTATGAATCGGGTGAACATCGCAGGGGACCCTCGAGTGTCGGTGTTATGGCTACTCCGCACTTACATCTGTGTCCGTTGAATAAACGTAAACAACCTAAGGTTTGTGATGTTGAGGTAGGGAGTGAATCGGCGGTGCCGTTGACAGTAGGTGATGGAATTAACTACTCAGATTCAGCGTGGTCTGTAAACGAATGGGTACAACATTTGGATGAGCAGGTGGTGTAGGGCAGTTTCCTCTTAAGAGACAGTCTATTGACTTTTAGGTTTGGATCTTCTAAGTATGACCCTAAACCCAACATCAACTCTTGGTTTACCCATATCCTCTTCACTAAGCTCTTTTTCTTTAAGCCAAATACTTTTGTATTTATCCAATTTATTACTATCTCTCAGTATCTCTCCACGATCGTTAGAAAGGATGTTTCTAGAGAGTTTGTTTTCAGGATCTTTTTGTTTGTAGTATTTCTCATATTCTATTTTTGTTGGTAGTGTAAAAGTATACTCTTTGTTGCAGTTTTCTTGGATGTAAATGCAAAAGTTATCGGCGTCTCCACCAGTAACCAATGACATTGAGGAGTTCTTTTTTTTACCATCACGCATTTTCCAACCTTCGGTAACGAGTTTAAGTTGGAATTTCTTTTTCAGAAAGTTATACTCATCCGTTTCTACGCTAGGTTCATATTCTTTGTTTTGCAAGAACTCCAAATACATGTTGGTTTTAATTGGTGCACTTATCCAGAAAAAGTTGTTGCCATCTTTAATCTTAATAAATGTAATTTTTATGTCTCCAACTTCTATATTGATTTCGTTTGGTTCTTCTTTTGGTTCTTCTATTGGTTCTGGAGTTGTAATCTGGCGATCTCCTACCGTAATCTCGAGTGGGTCTCCCCAATCAGACAAAGCATGGTCGTCATTTTCTTGGCAGCGATAACGGAACTTCCATTTATCAGTTTCATCCAAAGTTATTGTGATGACGTTTTTATTACTAGCATCAGTAGGATTAATATCTTCCCAATCTGAATCAGGGGGCTGTTGTTGCCATTTCAGATTAGGGCAATCCCCTTGTGCGGTAATAACTACATTTTCGCCTATAGAATATTCTTTTTTCGTAGACGTTGGAGCGGAAGGGGTATCTGTTTTTGGTTTGCTCACAGTAAACTTCAATGAATCAGACCAATCTGACCATTCGCAATTAAGTTTCTTTATACGACAACATATTTCATAATCTCCATCAACGGAAAACTTTTTCTTCAACGTATTCTTGTTCGTTTCGGGTTTATATATACCGGGGACTGTAATTGTACCAAGGTCTGTAATCTTCCATTCATATTCACCAGAACTATCGTTGACTTCAAATGTAATGTCAGTACCAGTTGTTAGATTTTCTTGAGTAATCCACGGTTGATTAGGTTTATCTGATTTGCATTGAACAACCTTTATTGTTTGCGGATTACTGAAGTCAGACCATTCACAATTATCATTTTTTTCACTGTGACGAACTTCCCATTTGCCAACTTGATTGTAAGTAAAATCGTTATCTACATCTTCCCATTTTTCTGAGCCGAGTTTCCTAACTTGCCATTTGACTGAATTAGGGATGTCTTTGAGATGGAATTTGTCCGTAAAGTATTCTTTTTTTAATTCAGCTGCTTTAGGTTTTGATGTCTTGCACTTTACTGTCACAGTTGCAACGGGGCTCCAGTCGGACCAATTCTGCCCACCTTTTTGTTGCTTATACCTAAACTGATATTTAACAATGTCATCAAGCGTGATGGTACAGATGGAAGATGTGTCACCTGTTGTTATCCATTCGTCAGAATCGTCCTTCTTATATACCCACTGGTAGACATAATCTGAATGATCAACTGCTTCAACTGAGAATTTTTCTCCTTTATCGCTCGTTTCTGGGGCAGATGGTTTTTGAGATGGTGTAGGAGTAGTATCTTTGGTTGCATCGATGTATTCACAATTTTCGTTAACAGGGCAAGGTTTGCCAGGTTTGAAAGTTCCATTTGCGGCAGTACAGTTTTCCTCCTTGCGTAGTTCGCACTCGCCATCGTCTTTAAGACAGCAACTCCCAACATAAAAATAATCAAGTTTCTTATTATCATTAGTGTCGAAGATGTCAAGTAAGCGAGTGTGTAGCGTATCTGTACTTCGCAAATATTTTCCAAGTTCCATTCGTGCAGTCATGTTGTAATGCACCACAAAACCAGCGGATAAAATAAGTGTGAGTAGAAATATCAAAGGAAATGTAAAACGCTTTGATTTGAAAAATGAGCGAGATTTGTTTTTACGTTTCGCCTTGGATTTTGGTTTGTTTTTTTGCTTCGGTGAAGCCACAGCCACATTGCTTGGTGTGATTCCAGAGAGTGTTTTTGCTAGATTTGTTGCGGAGGAAGGGCGATTCTCCACTTTTTTTGAAAGCCCCGAAAGTAGAGCATTATTTACTTGATTTGGTTGGGTACTGATGCTCTTTGGAATCTCTCGAATAATTTGGAATTGCAAATCACCAGTAGAAAATGGTGGTTGCCCCGATAGTGCTTCGTACAACGTAGCTGCAAAAGAGTAGATGTCGTTAGAACGTGAATTTTCACCCCGTAATTGTTGGGGGCTCATGTACGGAAGGGTGCCAGAAGAATCTCGCCCGGTTATTCGAGTGATTGTATCCTTGGCTTCACGTGCAATCCCAAAGTCCATAAGATACGCACCGCTGTAAGGATTGATAATGATGTTTGAAGGTTTGATATCTCGGTGTAGCACACCCTTTGAGTGTGCAAAGTCAATCGCCTGGCCTATTTGCATGGCTAATTGTTGTATGCGATGTAAGGGTAACCCGTTTGGGTGAACGTCAAGCAAGTCATCAAGTGTCTGTCCCTCAATATATTGCATAACAAGGTATGCAAGATTGTGCCGCGCGGCATCCTGTTCAAAAGTTAGAAGCCGAACAATATGCGGATGGGTCAGTTGAAGGTTTCGCTTTGCCTCTTGCTTGAGCCGACCAATTGCTCTACTACTTTGCCCTAGTGCTGCAGGAAGAAGTTTTAGAGCAACCTGATGATCAAGCGCAGTATCCTCCGCAAGCCATACGACACCCATTCCTCCGCGACCAAGTTCGCGGATGAGTTTGTATCGTCCTGAAAGGGTTTCACCTTTTTCTAGGGATAGAATTGTCTGGTCAAAATCGTCAGGTGATGGTGACAAACTGCTTCTCCATGTGCGTTTGCGATGTCTTACTCTCTTAGTTTACTTAATCATCTTTGTTTGGATTTATAATTGTAGGTTGAATTGTACTTGGGGTGATAATCGTTTGGTTACCGGTCTTTTGGCTATCGGCTCTAGCAGTGGCGACAATTCCCATCTCTTGAAGCGCCTTATTAAGAATCTGTTCAAGTCGATTAGCGTGCTCGCTATTCGTTTGGCGTTCTTGCTCAAGTTGGAGCCGGAGTTGTTGCATGACCTCATCGTTTAGTTTGCCCTCCGAGGCAAATTTCTGAGCGATGGTTGCAGCGACTGCATCGCTTTTCTCAGCAGCCATGTATAGGATTTGTTCTGGTGATAGATTTTTTTGTTGCTCAAGTTGTTCTAGTTTTATCAGAGCATCTTTATCACCAAGACCAAGTGCAATCTTTGTTGCGGTATCTGCTTGAGAAATTGCTGCAATGCGTTCCTTCTCTACTTCAACTTCTTGCTGTTTCTTTTTACCTTGTGCTTCGATTGCATCTTCGCGAATTTTCTTTGTGAGTTCCCAATCTTTTTCATCGCCTTTACGATCTAAATCGCGAAGTTGCGCATCGGTTGTAGCTGTCCTGATACGTTGGTCGAGAAACATTGCAAAATCTGAAGTTGATTGTTCACGATCATGTTCTTTTTTAGTTGCATCAACTTCAAGGTCGTGTTCTACTTCAAAGAGTTTTCGCTTATGGTCTCGGTCTTGATCGTAATCAATAGCATCCTGATTTAATTTCGCTTGCAACCGCTTGTATTCATCATCGCGCAAACGATCTTTAATCGATAGCGAGTGCATTGCTTGATGCATTGCGTCTTGCATGTCTGCAGTTGTAACCGCTTTATGTTCATCGTTGCTAGCAAGATCCTCACGAACCTTTTTAAGAACTTCGATGCGTGCAGCATCTACGTTTGCATCTTCGTTCTCAAGTGCAACCTTTGCTTGCTCAGATCGTTTTTGGTCGTAGTGCTTTGAAGTAACTTGCAATACGTTAAGAGATACGAGCACAAAACCAAGTCGACCGAGCGATTCACCAATTCGGTGTTGGAGTTGAAGCGCAGCTTCTTGCTTGAGAAGAGGGTTATGGTAGAGTTCTTGGATGGGGTGTATTGATGTATATGCCAGAAGAGCGTCTTCCAATTCACTCATGATGTATTTTTGGAAGTCCTCCTTGCGGTACATTCTTCGATCCTTCATCACATTTTCATAAAACATTTCTGGAGGGTCGATGTTAAAGACCATTCGTAGACCAATGTCTAGTGGAATGTTTTCCTTACTGTAGAGTGACTTGATATCAAGATCGACAGTAATGTCTCCATCATCGACAAGAACCAGAACAGTCTTTTCATCTCCCGAGAGCCATTTACGAAGAGGGCCATCGACATCATGCTTTCCAGATGCAAGAGTTCCAAGAAGTTCGCCCTTAGAGAAGGCAAGTGCCGCAGTACCATCAAAGATAATAATTGGCTTACTGCCCCAACGTGTTTTTATTTCAGACGCATCAACACGAATCGCAATTTCGTCATCTTTTCGTCGCCAGCTATCATTTTTTATTTCGAAGTTATTTTTTTTGAACCAACCCATGGGGTCCTCTCCTTGTGTCGTTTTTTGTTTCTAAAAATATGTCTTAAAGTTATCGCTTGAGTTTTCTCGGCTTTCCTGCAAGAATGAGTTTTCTTCCAATAGGCATGGCAAGAATCGCGAAGACAAATGCTACACCAATGAAGATTCCTACTCCTATCCAGAACCATGGTTTGTAGGCGATGACTGCGGCAGCGGCTTTTGCTTCACTCATATTATCCACCATACCTGTGCCTTCACCCGTTTTTGTCACAACGGTTTCAGTTTGGATATCATAAAAGTCTAGGGTCATGGAAGCGGTTGCAGTCGTGGGGTCAGCATTGAGTTCGCATTTTGTTAATTCCATGACAATGAGAATCGATTCAGGATAGCGTTTGCCTAATTCTGGCCATAGACTGTCGTCATATGCGCCCTCACCTTTGGCGTTATCGATTTTGTTTTCTCCACAATTTTCTAGAATGAAATCCCGTTCATCTTCATTAGCAACTTGGACAGCGTTCAGTCCGATTTTTTGGTTTTCAGATTTCGACAGTTCATTGCCAAGAAGTTCCCTTAATTTGCTTGTAGCTTGCGCTATTTGCTCCTCAGTACACTTGTCAGGTTCATCGCCGTTAACGTTAACCAAAACTACTCTAGCAGGAGCAGGTTTGTCATCATTACTAGTCAACTCGAGTAAAGCCTCGACACTGTTTTTAGCAGCGTTTTCAGCGGCATCTTTAATCGCTCTATCAAGCATATCTTGCTCTGTGAACGGTGTATAAGATTTCTCTGCAGTTGCATTCGTTGCTCCAAGCCCTATGCATATTGTTAGTGCGAAAGTTTTAATTACTGTAAGGTATTTCATAATGTTTCCATTTTACTTTTGTATACGTTGCAATTTACCACTGGAACGTTTTAGAGATCCGAATTTCAAAGTCGTCAAAATCCTCGAGATACTTTTCTAGGGAATACTTCGCTTTAGGTTCCAAGTAGATTGTAATTCTAGCGGATTCGCTTTCAGAAGCCCAACTAACTATTTCGACCTGATTAATATCATCTTTTTCATTAAGATAATCAGCAATCAACTGAACAGAATTATACTCAGGCAGGTTATTGAGAACGATACTTCTGATGATAATGTTTTTGCCTACCTTGGATTCAAGATCTTTAGCGAGTTTTTCACATAGTAATTCTCCAGCTTTTTCAAGTGCCTCGTTTGCTGCTTTGTCATGATATTGTGTGCGTTTACTTTTCATACTCGGTATTCTGGCGGTTGCAACGT
>CAYZEX010000042.1:0-9825 GCA_964477675.1 uncultured Isosphaeraceae bacterium
GCGCATCCAGAAGACGACGCTTTTACTCATCGCATCATAGAAATGTTTATGGTTGAAGCAAACGAAGCGGTTGCTCGAACCTTTGCTGGGTTAGATATAGCACTGCTTAGACGTGTTCATCCAGAACCAAAATTTGGTGATGTTGCAGAATTACGTTTGTTCGCCCGAAGTGTAGGTGTTGGTTTGCCAGAAGAACCAACGAGAGAAGATTTACAGCGTTTGTTACAAACAACAAAGGAAGCCGATTCTTCAAGAGCAATACACTTTGCTGTCTTACGAACATTAACACAAGCAGTTTATAGCCCAGCGGAAATTGGCCATTTTGCATTAGCGAGTAATCATTATGCACATTTCACTAGCCCAATACGCAGGTATCCAGATTTGACTGTTCATCGCACACTTGATGCCTATTTGGATAATACTGAAAATGGAACTTCGGTCAAAGGAGGTAAGTCAAGAAGGTCTTTAATCCAAAACATACGCGATGACAATAGAGTTTTGAGTGAAGGCGAACTTATTCAACTTGGTGAACATTGTTCCTCAACAGAACGTAATGCGGAACAAGCCGAGCGGTCACTTAGAACATTTCTTGTAATGCAATATTTAAACGAAGAACATCTTGGAGATGCTTTTACGGGCTTTGTTACGGGCTTTTCTTCAACAGGTTTATTCGTTTCGCTTGAACGTTTTCTTATCGAGGGCCTCGCCCGATTTGATACGATTGCAAGGTCATCAAAACGTGCAGACCGTTGGGTACGTATGGAAGGAACAGGAAGAATTGTTGCACAAAAAAGTGGCGCTGTATTATCCATTGGGGATAGAGTCAAAGTTCAAATTACCGCCATTGACCTTCCTACTAGGCAAATGGAACTGGGAATAATACAGATGCCAACCCGACATGTAGAGGATGTATCAGAACCACATGGCACACAGCGAAAATCTAAAAAACTAGGTGCGAAAAAACCCAAATCTAAGAGTCGTGGGAGGGATAGAAGGGGTACATAAACCGTATCATGATATGAAATAAAAGGAGTCTAGCATGACAGATCCACGCCCTTCGGACAATATCGAATCAATCCTTCACGAAGACAGAACCTTTCCACCACCTGGAGCTTTTGACAATCGAATTGGTGGCTCCTATCTAAGCTCTATGGGCGAATACACGGACTTGTATAACAGGTCGATTGAAGATCCTGATGGTTTTTGGGGCGAAGTCGCTGACGAGCTAGATTGGTTTGAGCGCTGGGATTCGGTAAGTTCGGGTTCATTTCCTGATGCGAAATGGTTTGAAGGTGGAAAAACAAATATTTGCCACAATTGTATTGATAGACAAATAAACATGGGGCACGGTGATGATACCGCGATTGTCTGGGAGGGCGAACCATACTCTGGCACTCCAGAAATTCGCAATCTTTCCTACCACGATTTACACACAGAAGTTTGTAAATTCGCAAACGCACTAAAAACTCAAGGAGTTAAGAAGGGTGATGTCGTTACTATATATATGGGGATGGTGCCAGAACTCGCGATAGCAACACTAGCTTGTGCAAGAATTGGCGCGCCTCACTCTGTAATTTTTGGGGGTTTTTCATCGCAAGCTATTGCAGATCGAGTTGAAGACGCAAAAAGTACTGTTGTTATCACGTGTGACGGTTCATGGCGTCGTGGGAAGGTGGTACCACTTAAAGATAACGTTGATGCAGCAACAAAGTTAACAAATCTTATTGAAACGGTTATTGTTTTAAAAAGATGCGAAAATAACGTGGCGTGGGTTGAAGGTCGCGATCTATGGTGGCACGATGTCTGTGAATTGCAAGAAGAAGACTGTCCATGCGAATCGATGGATGCAGAGGATATGCTCTTCTTACTTTACACAAGCGGTTCTACAGGAAAGCCAAAAGGAATAATTCATACAACTGGTGGCTACATGGTCTACACCTACCTGACGAGCAAGTGGGTATTTAATCTACGGCCAGGCGCAGGTCAGGTATATTGGTGTACTGCAGATATTGGATGGATTACTGGGCATAGTTATATTATTTATGGGGTATTGCCAACTCGCGTCCCAACACTCATGTACGAGGGTGCTCCAAATTTTCCAGAACCAGACCGCTTTTGGGACATCGTTGAACGCCACAAGGTGACACAATTTTATACGGCTCCAACAGCAATACGCGCGTTTATGAAGTGGGGCGATGAACACCCACAAAAACACGATCTTTCATCATTAAAACTTTTGGGAACTGTTGGTGAACCCATTAACCCAGAAGCATGGATGTGGTACCGTGAAACTATTGGTGGAAACAATTGCCCAATCGTTGATACGTGGTGGCAAACTGAAACGGGTGGTCACATGTTGACGCCTCTTCCCGGAGCAACACCAACGACTCCGGGTTCGTGCACGATGCCATTTTTTGGCGTTGATGCTGCAGTTGTTAATGAAGATGGAACAGAGGTTGATACAAACTCTGGCGGGTTGCTTGTTGTTAGGAAACCCTGGCCCTCAATATTGAGAGGAATTTTCGGAGACAGAGAGCGATTCATTGAAACTTATTTTGGTCGTATCGAGGGTATGTACCTTGCAGGCGATAGTGCACGCCGAGATGAAAATGGAAATTTTTGGATTATGGGTCGCATCGACGATGTGATAAATGTTTCAGGCCACAGACTTGGCACTATGGAGGTTGAGTCATCATTAGTTAGCCATGATTCAGTTGTTGAAGCGGCCGTCGTTGGGGTACCTCATGATGTTAAAGGAACCGGCATCGCTGCATTTTGTACCCTTGCTGGCGGAGTTGAGCCAAGCGCAGAACTGAAACAAATCCTCAGAACACACGTTGGGGATGAAATTGGTGCTATAGCAAAACCTGATTTTTTGACATTTACTGACGCTTTACCGAAAACACGTAGCGGAAAAATTATGCGCCGCTTACTTCGCGATGTTGCGTCTGGAACTGATTCAAACCAAGACGTAACTACTCTTGAAGATCTTAACGTTCTAGCGAAATTACGTTCCGACGATTGAGTCAACCGCTGGAATCGCCGTTCCGCAAAGCAATTGATCGCCGCATACCACAAGGTCTGCGGTGTTTTGGTGTACACGTACTCTTCCAAGGGAAACTTCTCGTTTATCCTCCATTGTACGAGGATCAAATTGTTTAGAGCATGGAAGAATATTAGAGTCAATAGTGGTTTTAGCTTCTACCCGAACACTTGCAATATGCCCAACGAATACAGGAACGCGGAAAGAAGTTGCAGTCACATTACACCCAAAAAGTGCATGTAAATCTTTTTGGATAGCGTGCTCTTCTAGTTCAGCTTTTTCGTGTGGCAACACATTGTTTATGAGTTTCCCGTGAAACAGTTCTTCGGTATTCTCATGTCTAAGTGCTTTTACACCACGCCAACCTGCGCCAGATACGGATTGCATACATGTTGCGATGATTGAAGTGATAGTACTTTGATTGTGGAGTTGAATAAGAGCCTGTGCTATAAGAGAAGCCATACAGTTAGGCACCCGTTTTCTTTTAGCATCTGTTTCAACAACTCCCGGTAACGATAATTCAGTTCTCTCTAAATTTCCGGCACAATCAACAATGAGTGAATTGCTATTGCAAATAGAAATAGGAGCAGCAAGAATAATTGCCTCGCCGTGCATTGGTATTTCACCCGTTCTTCCTAGTTCAATTGCCTCTATGTTCCTTCTGGCAAGTTCGTTTACACAGGCTCGACCAACTGCACCCTTGGCTCCAACTACAACTACTTTCATCACCACATCTTAGACTCTGACTTCATACTTGGTACAATATGTCGATGGCAACGTATAAAACAGTAGAACAAGCTAGAGTTGGAATATTGATGGGTAGTGCTTCAGATTGGCCCACCATGAAAAGAGCAAGCGAGATGCTTACTTTGTTTGATATTCAACATGAATGTAATGCCCTCTCGGCACACAGGAATGCTGAATTACTTAAAGAATACCTTGCTGATGCCGAAAAACGTGGGGTTGAACTCTTTATGTGTGCTGCTGGCGGGGCAGCGCATCTGGCGGGTGTTGTTGCCGCTCATACGGATAAGCCAGTGCTTGGTTGCCCAATGCAAGCATGGTCAACGGATGGCCTTGATTCCTTGCTTTCTACCGTCCAAATGCCCAAGGGGATTCCAGTAGCTACCTTCGCAATTGGTGGCGCTGGGGCCACTAATGCTGCATTATTCGCAGTTCAAATCCTTGCCATGGGCGATTCTGGGCTGTCAGAGCGTTTCATAGCATTTCGCCGTGAGCAAGCAGAAAAAGTAACTTCGCTCGAATAATTCCAATTTTTCTATTGCATTCAGAGGGTCCGAGAACCACAATAAATAGTTCATTGGTTCGTTGTTAGAGCCGGCAGGATGGTGAAGCCGATGCTTCAACAAATACTTTTTTTATTTGAACAAGAAACCCACGCAATGACGTATGGGTAGAGAAGATTACTGGAGCCCCTTAACCATGGTATTACTACGAAAAACAACACTTATCGCTGGACTGACTCTTTTTATATGTTCCTCGGCGTTTTCTAAACCAAAGAAATTTGATGAGATAAACGAGGGATTCACAAAGGTAGTTTCAACGATCGATGGAACATCACCACTGTTTGCGCTTTGGAGAAATAACGAAGAGCAAAGACTACTTGCAGAACTTCCACGTGGCTGGGCGAGAAAAAAATTCTTTATCGCAGTTACACCATCTGCTGGAGTGATATTTTCAGGATTGCAAGGTAGAGAATCGTATGTTTACTTTCGAAAATACGAAGATCGCATAGCGTTGATTTCCCCAGAAATTTCTGTTCGTTCAACAGGGGATAAATCTTCTAAGAATTCTGTGGATACTATTTTTACAGACACCGTTTTGCTAGATGTGCCAATTGTTGCTACCGGTCCAAACAGGCAACCGGTACTTGATTTGAATGATTTGTTAGTTGGAAATGGTTCTAAAATTGCAGGATCAATTGCAAGAGGCGCGAACAAAAAACTCGTCTCAATTAAAAAAGCAAAATCATTTCCTAAAAACCTTGAAGTTGCTTTTGAAATGCCAACATCTGACGGAAACCTTAAAACGATTCATTATTCCATAAGCGAAGTTCCTGAACGAGGAAGCTATAAACCACGTAAAGCCGACGAGCGTGTTGGATATTTTAGTACGACCTTCCGCGATCTTGGAAAGTACCATGATGAAGATAAGTGGATTCACTACATAAATCGTTGGGATTTACAAAAACGAGATTCAAAGTTATCTCTTAGTCCACCCAAAAATCCGATTACTTTTTACATCGAACACACTGTTCCTGTTCGATATCGAAGATGGGTTCGTGATGGTGTTTTGTATTGGAATGATGCCTTCAAAAAAATTGGAATTGATAACGCTATCGTTGTGTATTATCAGGATGCCGCTACGGGCGCTCACATGGACAAAGATCCAGAAGATGTCCGCTACAATTTTTTGCGTTGGTTAAACAACGACATTGCAACTGCAATAGGTCCATCTAGAGCGCATCCTATGACAGGTGAGATACTGGATGCCGATATTGTTTTGACAGATGGTTGGATTCGTGCGTATTGGCGATGGTATAACCGGCAACCTAAATTTACCGAAGCTATGACGGCGATGAATCCTGAAGATATTCAATGGTTAGAGCAATACCCAGAATGGGACCCAAGGGTTCTCTTGACAGATCCTGTGGAACGTGGCAAATTATTACAAGCAAGAAAAAACGGCGAAACTGTTGATGCAAATGCAGACCAGATACTTGTGAACAACGAAGAACTTGCAGAAATTGCTGGATGGCTAGGCGATGAAGATCGTCACTGTTTGGCTGCGTATCAATTGGCAAACCAGATGGAATTTGCTCGTCTAGGCCTTGAAACCCTACACCTTCTCGACGAGGGGGCGCTGACTGACAATGAACGTGTTACAGGTGATACATTGGATGGCATCCCAGAATGGTTTATAGGTCCATTAATGTCGGGGCTAGTTTGCCACGAGGTTGGGCATACTCTTGGCTTGCGTCATAACTTTAAAGCATCAAGTTTATACACTATGGAAGAAATAAACTCTGACGATATTCGAGGCAAAAAACCATTCACTTCATCGGTGATGGATTATAACCCGGTTAATTTTAATATGGATACTGGTGAAGTCCAAGGAGATTTTGCGATGATCGGTATTGGTCCATATGATACATGGGCGATTGAATACGGTTACACATCCGGTAATACTAAAGAAGTATTGGCAAAATCTAATCTCCCAGAGCACGCGTATCTCACCGACGAGGACACACGCGGTCCGGATCCTCTTGCCAAGCGTTATGACTTTAGTAAAGACCCTTTGACATACGCTGAAAACCAAATGCGAATCGTAAATAAGTTGCGAGACGACTTGCTTGACGAGTTTGTTAAAGATGGTGACAGTTGGTCAAAAGCACGCCGCGGATATGAAACAACACTACGCATGCAGCAAGGGGTAGCGAGCATGATGATCGATTGGATTGGTGGCGCACATACCAATAGAAATAAAAAGGGCGATTTTGGTGAAGATGAAATTGCTCCAGTGCAAGTTGTTCCCGTGGATCAGCAACGAGCAGCACTTGAATTTGTAGTTGATACAATATTTGATAATGATGCATATGGTTTGTCGCCCGAACTATTAACACACTTTAACGTCGACAAGTGGTACGGCGGCGGTGGCGACACTGGTGAAGCAACGTGGCCAATCCACGATCGAATTCTAGGTTCTCAAGCTTCTGCTCTTTCTGGAATCCTTGCTCCTAGTCGTTTGCGCATGGTGTACGACAACGAATTCCTTGTTCCTGCAGAAGAAGACGCTTTGACGGTAGCTGAAATTTTCAAAACATTGATGGATGAAATTTATGTTGATCTCGATAATACTGACGGCAATTGGACAAATAGAAACCCAATGATTTCATCAATCGATAGAAATTTGCAGCAAGAAATGACTAGTCGTCTAATTGGTTTAAGTACGGGTCGTGTACGAATGTTCCGAGCTGTTCAAACACTTGCTCTTTATTACACTCGAGACTTATACAATCGAATCGGAGCAATTCTTAATGATGAAGCGGATCTAGATATGTACACCCTGACCCATTTGCAAGACATGCACGAACGGCTTGGAAAAGCACTCAACGCTGTTTACACGATGTAATTAGGTCACTGAGATTAATTCTTGTCGCCATGTTCTGTCAGCATTTTGGTTTTCTGGGCATCCTTTTGGCATTGCAAGGTGAAGGGTAACCGGTTGTTTTAGTTCAACTGAACCGTCTACTTGTCGAGGCCCTACCCGCATAGCATTTCCAGCCCAATCTATAAACATAGAGCCACATGGGTGTCCCTCGTTGCTTCGTAGTTTGCTGCCGTGACTTCTAGAATAGTAACTTACTGCAACCATTTTCAGTTCAACGATATCGCCCTGTAACTTTCTGGGCACAGTGATAGGTTGATGGATAACTCCAACGTCACCCCCTCCGACTATGAAAGCAATGTGTACATCTGTTGCTCCGGGTACAACAACAAACGACTCGCCTGTTGGCTGAAGATGAACAATAACCGAAGCTGGATTTTCAAATCTATTTTGGTAATAAATTGATAATTCAGGCCCATATTCGTTTGAACGAATTACAGGTAACACGCAAACACCATCAGCATCAAAATAATGCGATCCAACTATTTCTTCAAGGACATCAGGCAATTTGTCTTCAATGAACAAAGCATGTCCAAGCCATGCGCCAATCAAAACAGCAAATGAGGTAGAGATGGCTCTCATTAATCCAGTTCCATTCATGTCAGCAAAAATCCATGACCAACCAGACCAAAAGAACCCCGCCACAAAAAGGATAAATAAAATGAAGTTGCGTTTCTCGTGCATGCCGTGGCTCCTATTTTTGAACCCATGCCGCATAAGTAGTTCACTCAGCGGCGAACATCTTCAACACATATATTCTATGTGTTGTACCCTACCTATCGTCAAGGAATAAATCACAAAATGAATTTTAATTTTCCGCCACCATCACCCGTTAATCCAGTAATTGGTTGGTTTGAAGCCGCGGCGACCGCAAACGCAACACCAAATCCACTCAAATGTGCCCTATCAACAGTTGACTCATCAAACAATCCATCGTCAAGAATGGTGCTGTTGAAGGGTTTTGACAAAGATGGGTTAGTATTTTTTACAAATTACACTAGCGAAAAAGCGTGTGACATTAATACCAACCCAAATGTGTCGCTCTTATTTCATTGGGATGAAATGAAACGTCAACTTAGAATTCAAGGCAAAGCATTTAAAATAAGTGAAGAAGAATCTGACGAATATTTTGCAACGCGGAATCGACTAAGCCAAGTTGGTGCTTGGGCAAGTAAGCAATCATGCCCAATGAAAAATCGGGCATCATTGGTAGCAAGGGTTGCCGCGCTTAGCACAAAATGGATAGGGCGTTCAATCCCACGGCCTGAATTCTGGGGTGGCTACCGAGTTTCCCTTGACATAGTTGAACTATGGCAAGGTCACGATGGTCGCCTGCACGACCGGGTTCGATATACTTCTACTGACGGCGAATGGTCTTGGCAACGGTTGCAGCCGTGATTTCTAGTGACAGTCACTTTCGCTCGCGGACTCGCTCTTTGTGACAGTCACGTCGAAATCACTGTCGAAATCATCTGTCTTCAAGGAGGCGGCGTGCTTCTTCAAGAACATTAGCAGGTAGTGCAGGTTCGTCAAGTTTTATCGACCGCTTTTCTTTTTGCTTCGGAGTTTGGATTGGTTTAGTTTTTTCTTTTTTCAGTTGGTTATTGTGCTGAAACTTTGGGATGGGAGTATTTTGTAATGTTTCCATAACTTCAGAATCAATTCCAAAATGTTCCCGCCATTCTTGGGCAAGTTTTGGAGAGAGCCCGGATGGTCTGGGAATGGTCTTTGTTTTTGGAACGTGGCTATCTTCAACAAGAGCATGTAAGAACGCTGATGAACTCAACTGATGGGCACCCCGTTTTCGAATGGAGCTAATTATTTCTCGGTCGCTAGTAATGACAAGGATAGATCGTGGTGCTGAGGAATTTGCCACTCGATCTATAATCTCTGCGTCTGCAGATTTGAATGGTCCAGTAAATATTGTTTGATATTTGGAGCCGTTAATTGCTTCATCCGAAGGGGTTCCATCGCAAACAAGGGTTACTCTTTTACCACTCCAGCGGCTGTTTTCTATCATTTTGCAAAGCCCAGCGGTCCCAATCCCAGCCGAGTCAGCGGGCAGGACTCCTGTCTGGTGGACCACATTCCAGGTGTCAATTAGTAAATCCATTATTTTGGCTAGGATACCACCTCGCCTACGGTTCACAACCTCCTGTTAAACAATAGGTTATGTATAATCAAGTTGCCCCTTGCAATGAGGCTTCCAATACGTTCTAATACGTGGCTCAATACTGTTTTCAACAGAACAAAGGTGACTATCTATATGGCAATTCGTATAAAAGCAAGACAAAATGAATCAGCAGGGCAGATGCTCCGTCGGTTCAAAAAACTCTGTGAAAAAGAGAATCTAATCAAGGATGTAAAGAAGCGGCAATACTTCGAAAAACCATCCGAGCGCAAACGCAGGGCTCGTCGAAAAGAAGAATCACGCCGATACCGCGAATTGAATTTCCCACAACAGCGAACACGCTCTTGAATACAACTAACAACTAACAACTAACCACATCGGAAGTTTGTTACGGTAAGTGGTCGTGGCTTCCGATTATTTGAATCACGAAGCGGTGCATGGTTATCGCAAAAGGCAGAATAAA
>CAYZEX010000043.1:0-9808 GCA_964477675.1 uncultured Isosphaeraceae bacterium
GGGTGTTATTTGAAGGAGAGACAAAGAATGATAGTGCTGATGCAAACGATCACTTAACGTTTAAATTGCCTAAAGGCGAAGCCTTTACATTTCACTCGAGCGATGATGCTACGGAGGTTCTAGTTGGCTCTGAGTCAATAATTAATCTAAAGGTCGGAACGCTGACGAAGCGCGGTGTTCAACACTTTGCTGAACAATTTTGGGAACAAAGAAAGATGCAGTTGAGAGAAGAGCGCTTAGCAGAAATGGATGCCAAAGTTATTTCGCATCTCGAAATGAAAATGCCAATGTGGTTCACCACGTACGGTGATGCTCCTTTTGGAGAACGTTCACTTTGGATTTCGATGCATGGTGGCGGTGGTACCACTTCAGAAATAAACGATTCTCAATGGGAAAATCAAAAGAAGTTATATGTGCCCGAAGAAGGGGTGTACGTTGCGCCCCGTGCTCCAACAAATACATACAATCTATGGCACCAAGCACATATCGATCCAATGTTCGAGCGCATCATTGATAATATGATTGTCTTTGAAGGTGTTGATCCAAACAAGGTGTACCTCATTGGGTATAGCGCGGGGGGCGACGGTGTGTATCAGCTTGCGCCACGTATGGCTGACCGACTTGCAGCTGCAGGTATGATGGCAGGGCATCCAAATGAAACAGTTCCAGATGGGCTGCGAAATATTGGTTTTGCATTGCACGTTGGGGCAGAAGATTCAGCATACGACCGTAACAAAATAGGAGCGCAGTGGAAAGAAAAACTTGCTGCATTGCAAAAAACGGACCCCGATGGCTACCCCCACCAAGCAGTGATTCACGAAAGCAAAAAACATTGGATGGACAAGGAAGAAACAATGGCGCTTCCATGGATGGCGAAGTTTGTTCGTAATCCCAATCCCAACAAAGTAGTTTGGGTACAGGACGACGTTTTGCACAACCAATATTACTGGCTTGCAGTTGATGAACCAAAAGCTCGCACAAAAATAGTCGCATCCATTGAAGACCAGACCATTACGATTCACGAATCCGATGTAAACAAGCTAACAATCTACTTAAATGACACATTGATTGATTTAGATAAACCAATCATTTTGAATTATAAAGACAGGATAATTAGTAAGCACAAAATTCTTCGTGATAGGAGTGTGATTGAGCAAACACTTAGAGACTCTAAGGATTATTACACAGCATCTATTGCAATAGATTTGCCACACTGAACACTCTGTGTTAATTAAAACCTGGTTCAACTCGTAAAACACAATTGCTTATCCCTGGATTAATCTGGGCAATCATGGGGTACAGTTTAATTGGCGTGCGTATTATCAGTTTGACGCAGGTTCTTGAATAGTATTTTCAAGACGATCGATTGCGCGGTTAATTTCTTGTACTGTTGCGTTGTAGTAATGCTCAGTGTGATAAAAATATTTCGCAACATCAGCATCGACAATGTGCACCTGTCCTTCATTTAACTCTGGGAGTAGAACATATTGACCTGCTTTAAAATTATTTAGCGTAAGAGTATCCTCGCCACTATTAACTTCAAGGAAATGTTTTAACGCTACCGCTTTGTGCAATCGATCTAAATCTTTTGGTTCAGAAATGATGATAGCGTTTTTGTTTTCATCTTGATTAAGATGCAATAGTTGATCTTGCCACGTGGCTCGGTCTGCACATGTGAACGTTCCTATTTGGGGAATATCATTCCCATCAGTAAATACGATAGCGAGTGCTTGATTTCTGTTGTCATTAAAGAAACCCTTAACTGATATCTCGTCAATTGAACTCGCTAAAGTGTCACTGATATTGTTAAGGGTTCTATTTCCGTTAGCATCAACAGAGTGGTAAAGAAGTTTTTCGGTTTGGATAGTTTCATGAACATGATTCTTTTTTATTACTTCGTAAACCATCCTAGTGACCAGAATTGATTCACCAGGAAAATGTCCATTAGCAAATGGGGCGTGTGAAGGGTCTGTAGAGAGGCGGAAGTTTTCTCTAATAGCGTTAGCAACATAGTCGCGGTATACTTGTAATGATTCGTGGTCATCGATGAAAGTTAAGTCGAATATGTCGCCTTTACGGAGACGGTAAGAATTTCTGAATAATTCATTATCTAAATTATCGAATCGTTCATGATCCTTTGGCATTGAACTCAAATTATTTCCACCCTGAGGAAGAACGTGCGGTGTGAGGACGATGATGACTTCCGTTTTGCTCGTAGTTGTTCGATCTGCTCTGAATAAACCTCCAATAATGGGAAGGTCTCCAAGAATAGGAACTTTATCATGAATAGTGTGTGTTTCCTTGTTCACTAGCCCGCCAATAATAAAAGGTGTATCGTTTGGGATGATGCCATATGTTTGCACGCGGCGACTTGAAATAGTTGGCGCAGAAGCAAGAGTATTGCCAGCACTATCAGTAAGTGTTAAGTCAGCACCCGGGACTTTTGATGAAACGATGGTATCAATGAGCATGCTGACCTCTTTGCCATCTTCTGCAATACGGGGGCGAATATTCAACATAATGCCGGTAGGAATATAATCAAAATTGAATGAAATGGCGGAACTATTTGTTCCACTTAAACTTTTTGCGATAGGAATATCTTCACCAACTCGAATAGATGCTTGACGATTGTTTAGGGTTAGTACACTTGGACGAGATAATATTTCAGCTTTGCCATCGCGCACTAACGCTCGAATATCCATATCAAACCACCACTCGTTGAAGCGAGTAAAGGCTCGTTCTAAATTTAAATCTATAAGCGTGAAGTTAAGAGTGTCGCCCTCTTGTCCGGCATTTGTTTTACCAGCCCTCAAATCAAGAAGCGTAGGATTGTTGGCATCGAGCATGTGCCAGTTAACCCCTATATCCTTGAGTCCATCTTCATTGATTTCAATAACCATGGCTTCAATAAATACTTGCCTAGCAGAGCGGTCAACGAAATTGTCAAGTAATTGTTGAATATCACTGTAACTATTGGGTCTTGCTGGATCAAAAAAAACCATTAACTGGGTCAAAGGAGATGAAATTGTGTTTTCACTTAATTGCCCAGCGGAGGGTATAGAGTTATAAGTCTTATCTTTAGATGTATAATTTTCTACTTTTCCAACGAGACCAGTGAATTCAGTTTTCGGTTCAGGCACTTTGATGACATATGGAAGTTGGTTCCACGAGATCTCTCCATCTGTATTTGGAGGAGTCGTATTGACACCAAGATTCTTAAGCGCTTCAATCGCACTGTCCGCATCGACATAACTTAACTGAATAATTTTTTTCTCTAGATCAAAAACACGTAAAGAAGCACGTTCTTGTTCAAGAGACGCAAACAAATTGTTCGCGATTTCAGTTGCAAGCGTTGCATCTGAATTTGGTGTGAACGTATCTTCTTCAATAGTAAATCCTTCAACCCAAAGTTGGTTGGGTTGCGAGGCAAAGACTTGTGTGCCAAAACGAATAATCTTTGTCAAATTATCCAGTTTATTTGTGAGGGTTAGAATTGTGCTAATACCACTTGGCGTTTGTGGCAATACTCCATCAAGAGAATCGCCAGCATCCTGATATCCATGCAAACTCATGAACGAGTCGGAGAGGCGTCGCATGATTTCATCTAACTCAAGTTTATCAACCTTTGGAAGATCAACAAGTACAGTGGTACGAGTCGTGGCATCACTTTGAGAAATAAGATCTGCTATTTCAGTAGGAGAAGGTAATGGTGTTGGAGGTAAAGAAGTAGAAAGAGTGATTTCTTCTAGAGTATTCCTTGACGCCATAATTGCATCAACGGCGTCAGCAAGCGCGACTAAATCGACTGGCTCATCTTCTTCAAAAATAAATCCAGTGCTACTTTTTGGATCTTCCATCTCTATCATGCCAACCGTTGAGGTGGTGGAACATCCAAAGAACATCGTAGAAGCAAGAAGTAGAGGACCAAGAAAAGATGGGATGGATTTTGCTGCGGGGTGTTTCATGTTTGAATCTTCAACATACTTATCACTCAAAATCGTATTATTACCTAACGTTACAACTCTCTGGACTAATTTCATGATAGAAGGATCGTGCGTGACTATTATGACGGTTCTTCCTTGCATGTGCTCTAGGATATCGACTATGATATTTTTTGCGTTGTCGGCTTCAATCGAAGCGGTTGTTTCATCGATAATAAGTATCTGTGGCTTGCGAATAAGTGCTCTTGCCAAATTGATTCGTTGCTTTTGTCCGTGTGACAAATCTCCACCCTTGTCACCAATCATAGTTTCGTAGCCATTGGGTAAGGAATCAATGAATCGGTCAGCGCCTGTGAGGCGGCATGCGTCAAATATATCTTGTGGGGACGCGGTTGGTTTGGCGTATCGCAGGTTATCGAAGATAGAGGCGTTAAATAGAAATGCATCTTGGAATGCAACCCCAAACATTCCCCTGACATCATGTAAACGAATGTTTTTAAGATCGAGCCCACCAACGCTTATGTTGCCGGTTGTTGGATTATTAAATCTTGGAAGTAAACTAATCAGAGAGCTTTTTCCACAGCCACTTGGTCCGGTAATGGCAACGTGCTCCCCCTCATGTATGACAAGATTGATATTACGAAGCACCTCAGTTTCATTGTCATATACCAGTGATACGTTATCAAACACAACTGAACCATCGAAATGCAATGCTTGTGTTCGTGTCCGCATGTCATGGACGATTTCGGATACTGGCTCATCAAGCATTTCAAGGACTCGGTCGATACTCGCAGACGTTTTAGAAAAATGCCCCATACCACTGATGATTTCTAGAACGGCAGGATAGAGCATCCGTACGTACCAAAAGAACATAAGGAACTTACCAATTGTCATTGTTGCTGTGGATACTTGGTACGCACCATACCCAATGAGAAAGACCGTTCCAGCTCCGACGAGTAAATCGGCGACAACTTTTTGTGTGAACTGAATTCTCTGTGTTTTGATTTGTGTGTCACGACCAGCACGAATTGTTTGCAAAAAAGTTTCTGCTTCTCTTCGTTCTGCAGAAAAACCCTTAACAACCTGTGCACCCAAGAAAGTTTCAGTGAGGTTGCCATGTGCATCTGCCAAATGTTTCTGCGCTTGGTGATGGCTATCACGAATTGGTTGATAGAATTTTTTATACGTCCATAGGTGCAGTGGAAGAACAATAGTGCTCGCAATTGCAAGTTCCCAATTAACAACATACAACAACACAATTAGTATTTGAAATTCAATCGTGTACCGAAGTAGGGTCGGCAGTTTTTCTTGGATAAACACTTGAATGCGGAAGGTGTCATCCATTACTCTTGAACTAATTTTTCCAGGTTGATTAGTTTTATAAAAACTCATTCCGAGTTGCTGTAAATGATCAAACAGTCGTTGCCGTAAATCAAAACTCACTTCTTCACTTACTTTGACCGAGAGCATTCTGCTTACGAAGAAGAGAACGTTGCGTAAAACGTAAATTAAGCACAAAGAACCCAGAATGAGAAACAAGTTTGTGTTGGAAAATTTCTCTGATTTTACAAGTTCTGGAAAAACGTCATCTACGAGCAAAGAAAGGGCGAATGGCAGCACCATATCTGCCAAAGCAAGCCCGATAACAAGTAACAGTATCAATAATAAGTAGCCATTCCAAGGCCGAATTAATTGCGTAAACCCCTTGATACCAGTTGGTTCTCTCTCAGATGTTGGAAAGGTTGTCATGTTTTGGTCTATGGTAGCAGGGAGTGTAAGAACTATCGAACCACTTGTATCTATATATATAGTCTCTCTGAATAAACTGAGTTTAAAGGAGAATAAAGTGCGTTTTTGGGTTGATTGAACAAATCTAATGTTTGTACTTTAATTGTTCATTTTATAACTTCCTGCTTACATTTCAATTAAAGCCAAGAGTATATTACGCTTCCTGTGGTTGACGATATTTCCAATCGTCGTAATTGGAATGTGGGACTTTCCCGGTCAATCACGATGAATACTGTTCTTAGGAGACGAGTACTATGTGGAATTGCGTAAATAAAATGAGAGCCGTTTGCTCCTTTAACCAGAAAAGTTGCAAGTTAGTTGTGGCTGTATGTGTGCTAGGATTAACAGCAAGCACATTTTCTGCGATGGAGGGTCCAGAAGTAAGCGGCAAGGTACTCGATGTATCTGTACGAATTCAACCAGCTGGTCACTCGATGTTACCGAACATAAAAGAGATTGGTGATGTCTCTGTCGATTTAATGGAAAATGGTTCCAATTTGTATGCAGCCTCAGATGCTCCCGCTGGTAGTTCACCAATTACTATTAAGGTAAAGCAACTTCGTGGCTATCAACTTTCTGCTAGCGCTGCGGATACATTTCAACAAGCTATTGTTCAACAAGTGAATGATTTGGGTATCGGTGGGGTTTCCGTACTCTTTGAAACTCCTAAGCAGGGTGCAGCGGGTCGTGCAAGAATCAATGTTCTTGCAGGAACTGTCGAAAAAGTAAACACAAAATCAGTGAACAAGGCAGCAGATACTCCTGCAGCAGATGACACCCCTTCAAGCAATGATGCTCCTGATGAAGTAGCTCCAAAATCAGGTCCAGTAATTGAAAAAGGATCTCCAATTCTTGTTGGTGGTGTTGAACCAGCATTGTTAGCAATTGATGAATTGAACGAGTACTTATCCAAACTTAACCGTTTTCCCGGTAGACAAGTAACAACCGCAATTTCAGCCGGTGAAAATCCAGGTACGCTGTTACTCGATTACCTTGTGGACGAAGAAACGTTTAGTGTTTATGCACAAGCTTCGAATACCGGTACAGATACAACAAGTAAATGGATTGAGCGGTTTGGCATCTTCGCATCGCAACTCTCTGGCAACGATGATATGTTGAATGTAGAGGGTACAACGGGCAATTTTAAAAATGCAACCCGATCGATTAACGCATACTATGATTCTCGTCTTGGTAATGAGCCAGATTGGCGATACCGTGTAACTGGCACATGGGGAGATTACACGGCTGCTGATGTTGGATTCTTAGCTCAAGATTTCACTGGTAGTACACATTCATTCCAAGGCGATTTAATCTGGAACTTTTACCAAGATGGCAATTTCTTCCTTGATTTAGATATTGGTATGCGATACTGGAACGCAAAAGCGAAAAGTGAATTATGGGGCTGGGTACTTTCAGATGGTGAAAGCGATTTTATTACTCCATCAATTTCTATATCTGCGTTTGACTTGCAAGAAGACTCTGTTTTCCAAGCAACGCTTGGAGCAAACTATACAAGTGCTGATGGTGACCAATCACAACTGAACCAACTCGGTCGGCTTAATACAAACGAAGAATGGTGGACCCTGTATGGATCCACACAATTATCATTCTTTATCGATTCGTTATTTGATTCCTCGGTAGAGGAAATGGCAGTGAAGCCTATGGTCAACGAAATTACAATTCGTGGACAAGGCCAATACGCCTTTGGCGATCGATTGACCCCAACAGCAATGTCGACGATGGGTGGTTACTACACTGTTCGGGGTTACCCTCAATCAGTTATATCTGGTGACTCATCGGTACAGGGAACTGTTGAATATCGCTTCCACTTGCCAAGAGCAATCGCTTCAGAACCTGCAGGCAAGGGTATATTCGGAGATAACTTCCGTTGGACAAGAGATTCTGACACAGGCGCAGCTCCAGACTGGGATTTAGCGCTTCTTGGATTCTTCGATGCAGGTTGCGTTTGGCAATCAGAGCCATATTCCTTTGAAGACGATTCCACCACCCTGCTTGGTGCAGGAGTTGGTGTTGAGCTTTCAATTCGTGAAAATATTTCGCTTTCACTTAACTATGGCTGGGCTCTTAAAGATTTGCCGGCTGCTAATGTTGAAGACGGCGATGACCAAATTTACTTCCTAGGCAGTATTAACTTTTAAGGAACGAATACCATGAAATTACAAATAACCGATTTTCAATTCCCCAAAGTTACTACAAAACTGTTCAAGAGAGATGAGTTACGTATGAACAACAATACAACACAGACAAACCGATTCAATGTTCTATCCAAGGCCAAGTTCGCTATGGTTGCTGCAGTTACAGCGCTTACGCTGAATGTTGCAGATGCCGATGCTCAAAATGTTAACATTCAAAATCCGAATGTTATTGCAGGGCAAGTAAATTGGAACGCATCTGCAAACCAATGGGTATTCACGGCTGGTCATAAAGCAATCATTGAATATGGTGCTTTTAATATCTACCACGGTGGCTCAGTTCAGTTTATTCAACCAAATGCAAGTTCGGCAGTACTTAACCGTATTATTGGCGCTGACCCATCAACAATTAATGGAGCGCTATCTGCTAATGGTCGACTCTTCTTTGTAAACCCTGCAGGCGTGACCTTTGGTCCAAACGCAGTCGTTAACGTGGGTCAAATTTACGCAGCCGCTGGCAATATTTCAAACAGCGACTTCCTTGGTGGTAATTACAAATTTACTGGGTTAAACGGGACAGTTGAAAACCTAGGACTTATTCACGCAAGCGAAGGTGTTGCACTTCTGGGTCAACACGTCATTAACCGTGGTTCTATCAGAGCTCCTGGCGGTTTCATTACACTTGCTGCTGCTGACAAGGTTGTCCTTGCCCCTAATGGGAGTGGCATAATTGTAGAAATCGAGGGTGGTGGTTCAGCCAATACATCACAAGCAGGAATCGAAAACACTGGTCTTCTTGAGGCAACAGGCGGGCATGTAACAGCTGCCTCAGGTGACCTCTACTCCCTAGCGATGGATATCGACGGCACAATCGTTGCTGAAGAAATCGTACTTCAGGGCGGAGATGAAGGTATAGTAAAAGTTTCTGGTAAGTTGAATGCGAGTGGGAATTCAAATGGAAACAATAAGGGTGGTTATATCGAAGTGACCGGCGACAAAGTCTGGCTTGCCGATGGCGCTAGACTAAATGCAACTGGTAAGCGTGGCGGCGGTGAAATTCTCGTCGGTGGCGATTATCAAGGTTCAAATGACGAAGTTCGAAATGCTTGGCGTACACACGTTGATGGGAATGTGAAAATCAACGCGAGTGCAACTAAACGAGGGCATGGCGGCAAAATTATTATCTGGTCTGACGACTTTACAAACTTCTATGGAACTATTCGTGCAAAAGGTGCTGGCCGTAAAGGCAAGGGCGGGTTTGCAGAGGTCTCAGGAAAACGAACACTTGGCTTTGCTGGCAATGTAAATCTTCGTGGCTCAAGAGGTGGCAACAACGGTACCCTTCTTCTTGACCCTACCGATATTACAATTACCAATAATACAACAGATGCGGGTATTGTTGAATCTGGTGGTGACCCAAACACCTTCTCAGAAGGTGGAGCTGCAGCCGCAGCAGACGTAGGTTTGGATGCAATTAATATAGCACTTGCTGCAGCAGATGTCATTATTACGACAACCAGTGGCGGAGTCGGAGACGGCAACATCACATGGTCAGCCACTGACGCAATTGCTGATGGTGGTACGGGTAGTTCTTTAACATTGGATGCCGAAAACGACATTAATATTAGTACTGCTATCAATTTTGGAATATGGACAGGCGATTTTATCGCAGAAGCCGATAACGACATTAATGTCACAGCAACGATGAACCGAACAGGTGGTGCAGGTGTTATCAACTTGCTCGCTGACGCTGATGCATCGAGTGTTGGGCACGTTCAAATTGACGCCTCTATCGTTACTGCTGGTGGCGATTTGACAATTGATGGCGCTACAGTGGCTATCAACCAAGCGCTTAGCGCCAACGTAACTGCCCTTACTGCAACCACTGGTGCCTTGACAATCTCTGCCGCCGGCGATATTACTGCT
>CAYZEX010000044.1:0-9753 GCA_964477675.1 uncultured Isosphaeraceae bacterium
TTTTATTCCATTTTGCAATAATGCCTGCCTCAACGTCAGATGGAGCGTATGATTTGGGTATGGAATCGATTCTTAATGCCTTTTCACTCATACGGCACATGATACCCGCCATCCTTCTTGCTGCCTCTATCAGTGGGTGCGACAATTCAGAAACACCACAAATAAAGAGTTTGACCGTCAAACAGCGACAAGCTGCTATTGATAGCGCGATGGAATTAATACAAAGTGACCGTGCGACCGAAGCTTTAGCAATTACTTCAATGCTTGTACAAAAGGATCCTAATTCAGCAGAATCTCAAGAGACGCACGCACTTGCTCTTCTTTCTGAAGCAGTTAGTCACAACGCAATTGGATCGCTAATCAAAGCCAAAGAATGTAGAGAAAATGCACTTGCTGCATATATCTCTGCTTGTTCGCTCAGTTCCAACCCAAGATTATTATTTCTCTCTACTGGGCAACTCGCACATATGCTCGGAGACGAAACAACTGCAATTACTTACTACAAGTTAGCCCATGCTAATGTCAAAGACGACCCTCGTGCAGCTTTTTTCCTCGCACAACTTGCTATGACCAACGAGAGATGGGGCGAAGGCAAAGAATGGATTACTGAAAGTTTACAAAGGAATCCAAACGAACCATTCGCCCTTGTATCACTTGGACTAATCGAAGCCGAACTCAATAATATAAAAGAAGCAATCGCTCTTGTGAACAGGGGGTGTGCGATGCTTCCAGATGAGCCAAATCTTCGTTTTTTACAGGCACGAGTTTTTAGAATCGCACAACAATATGATCATGCTATGGAGGTGCTACTCCAATTACCTCCAGATTTCCGTAAGAGCCAAATGTGTCAAGATGAATTGCAACTCGTTCTAGCTGAGTCAAAGGCAAATTAAATATGGCGCCCACACTACCTATTTTGCTTATTATCTCAGCACTTCTCATCTTACTCGGTGTACTTGCAATTACTGCAATCATTTTGGTGGCAAAGAGATGCTCTTGCAGATCGAACACGTTTAATGGAGCCAAAAAAAAGGATGAATTCAACGAAGACCCTTGGAAAGAGGCAGGTAAACGCATTGATAGAGATTATGATGAACCTAAATAAGTCGTAACCGTAACATGTAGATTATGAACAGATGACCTCAAGAGAGACCCAGATAATGTCGATTTCAAAGAATCAAGTTTTCTTGTCAACTACAAAGGATCAATTAAGAATGCTACTTCAACGTTCAATATGTACATTTTGCCTTTTTCTAACCACGCTGCTTTTTGTTTCTCAAGCACCAGCACAAACCTCAACTTCTTCCGAGTGGTCAATCAGAGTTTGGACCGCAGCTTCAGATGGCAATTTGGAGGCAGTGAATTCTCTTCTTGAAAATTTTCCAGTAGGTGAAGACGAAGCACTCTTAGCTTTTAAAGAACAATTAGATACATACAATCGGCACAGAGAAGAAGCGGTCGCAACTACTGCAAATGCCCGCGATGAAGCACTTCTTGAGATGAACACGTTACTTGCAGAAGGGAACACAGTTAAGGCAATGCAATCTGCAGTAAAAGCGCAGACCCTAAGTAACAACTTCGATGACATTATGCTTCATGCCGATGTTCAAAAAGTCCTGAACAAAACCAAGGAAGAAATTGAAATAGAAATCAATGAAGGAAATATTCTTACTGCGCAAACATTGCTGTTTTATCTTCGCACTTTTTACGAAGGCACTTCAAGGCGGGATCTCTACGATCGATGGAATGATCGCCTAGAAGATATTGTTTTGCAGGTTTCACTATTAAGACAATATGCTCCTAAATACCTACACTCTCTCTTTGCAGAAAGAGCAGAAATACTCGGTGATGAACCACCCGAGCCCTACAATGAACAAGCTAGTGACAATTGGGTCGAACG
Organism: uncultured Isosphaeraceae bacterium; assembly: GCA_964477675.1. Classification (GTDB taxonomy): domain Bacteria; phylum Planctomycetota; class Phycisphaerae; order Phycisphaerales; family SM1A02. The sequence continues at coordinate 1,901 of CAYZEX010000044.1, forward strand.
AATTGATGGTATTACGAAAAATATGATCATTCGATCACTCGAAATAGCAACTAGCGAACATATTACTGGTGTTACATGGCAAAAACTTATTGGTGGTGGACTCAAGGCAGTTCGCACCTTAGGTAATGTTTCGGTTATTTCTGAAACGTTTAAGAGTATGCAGGATGATGAAGCAAGATCCAAATGGGTCGAAAATGTGGATGACGAACTCGACTCTTATACCGAGTATCTTCAACACTTGCCTGGTAAGAAAGTCCTAAAACAAATTCTCAAACGACTCACCCAAGCAAATATACAAACGATTAAACTCCCAGAAGAAGTCTTGCTAAGAGAATTTGGCGATGGCGCAATGAATGTACTAGACAAATATAGTTCCATTATTTGGCCAGATGAATCACGACGCTTCGACCAACAAACTAAGGGTAAATTTGTAGGTGTTGGTATCGTTATTAAAGAAAACAACAAGGGGGAAATCATGGTCGTTAACCCAATCGAGGGTGCACCTGCCTATTACGGTGGGGTGCTTCCTGAAGATGTGATTCTTGCCGTAAATGGCAAGTCCGCAAGCGGCTGGTCACTCAACGATGCGGTGGATAGGATTACGGGGCCAAGAGGAACTTCAGTTACGCTCACCCTTCGACGTCAAGGATTTGATGAGCCAGTCGAGCTCATGCTCAATCGTGAATTAATCAAATTGCATACTGTACAGGGATGGGAAAAAGAAAGCTTAGATGAAGATGGGTATCCAAATTGGAACTGGTTTATTGATCCTGATAATAAAATTGGATACATTAAACTCACTGGTTTCTCTGAGGAATCGTATTCAGATATCCTCGAAGCGATTGCTATTATGCGAAAGGAAAGTCTGCCAAATGGTCTTATACTCGACCTAAGGTATAACCCTGGTGGTTTGTTACCAATCGCACGCAGAATAGCAAATCTTTTTGTACGCTCTGGAACAATTGTAAGTGGTGAGACTTCAAATGGGCAAGAGTTGTTTAGGATGCAAGCGCTTCCAAATCGTGCTAATTTAGCTGATTGGCCGGTTGTTATCTTAATAAACCAAGGATCCGCAAGTGCAAGTGAAATTGTTTCTGGTTGTGTACAAGCACACGACGCAGGAATTATCATAGGGCAACGAAGTTGGGGAAAGGGAAGTGTGCAAACTGTACACCATATTTCTCAAAATCCGAATGCAAGTGTAAGACTGACGACACAATACTATCGACTCCCAGCATCAGATGGAGGCAAAACACCTGGTCGCATGGTTCACAAGCGTCGTGGCTCTACGGATTGGGGGGTGATTCCAGACATAGAGGTTCGCATGTCCCCCGATCAAATCACAAAGAGCAACGAACTGCGTAGGAAAGCCAATATGATCGCTGTCGACGACGAGAGTGAACGACCCGATATTAACTCACTGATTGGTGAAGGTATTGATCCTCAACTTGAAACTGCCTTACTGATTCTTAGGGCCAATGCCTTACCAAGAGAAACTTCTGACCATAGACAAGTATTACTCGACGAGAAAAATTAAACTTCGCTATCATTTGGGGCATGATTTTACAAACAATCGTAATTGCAGCATCGATTACCACATTATTGCCTGATACTTGGGAACCCTCTTCTCATCATACCTTCGGGCTCACGCAACCGATGCCTCGTATTCCAGGTACTGTCCGGGTAGCAACGTACAATCTTTTAAATTTCTTCGACGATCAAGTCAATCATGAACCTGCTTTGGCTCCCCGAGACGGAAACACTAGCTACGAATTATCTGATATTGTTGGTTCCAATGGCAAACAAATTCCGCACACCTCCAAAGAACGGCGTAAAGAATTAGCCAAAGCGATTAAAGCAATTGATGCAGATATTTTATTACTTCAAGAGATAGAATCAAAAGATGTACTCGCAGAATTCAACAAGAACGAACTAGCAGAACTCGGTTGTCAATACGAATACATTGCATCCGAGGACGTAGGCTACTACAGAGGAATTGAACAATCAATCCTTAGCCGGTTTCCTATTAGTGATATTAAAACTTGGGCAGATGCTAACTTAAGTAATATCAAACCTAAAGGAATAGGTTGGTCAGATGTTCCTAGCAATTTGAAGTTTCAACGAAGTCCACTCTGTGCAACTGTAACTATTCCAACAAATCAAAGCGTTGTTGAAAGTCTAAAGTTAAAAGATCCCTACAAAATCACCTTTTTTGTAGTACACCATAAAGCTGGGAACAATCCGGGACACCGAGAACGCGAAGCATTACAAATTGTTGAATATATAAAAAAGTTTGAACGCAAACACCCTGATATCAACATTGTTGTAGCAGGCGATTTCAATGCTAAAACACACTACAAATCTGTTCGTTCGACATATCTCGCAATGGATATGCATGATCCCATGAAACACAGGGCCAGCAATATTGAGTATGACCCTGATGCACCACTCTGGAAAACACATGTAAGCAATAGAGCAATTGATTTTCTGCTCTTTAACAACAATGCGCATGAGGAAGTCGTAACCAATAGTGGATTCATACTAGGGACATCCTCTGAAAAATACGATTGGAAAAAAGCCGTACCACCAGTTGGAATTGCATCTGACCACTTCCCAGTGGTAATGGACATTGTCCCAATTGAAGGAGCGGGTGGTTCAGTCACTGCGCCAAGTTGGCCAAATAACATAGTAGAAGAATCGCTCAAATACTATTCCAAAAACTCCATCGTAAAACCAAAACATTCGACATCAAAACCTAAAGACCCTAATTACAAAGCGACTGGCTCGATGATGATTGCTGGCATTTTCGATGGACCACTCAAGGGTGGCAAACCAAAATTCATCGAGTTAGTAGCTTTGCAAAACATCCCTGATATAAGTATGTATTCACTCTCGAGATTTGTTAATGGCTCCCAGGATGGAAAAAATAATTTTTCACTTGAACAAATTCCAGTTCTTCAAGGCGACTCTATCTTCGTAGCATCCGACATCCCACCTTTTGAAGAATATTTTGGTTTTTTACCTACCCACATCTTTAAAAGTGGAGTTGCAAATAACAATGGCGATGACGCAATAGGTTTGTTTGAAAATGGCGAGATGATAGATGTCTATGGAGTTATTGGGGAAGATGGCAGTAAAACAGATTGGGAATACACCGATGGTTGGGCTAACAGGAAAGAGACCGGTTCTGCGACCACTACGTTTTCAGTAAACGACTGGACAATTAGCGGAAAAGATAACAACGACAAAACTTCGACTAATCAAGAAGGTTCAAACCCTTATCCAATCGAATCTAAATAGAACTGATTCGACTTCGCAAAGCTACAAGAAGAAAAAAGATATAGTAATTCTGACACAATGCTTGCGACGTGTTCCTAATTCAGTAATCGTTGCACTTCTTCCACATCTTTATCGCCTCTTCCAGACAAATTAATAAGCATGTGCTGGCTAGGATTCATTTCCTTAGCGATCCTGATTGCTCCTGCAACTGCATGCGAAGATTCAAGCGCTGGGATTATCCCCTCCGTTTCGCATAGAACTTTAAAAGCTGAAAGCGCTTCTTGATCATCAACAATTTGATACGAAACACGCCCCAATTCTTTCCAATAGGAATGTTCAGGACCAACACCAGGATAATCCAGACCTGCAGAACAAGAGTGTACTTCTTGGGTTTGACCATCTTGGTTCTGCAAAACGTAACTTAGCGAGCCATGCAAGACACCAGGGGCTCCTAAGCAAAGGGGGGCGGCATGCTCGCCAAGCCCAAGCCCAGTCCCACCCGCCTCTACACCTACGAGTTTTACTTCGGTGTCTTCTACAAAAGGTGCGAAAATACCTGCGGCATTTGAACCTCCTCCAACGCATGCAATGATGCAATTTGGAAGTTTTTTTACAGTCTCTAGGAATTGCGCTCGAGCTTCTTTTCCTATCACAGATTGCAACTCGCGCACTATAAGTGGAAATGGATGTGGTCCAACAACCGAACCTAGGATGTAATGCGTCTCTTCAACTGAACCCATCCAATCTCGCATCGCCTCGTTCGTCGCATCTTTCAATGTCTTAGAACCGGACTCTACAACATTCACCTTCGCACCAAGTAGTTGCATTCTAAATACATTAAGCGCTTGCCTTCGCGCGTCCTCTGCACCCATATAAACCTCGCATGTCAACCCAAGTTTAGCGCAAGCAGTTGCCGTGGCAACCCCATGTTGACCTGCACCGGTTTCTGCAATGATTCTCTGCTTTCCCATACGCCTTGCAAGAAGTGCTTGCCCCATCGTATTATTAATTTTGTGCGCACCGGTATGCGCTAAATCTTCACGTTTCAACCAAATATGTGCTCCACCAATATGCGCTGTCAATCGGGGTGCTTCGGTTATTGGCGTAGGTCTTGCGACATAATTAGTGAGCAGCGCATCAAGTTCATCATGAAAGTCGATATCGAGGGTTGCTTCTTCCCATGCTTGTGTGAGTTGGTCGAGTGCTGCTACTAGTGTCTCTGGAACATACCTCCCTCCAAATTGACCATACCAAGCACTCTGTTCTGTTTTTATCATGACGTTTCAATTCCTATCTGCAAATGCTTTGCAACGAATTCTACTTGCACTTCCTTTACAAAGGCGGATTCTCTCCCAAAACCAATGTGTTCGTATGGAGCTCCTGTCCTGTCAAATGAAATAAACTCCACTTTCTCGGGATTTGCGTATTGTTCTTTCAGAGCAGTGATGAATGACTCTTGCCCTAAAATCGGTATCCACGAATCATGTCGGCTATGAAACGCAATAATTGGAATATCGCTCCATCCATCAAGATGCTCAATCGGATTGATAGCGTGTAATTCTGCATCACTCAGACCTTCACAAAGAGGTAAGTCACGCATTGGCTCTAGGTTACCAACTGTCGCTTCTAGCACTGCAACCGAAAAGTGGTGCGGTTCCAATAACCGCTGAATGACTGCCATACCTCCAGCTGACATCCCACCTATAGCAGCTTTTTTAAGGTCGAAACCACCCAATTCATCCAGGACCATAAGCACCGAATCAATTTCAGATGCCATTTTCAGGACAACCTCAATGGAATGCCTTGCATCCTGTAAATGATCCTCAAATCGAGCACCATGCCCAGGTAAATCAACAGCGCAAACGTTTATCCCCTTTCGAACATAGCGAAGGTATCTCCCAGGGTCGAGTTCCTTGTCAGCTGTTCGTCCATGTATCCAGATAATAAATGGACTAGGCTCAAGAGTATCCCGCACCAGCAAGCATGGAACCTCTCCTATGTTCGTTTCTTCTGCTACGCTTTGAAGACGACTAGGTAGCGAATTGAATCTGCTCTTCATTGCTACCATCATAACGGTCTCCGCCCCTTAGAGTTTTGCTACCAATCAAGGTATCCTATCCATAATGCTTAAAATACTTGGTGGACAATTTAAATCTCGAAAACTCAAAACTCCCCGCGATAACGAAACCACACGCCCGTGGACAGGTCGTGCTAGAGAATCAGTTTTCAATCAACTCAGAGGTCACCTCAACGAAGGAATCGTCCTTGATTTATTCGCCGGCGTTGGCACAATGGGCCTAGAAGCGATTAGCCGAGGCTCACATACAGTAATCATGGTTGAAAAGGACAGAAAAATTTTCGACCTGTTACACACCAATATTGAAGCGATGGGGTGTTCATCCAAAGCAATTGCCATTCATGGAGATGCGCTTTCTTCAGTACCCTTACTAAGAGCACCACACCCCATTGATATCGCCTTTGTTGATCCCCCTTATGCCATGATGGCAAATGAGACATTTAGAGAAAAAATCTTAGAACAAGTAGCAAATATCGGTGCCATCTTACATGATGAAGGGCTTATTGTTCTTCGTTCACCAATGGACCCAAATCTACAAGACCATTCTGTCGACAATCTCGTTGGCCCCGAGATACATAAAGAAGCCACGAATATGTGGATACTCTTTTACGGAAAGAAAGCTATATGAGCCAACTTTGTCCAATTGAATGTCGAAATGGTGCTCTTGCAATTCTTCAAGTCCTACGCGATGCTGGTTTTGAAACCTACTTTGCTGGTGGTTGCGTTCGTGACCGTCTCTTAAGTATCGCACCAACGGAATACGATATTGCTACATCCGCAAGACCAGATGATATAAAAACTCTCTTTCCTAAAGCGAGGAGTGTTGGGGAGTCATTTGGCGTCATGCTAGTTCGCTCGCACAACACCATGTATGATGTTGCAACATTTCGAAGTGACGGACCATACAGCGACAACCGACATCCAGACAAAATCAACTTTAGTGACGCAAAACATGATGCTTTACGAAGAGACTTTACGATAAACGGTTTGTTTGAAGATCCGATTACAGAAAAAATAATTGATTTTGTTGGCGGCAAGGAAGACTTAGAACGTCGCCTCATCAAAGCGATTGGCAATCCGCATGACCGTATAGCTGAAGACCACCTTAGAATGCTTAGAGCAATTCGTTTTGCAGCATGTTTTGAATTTACAATTGACTCAGAGACAGGGGATGCAATTCGAGAGCAGTCACATAAACTAACTGGCGTCTCTAGAGAACGTATCGGCGAAGAGATTAAAAAAATGTTAACGAACCAAAACAGGGGGGTTGCCGCTTGGGAGATACAGTATCTTGGGCTTGATCGTATTGTCTTTGCTGAGGAATCTTGCATGAACGCACCAACGCGTTTGGGTCGATTACCCGCTTGTGCAACATACGCAACTGCTCTTGCAGCGTGGATTTTCGACAGGCACTCACATACAGCAGACATTCACTCGATTGCAAGAAACTGGCAAACGCAATTGCTTTTATCGAACCGAGTCTACTCAGAGCTCCTCGAGATTCTCAAACTTCACCAGCAACTCTACTCATGGGAAACTCTTGGCACTGCAAGACGAAAACGCACAGCAGCTTCAGAGCAATGTTCAAGTGCACTCTCAATTATCCAATGCGAAGATCGACCAATGTTTGTCCACATAAGGCGAATCATCGCTGAACTTGAAAGAGAAGGCGTCTCGCCAACCCCATTTATCAACGGCAATGACCTGCTTGAAGCAGGCATTCCACCCTCATCCCTGTTGGGAAGGGCACTCGAGGCTGTCTATGACGCACAACTTGAGGGCTCAATTCAATCACAAAAAGAGGCAATCGACTTAGCGAAGGCAATTTATCGCGATTTTCATGGGTCGTAATAACTCTTCCAGTTCGCTATCGAAGTTATAGTACAAATATGAAAACGCTAGCAATTCTTGCCCAATGTGTACTACTTTCACTAATTTCGCTCGTTCAGGTAGCCAAAGCAAATTCAACTCCGAGCGCAACTGGGACAGATACCATCGTGCGCACAGAGGATTCTGGTACTGCCGTCTTGCTCATTCCCCTCAAGGGACAAATGTTTACCGACATTAATCATGAATTTTACAAATCGATTAAAGACCAAATCATCGAGGTAAATCCGGACTTAATTGTATTTGAGATGGAGTGTAAAGATTTTGAAACGGAATTTTACGAACTTCAACGGCGAATAGAAGATCGAGAAGAAGCCGACCCATATGTCAAAGATGCAATTATCAAAACTGCATATATTTTTCGAATTGAATTAGGTGATATTCCTCAAGTCATTTGGGTCAGGGATACCTCTGGGGGGAGTACCGTTCTTGCACTTTCTTGGGCTGATCTATATATGTCCCCAACTGCTCGACTCCTAGGTACCTTCCAACTCGCACTCAAATGGAATGACCTCGATGAAGACAATCCAGTTCGTGCGAAGTATCATGATGCAGCTGTTGCACACGCGAAGAACTGTTCCACGTTCGGTGAGCGGGATGTTGATCTTCT
>CAYZEX010000045.1:0-9714 GCA_964477675.1 uncultured Isosphaeraceae bacterium
ATGGTCGAGAACGTCTCGACAGGTGCACCTCATAGGTAGTTAGATAGTCATTTGTGAACCGATTTTTTTCAGTTTTTTAATAAACCGGCTTTTTTATAACCTAGAACCCACTTTTTGAAACTTTATTGTTATTTATTATCCAGCAACCATAGCCAGAAGTCCCAATTCGTGGATTTACTTCTGTGTCTTAGGCTGTTATAGCGCCATCTTGTGGTGCCATCTGTACCCATCGGTATCCTTTTGTACACATCTGTAGCAACTCCCCTAAATCTACAGTTACCCGTCCGTTTATAGGGAATACTCCAAAGAGAAGGAACGTTCTGTTTGGTTTATCAGCGAGACGCTGATATCATCTCCAGAGTAGGAGAATCCGCAATGCTTATCCGCAATACCACTATCTCATTTTTCATCCTCTTCATTACCGGATGTTCATCAACTGGCAATGTCAACCAAAATAAAACTGCGAGCAGAATCGTAAATCAAGTTGACCAATCGTATATAGAACGACCAGACTTCAAAACTCTCATAAGTTCATTTGAGGATAATAGTAGTTCTTCACCATACTCTGGTTCAGTAGTTGAACTTAGTGGTAAAGTAGTCGCGTTTTCACTAACTGAAGATGGTTTGTACATAGTTACAATTCGAAAGAATAAAGATGATGTTTTATGTGTTTTTGATGAGTCTCTCGCAAATGAACTTGGAACCGGTAAATCAATCCACAATGGGGCAAACATAACCGTTCATGGGCAATGTTATGCATCCGGTTTATTTTCATCAAATGTATTTACACTTGACGGCTGTAAACTTGTCTCAAAATAAAACGCAATCATCATCTACGCAAACTTTGCTTTGTTGGCATTGCGGCCAAATACAAGTTCTTCCGCCAATTCCAGAACGCTCAAAAGCAACATGCGCCAGATGTAATACCAATTTACATCAACACACTCCTGATGGAATTCAGAGGACTATGGCGTTAGCTCTTGCAGCACTAATACTTTTTATTCCTGCAAATACTCTTCCAATTCTATCTATGAACGAATTTGGTTTTCAAAATGAAAGCACAATTTGGGCAGGAGTCGTTGCATTATGGAGTAGTGGAACCCCCGGAATAGCTATTCTGGTTTTGCTGTGCTCAATCGTAATTCCATTTGCAAAGATTATTGGGCTGTTCTTTGTATGCTTGTCGTGGAAAAAACTCTCTCCAAATCAAAACTCCACTTTTCTTCGCTTCATTGAAATTATTGGGCGTTGGTCAATGCTTGATGTTTTCCTTGTAGCAATACTAGTTTCAATTGTAAAACTTGGTTCTTTCGCTTCAGTTAAACCTGAATCTGGCTTAATAGCTTTTGCTGGGGTTGTTGTGCTTACAATGATTTCATCGGCGACTTTTGATTCTCAATTACTCTGGAGAAATCAGAGACACTCATGACCGAATCCATTCCAACTGCAATAATTAAAACAAAACAGACCAACAGATTTTCTCTAACATGGCTTGTTCCATTCGTTGCTGTTGTGGCAACCACAATTTTGTTTGTTCAGTGGAAATTAAATCAAGGACCTCTCATTACAATTACATTTGATGATGCCAATGGTTTGACATCCGAATCCCCAATACTTTATAGGGGAACTGTTGTTGGTCGTGTCAACCATATTCATCTTGATGAGGATTTAGAAAAAGTCCTTGTTACCGCAAGGCTTGACTCAAGCGCCGCTATGCTTGCAAAAGAAAACTCGAAGTGGTGGATTGTTCGACCAACAGTTTCTTTGCAAGGCATTCAGGGCCTAGACACTATTCTTGGTCCCAGATACATTCAGGTCGCGCCCGGTAATGGGAACAAAACATATGCATTTACCGGCGCGCCAGAACCCTTAAACCCTGAAGAGAAACAATTTGTTTTGATTACCTCTTCTGCAGAAGCTGTAACTGTTGGAGCACCCATTTTTTATAGAGGAATTGAAATTGGAAATATTAATTCTGTTCAATTAGCAGACAATGCTGCAACCGTCCAACTTACGTGCAACATCCAACAACGATACACACCCCTAATTCGAACCAACACAAAATTCTGGAATATTAGTGGCATCCGAATCGACGCCAATTTACTTGGAATTGATCTCAAGGCAGGCCCACTCACATCTTGGATTAAGGGTGGTGTTTCTCTTGCTACCCCGAACATATTTGGAGATATTGCACCTACTGGTTATGCTTTTATTCTTGAAGACAAAGTTGAAGATGAGTGGCTCGAGTGGTCTCCAGAGATTGATTTGACACAGGAGATTAAGTGAGTACACAACAAAATTCCATAGATGCCGCTTTCTCTGTCTCTTGGACTCACAAACTCAGGTTCACGAATTCTCCCTTTGAAAAGAATGGTGTGCTTGACTCGCTTCTGTCAGATATTGACCCCACTCAATTGCTAGTCGTTGTTGACCAAGGTCTCGCTATCGCTAATCAAGGATACATGCACAAACTGAACGATTGGTGCAAGCGAACCTCAACTGTACAATCTAAACCTGTTCTGGTACTTGGTGGCGAAGAATCTAAGAACAACGTAAGTGTTGTGTCACAAATACTCGAGATTATTAATGCAAACGACATCTGTCGTAAATCATGCATTCTTATTATTGGTGGTGGAGCAGTCCTTGATTCAGTTGGTTTTGCAGCCTCTATTGCACACAGAGGTATACCGATTATTCGAATGCCCTCGACTACTCTAGCACAAGGCGATTCTGGGGTAGGAGTAAAAAATGGAATCAACTATTTTGGCAAAAAGAATTTTATTGGTGTCTTTACACCACCTTATGCTGTAGTAAACGATGTAAGTTTGCTTTCGACCCTTGATGATAAACATTGGCGAAGTGGTATTAGTGAAGCTATTAAAGTTGCTTTAGTGAAAGATCGAACATTGTTTTCTTTTATAGAGTCAAATGCTAAGAAGTTGTTGCAACGGGATACTGAAACAATGGCAGCCGTGCTTCAACAATCCGTGCAACTACACCTTCATCATATTGCTGATGGCGGAGATCCCTTTGAAAGGAATGCTGCTCGTCCGTTGGACTTTGGACATTGGTCTGCACACAAGTTAGAGCAACTAACAAATTATGAACTTACACATGGAGATGCAGTAGCCATCGGCCTTGCTCTTGATCTCTTAATAAGCGTTGAACTTGGCTACCTGAATACTGATATTGCTAACCGTGTCATTTCTTTATTACAACAAATTGGGTTCCCAACAAATCACCCCGAATTACAAAATCCGGATCTTCTCTCGGGCATTGAGGAGTTCAGACAACATTTGGGGGGACAACTTACCCTGATTATGTTACGAGATATCGAAAAACCAATTGATATTCACGAACTTGACCACACACTAGTTCGACAAGTTATCGACAAACTCATGTAGAATCATGTTTGTATGCCAAGCAATTCCATGAATCAAAAACAAATTGTTGATCGTTATTTTCAAGAGCACCGAGCTAAACTTCTCGACATAGCCGCATTTCTTGATCGTGTAGATCGGTGCAATGAAGAAGAATCTGATTTCAGAATTAAAGCGTTGATGCGTTGTATTGAAGAATTACATTCAGATAAAACTAGTAGAACCGAAAGAATACTTCTGCTGCTAAGTGATCATTCTTCTGAACCCATTGAGGAAGCAGGAACTAAGGGTGCAAGTGGAGCTGTGCCACTAACTGAATAATGGTGTATATCGACCCTCACATCCATATGGTCTCGCGTACTACCGATGATTACCAGCGGATGGCTCAAGCAGGTTGCGTTGCAATAACTGAGCCAGCATTCTGGGCGGGTTTTGATAGAAGCAGTACACAGGGTTTCTTCGATTATTTTAGACAGCTTACGGACACAGAACCTGCGAGAGCGTCTTTTTATGGTATCAATCACCACTGTTGGCTTTGCATCAACCCAAAAGAAGCTGAAGACGTTGGGTTCGCTCGAGAAGTCATCAGCATCATTCCCGAATTCCTTGGTTGCAAAAATGTCCTTGGAATCGGTGAAATTGGTTTAAATAAAAATAGTAAAAACGAACTAATTATTCTGGAAGAACAACTAGCTTTAGCAGAACAGATGAATCAATTAGTCTTAGTGCACACACCACACCTTGAAGACAAACTAAAAGGAACACAGCTAATAATGGACGCTATTGCAAACACTTCCTTGGATCCAAGCCGCGTTCTTATCGACCATGTCGAGGAGCATACTGTTCGCGCGGTACTAGATCGTGGTTTTTGGGCGGGCATGACACTATACCCAGATAGTAAATGCACACCGCAACGTGCTGCAGATATTATTGAGATTCATGGAACCGAACATCTATGGATCAATTCTGCAGGAGATTGGGGCCCCAGCGATCCTCTTGCTGTTCCTAAGTGCCAGGTTGAGTTGGCATCCAGAGGGCATACAAAAACGCTCATTGACGTAATTTCATTCCAGAACCCAAAAACATTCTTATCACAAAGTGGTAAGTTTTCGGTTACGTGATTAATGCTTGGGTACTGCACAAACGTGCATCATGGCAACACTTTTCATGATGTACTTGACAATATTCGTTCCTTCTGTCATCCAATTTGTAATCCAGGCAATCGCATATACGGAATTGGACTCTGGCTTTCCAATAACGCATCACTCGATGTTGACGTACCTCTTCTTCAAGAAACACTTGCCTCCTGCAACGTAAAAGTGTTCACGATAAATGGGTTCCCCTATTCTGACTTTCACAGCACAGTTGTTAAACACCATGTATATGAACCAAACTGGTGCAATTCTAGCCGTCTTGAATATACATTGCGGCTTGCAAATATCTTAGCTGCAATTACTGAGGGTGATGAAGCAGGTATTTCTACTCTGCCCCTCGGTTGGGGTACCGATTCTTTTGAATCTGAAGATGCAGCTGCGATGTTGCAAACTTGTATTAACGAACTTGCTGATCTTGAACAACGAACTGGAATATGTATTCATCTTGATATAGAAGCAGAACCTGGATGTCGCCTTCAGAGATCGGTTGATATTTCAACTTTTGTAAATAAACATTTTAATGATGATGAAGGAGTAAGGCGTTACTTGCGGGTTTGCCATGATGTGTGCCACGCTTCTGTTATGCATGAAACTACAGTTGAAGCAGTTGCTAATTACAAAGAGGCGGGTCTTTTAATTGGCAAAGTGCAACTTTCATCAGCTATCGAAGTTTGTTTTGATGAGGCCAATAGAAATGAATCAGTACAGGCACTTCAGATGCTTGCTGAGCCAAAGTATTTACATCAAACTTCTATTAAAAAAAATAACACTATTGAGTTTCATGAGAACTTGTCTGACGTTTCTTTGGTCAACCCATCGGGTCTTTGGCGTGTACATTATCATGTCCCTATCCACCAACAAACAATTGGTCCACTAGGCACAACGCAGGAAGAATTAGAACAATCAATCCCCATTCTTGCAAAATCGGGTGCGACCGATTGGGAGATTGAAACGTATACTTGGGATGTTACACCTACAATCCTACAAAATGAAAAACTTGTCGAATCTGTTTCAAAGGAACTTGCATGGGCAGCAAAGCGAATTTACACATAAGTGAATCGCAGGCGTGGTTGAAATTACTGCGGGTCAGTAATTCCCCAACTATTGTTAGCAACATTATGGTTGGGGTTGCTCTTGCAATTCAAAGCCACCACGAACAATGGGAGCACCGGTTCAACCCTCCACCATTTCATATTACAAAACCTCTTTTCTTTATTACGATTGTCCTTTTACTGTTGTATTTCTCTGGAATGGTTCTAAATGATGCTTTCGATAGCAAACGTGATAAAAAACTTCGCCCCGACCGCCCAATACCACAAGGCATAATCAGTGTTAAACAAGCATGGTTCGTTGGATTAACTATGCTTGTATCAGCGATTCTCATTTCAACACGTATTTCTACCGAGACTATCTTGTGTACTTCCATTCTGGGAATGTTCATACTTTTTTATACTTTTCTTCACCACAAAAAATTAGTTGCCATACCCCTTATGGCAATCTGTCGTGGACTTGTCTACATCACTGCGATTACTGCCTTTTCAACACCATACACATTCGCACTTGTCATTTTTTGTGGTGCCATAGGAATCTACACTTCTCTTCTGACATTTATTGGAAGTAGTGAACACGATGGACAACTTAAACACTCTTGGCTCGTATGGGCGACTTTAATTCCCGCACTAATACCAGCCCTTCTGTTTGGTCCAGAATCTCCAATCACATGGTTCACTTTTATAGCGTTTGCTGGGTGGATTTATGTTGCATGGCATCACTTTGTCGCTTCATCAAATAACGTTATCTCGGGAATGCACACTCTTCTATCGGGGTTCGCATTACTTGATTGTCTTTTAATTGCTTCTCTTGGAGAATATTACATCATGCTCACATCGGCAATTTGCTTTGTTCTCACCATTGCAGCTCAACGTAAAATACTTGGTACCTAAACTATGCGGCGCTTAGCAATTCTAAATGTAGTTGGACTTACCAAATCTCACCTTGGCATCCATACACCAAACATAACTTCGCTAGCGTCGAAATCTAATGTGGTTTTATTAGACCCACCTCTTCCTGCTGTCACAAGTACCGTTCAATCGTCGATGCTAACTGGACTCCAGCCAAATGAACACGGAATAGTTGCTAACGGGTGGCACGAACGCAACACGAACGAAACATTTTTTTGGAGGCAATCAAACAATATTGTTCAAGGCGAGAAGGTTTGGGATTCTCTTCGTGCAATTAATCCTGATGTAACCGTTGCAAATCTATTTTGGTGGTTCAACATGTACTCCTCTGCAGACTTTTGCGTCACGCCAAGACCAATATACCGAGCTGATGGCATAAAAATACCCGACCTATGGACAAACCCTAGCGAACTTAGAACTATATTACAAAAGAAACTTAGCCAGTTTCCATTATTCAGTTTTTGGGGACCATCTGCAGGAATTGAGTCCTCTCAATGGATTGCCGAGGCAGCCATTGAGGTTGATCGGTTGCATAGTCCAACGCTTTCCTTTGTGTACCTGCCACATCTCGACTATCCCCTGCAGCGCCTTGGTCCAAATCACCCTGATGCTCCCAAAGAACTCTCTTTAATTGACTCGGTAGTTGGAAACCTCATAGATTATTACACGTCTCAGAATATTGATGTATGCGTTCTCAGCGAATATGGAATTGAAGAAGTTGAAGACGCAGTTGCAATCAATCGAATCTTGAGAAAAGAGGGCTTCCTTTCGATTCGTAATGAACTTGATTGCGAATATCTTGACGCGGGAGCTAGCGAAGCGTTCGCCGTTCCAGATCACCAGATTGCACATGTGTATGTAAAGAACCATAAAAATCTACAAACCGTTTCGAATTTACTTATGCAGACAGATGGTGTTGAATTTGTATATTCAGGCAACAAACTTGAGGATCTATCACATAATCGTTGTGGAGATATTGTTGCAATCTCTAACTGCAACCGGTGGTTCTCGCATGATTGGTGGTTCAGTGATTGTGCTGCACCAGATTATCAAACAACCGTTGATATACACAGAAAACCTGGCTACGATCCGAGAGAACTTTGCTTTGCTGAAGGCTGGCGTGGGAGTGCTCCGAGAATTGCAATAAAACTACTTCTAAAAAAACTCGGTCAACGATCTTCGTTTGATATCATCACGCTTGACCCCAAAAAGATTCGTGGATCACACGGAAGAACTCCTATGATGGGAGCACCAAATCCGATTCTCATTGCTCCTCAATGTGCAGAAAAAATGCCGCAATCTCTTCCATCTGCAGCACTTAAAAATCTCTGTATTGATTGGGTTAATTGCTAACGGAACTGTTCATACTTGTCATGACGAGTACTAAATCCATCATGTCAACAACACCATCATCATTAATATCGCCAGTATTTGGTTTTGGACAAGCCAGCAGCTGATCATCACAGGTTGTGTTTGGACCAAGCCAAGAACCGCCAACTTCTTGGCAGGATTTCTCATCAACAACCAAGCAGCCTGAACCTACGCAACATGCGCCAATCTGTTTCCCGCGAGCAACCATAAATCCACCTGAACCAGAAACTGTGTCATGAGTCATTGTGTAACGACAATCATCTTCTAGTAACGTTGCGCTTCGATAGCCCCTGTACATTGCATTGCCATTGAATAAAGCTACATTATCTGTAAAAACAGTATCGACTACACGCCCGCTACTGTCGTAGTCATACACTCCGCCGCCATTATATTGTGCACGGTTATGTTTAAATGAACACGATATGATTCGGACATTAGATCCAAAATTATACATGCCTCCACCACCATATTTTGCGCTGTTGTCGACAATTTGAGAATCACGAATTACAGGTCGTCCTCGGCTGTTGTATAACCCACCACCTCGTTCAGATTCGTTCGATTTAATAATGCAATTTTGAATAACGGTGTTACTTCGATCACCATTAAAAATTGCACCGCCCTGAT
Source organism: uncultured Isosphaeraceae bacterium (assembly GCA_964477675.1). Classification (GTDB taxonomy): domain Bacteria; phylum Planctomycetota; class Phycisphaerae; order Phycisphaerales; family SM1A02. Next base: position 8,491 of record CAYZEX010000045.1, read on the forward strand.
AGGACGATTCGTTGCTAACAAAAATACAATTCTTGATTGTAGGGCTCGAGTACAAACAGATTAGACCGCCGCCAACCGTTTCATCCTTGCTGTATAGTTCACTGTTGCCCGTTCCGTTTGTAATTGTGAATCCATCAAGAATAGTGCTAGGACCCTCTCCACTTACACATTTCACCACACTGTCATTCTTTTTCCATCCATCTAGTTTTGTTACGGCAGCACCCTTCGTGCTTTTGATAGAAATCGCCTTCCCGTTGAAATTGATGGACTCGTTGTAAACACCTGGAGAAACAAGAATAACATCGTCACCTTGAGCTATGTTGATTGCTGCTTGAATAGTCTTCTCATCCTTGGGCACAGCAATAGTTTCGGCGGGTGTCGATGCACTAAAGCCAACAATCGTAAGAATTGCTATCAATCGAGATATCAAATTGGCTTTTTTCATTTTCATGCTCATGACTACCTGTGTAGCTTGCCCACCAAGGCAACAATATTATACTGTACCACTTATCCTTAAAGACGTACAAATAAACATCTTACATACAACTGATTCTTTGCAACACACTGTTATAATAGGCAACCTGGTTGTAAAATCCCGTCTGGAGACCATTTATTACTGTTTGTACTGCACTTGTGTAAGTTATAGGACTAGGTTCTTTGGTAGGATTCTCCTCTCATGGATGCTAAAACAATGCGATTACAAGCTTTAAACGATACGGCTATGGTCGTATCCTCGTTCGTTTTATCTCATTTTTCTGAGCAAAACTTCACTCTTTCGTCAAAAAAAGACGGATCTGACGTAACTAATATCGATATAGAGGCTGAATTGATGGCGAGGGAGTGCTTACTCGATGCATTTCCCGACGATGGTTTTCTAGGAGAGGAGCATAGTGAAATTCTTGGGACTAGTGGATTTCGGTGGGTTGTTGACCCAATTGATGGCACTAGGTCTTTTGCCAGAGGGGTTCCCCTATTTGGGACACTCATCGGTCTTGAATATAATGGTGAACCTATTGCAGGAACCGCCACTCTTCCAGCTCTTGAAGAAACTATCTCGGCAATTTCAGGAGAGGGTGTGGCCTACTCTGGCAACAGTGCGGGCGGCGTTTCAAAAGTTACATCGCTAGACGAGGCTCTGATTTGCACTACATCGTTTGATTATTACAAACAAACCAACTCTGAACCGCTCTATAAAAAAATGCTCGAGTGTGAAAGTTCAATTCG
>CAYZEX010000046.1:0-9508 GCA_964477675.1 uncultured Isosphaeraceae bacterium
AATTACTGAAGCTGTCACCGAAGACCCCTCACTTCTCAATAGTGATCCTTTTGGTTCTGGTTGGTTAGTAAAAATCCGGTTTGCGGGTGATGTAAATCACGACTCCCTGATGAATCAAGAAACGTATGACGGCAAATATCCTGTCTAAATCTTTATGTTTCAACTTGTCAGCGAATTCGATCCAAGTGGTGATCAACCACAATCCATCGAACAATTAACATCATGGATTGAAGCCGGGGAACAATACAGAACCCTTCTGGGAGCTACCGGTACAGGAAAAACATTTACTATGGCAAATGTTATTGCTAAGACGAATAAGCCAACTCTGATTCTTAGCCATAACAAAACACTTGCTGCACAACTTTTTGAAGAGATGCGTGTGTTATTCCCACACAATGCTGTGTCATATTTCGTTAGTTACTACGATTACTATCAACCAGAGGCATATATTCCTCAAAGAGATATCTACATCGAAAAAGATGCTGCACGAAATGATGATTTAGATCGACTACGCCTTAAAGCAACAAGCAGTTTAATGTCAAGAGACGATGTAATTATCATTTCCTCAGTTAGTTGCATTTATGGTCTTGGGTCTCCAGACTCCTATCAAAATAGAATTGTCCCCCTTTCATGTGGACAAAACATTAACCGCAGAGAATTGCTACTTGAACTTACCGAAATGCAATACAAGCGTAATGATTTAGATTTTGAACGTGGCTCATTTCGTGTACGTGGTGAAATTATGGAAATCTTCCCGGCTTATGAACAATTCGGCATTCGTATCGAGTTCTTCGGTGACACCATTGAAAGAATTGAGCTTATTCACCCCACTTCAGGAGAGACACTCGCAACTGAAACTGATGCATTTATCTTTCCTGCTGTTCATTACGTTATGCCACATGAAGGTCTAAAAAAAGCAGTAATTGCAATTCGAGAAGAACTCAATTCTCATGTTCTAAAACTTAAGAAAGAAGGAAAACTACTCGAAGCACAACGTATTACAGCTCGCACCCAATACGATTTAGAGATGATTCAAGAGGTTGGCTATTGTAGCGGTATTGAAAACTACGCTAGGCACCTAGAGAATCGAGATGTTGGCAGCAGGCCGTTTTGCCTGCTTGATTATTTTAGTCATGTACCAAATCGCAAGCCAAACGATTGGTTACTCTTTATCGATGAGTCACACGTCACAATACCTCAAGTTAAAGCTATGTTCAACGGTGATCAGGCAAGGAAACAAACGCTCATTGAGCATGGTTTCCGATTACCCAGCGCACTAGATAACAGACCTCTCACCTTTGATGAGTTTGAAAAGTTAGTTCCTCAGACCATATACGTTTCTGCTACACCCGGTCCACATGAACTTGATAAATCAGAGGGTATTGTTGCTCAACAAGTAATTCGTCCAACTGGTCTTCTTGATCCAATTATCGAGGTTCGTCCCGCATCAAATCAGGTTCCAGATTTGCTCCAAGAAGCAAAAAAACGAGTGGAGAACGGGGAAAGAATTCTTGTGACTGTGCTAACAAAACGGATTGCAGAAGATCTCTCCGAATATATTTCAAAAACCAATCTCAAAAGTCGATACCTACACAGCGATATTGAAACACTGGAAAGGCTTGAAATTTTAAGAGAGCTTCGCGAAGGTAATTTTGATTTATTGATTGGTGTCAACTTGCTTAGAGAGGGGCTTGATTTGCCAGAAGTATCTCTTGTCTGTATTCTTGACGCCGATAAATCTGGTTTTTTAAGAAGCGAAACGAGTTTAATCCAAACTATTGGTCGAGCAGCTAGAAATGTAAATGCTAAAGTAGTTCTCTATGGTGATTCGATTACACCTCAAATGCAAAACGCCATGAATGAAACACAGCGGCGAAGATTGTTACAAGTTGCCTACAACAAAGAACACAACATTACCCCTGAAACCATCAAGAAAGCGATTCGTAAGGGGATTGAAAAGGAATTATCCGCAAGACAAACAGCCAGAGAGGCGTTTCACGCAAACGCAACTATAGAAGAAATAGACATTGACGAAAAAATTGAAGAGTTAGAAAATGAAATGCTTCACGCAGCGGACAAACTTCAATTTGAATTAGCCGCAACATTGCGAGATGAAATTACATCTTTGCAAGAGGGAGGGCCTGCGACAAAATCGAAAAAAACTAAACGCCGGAAATGGAATCGCAAGCATTAGCGTGATTGCAGGATTGTCTATTATTACGACATCCAATATCGCTTCGCCAAAAAGCACCGTTAAAGTTAATCTTTTCACATGCATCATTCGCTTTAGTACGTGCTTCATCTAAGGTGCCCGCTAGAGTTGTTACACCGAGTACCCTACCACCTGAAGTTTTCAATTCTCCACTAGAACAATCCGTTCCTGCGTGAAAAACTGTGATATTACGTAAATCCCCTACATCCTCAATGCCAGAGATTGTATGCCCTTTAGTATATGGTCCGGGATACCCTTCGCTACACATCACTACACAGCAAGCAATGCTTTCCTTAAATTCGATAGATGCGCCATCGAGTGTCCCTGATGCCGTTCTCCACAAAACATCAAGAAGATCGCCTTTAAACCTCGCCATTAGTGGTTGCGTTTCAGGGTCACCAAATCTGCAATTAAACTCTAATACTTTTGGCCCTGCTGATGTAAGCATCAAGCCTGCGTAAAGAACTCCACGGTATTCTATTCCATCTCTGCGCAAGGCATCCACAGTTGGAACTAATATTTCACGTTCCACAAAATGCATCGTTTCCTCATCGAGCAATGGGGCTGGACAGAACGCACCCATTCCACCAGTGTTCGGTCCCACATCGCCTTCCCCTACCTGTTTATGATCTTGGCAAAGGTCTAATACCCAAATAGTTTCGCCATCAACAAGAGCAAGAACACTAACTTCGGTGCCAGTCATATATTCTTCTATCAACACGCTCTTCCCCGCGTCACCGAATGCTCGATCTTTCATAATCAAATCAACTGCATCAAGAGCTTCACCAACTGTGCTACAAATAATAACACCTTTGCCTGCTGCTAAACCACATGCTTTCACAACACAGGGTTCTTCACGTTTGTCGAGAAAAGCTTTTAGTTCTTCAGAAAAATTAAATTGTTTCCTTTTATCGGTTTCCTCAGACCACTCAATGTATGAGGTGATTTCTTTCGCAAGATTCTGTTTACATTCATTTTCAAGGTCACGGTCAAGCCCACGCAATAAATAACTTCTAGCAGCATCAATATCCATGAAAGAACGAGAATCTGCTGTCGGAATAGATGCTTGTCGCATTACGTCTTTTGCATACGATTTGTCTGCTTCGATTCTTGACGCATCTTTTGAAGGTCCAAATACCAACCGAGTTTCGCTCGTCAATTCATTTGCAATACCCTGTGCAAGTGGGGCTTCAGGGCCTACTACCACAAGGTCAATTTCGTGTTTATCACACCAACGCTTCATGAAAAATGCCCTCGCCGAATCCCACTCTTCCTCGCATGGTTTTGCCAGTGAAGCAATTCCGCCATTATTGCAATTCGTAGCGTATAACGTTCCCAATTTTGGTGATTGGGCAATTTTCCATGCAAGTGCATGTTCACGGCCTCCACCGCCAATGAGAAGCACGTTGCATTTTTCTGGGCACAGTTTCTGGTTTGACATAACCGTATTGTAACGGAGTCAATTACGTTTTCTTAGTGAGTGGCACATTGATTTTGCAAACTAGACCTTTCTTTGAGTAGTCCAATGAAATTGTCCCGTTCATTTCATGTTTAACTAGACCTTCAAGTAACGAGGTCCCTGTGCTGGGTGTAACATTCGATACTATTTCTGGGCCTCCGATTTCAACCCAAGAAAGTGCCACCGAGTCCTTACTTGAAGGCATTTCTGTTGTAATTGTAATTGTTCCATTTGAAGAAGAAAGCGCACCATACTTGACTGCGTTAGTTGCAAGCTCATGAATCACCATACACATTGGTCTAGCAAGAATACCTAGGAGTTCAACATCTGGTCCTTTGAAACTTATTTTCTCTACCTCACCAACCATGTATGGTTGAAGCGTAAGTAGGAGAATGTCGCGCATCCAAGCTCCGCTCCAATGCGATTTTGCAAGAGTGGAATGTGCGACAGCAAGCGCATGCAACCGACCATCGAGAGTGTTTGCAAACTCATCTATCGTACCGGCTCCTTCCTTAGACAAACCGACAAGAGACATCACCGCAGCAATATTATTTTTCACTCGGTGATCAAGTTCACTCATCATGATTGATTGTTGACGCTCTAGTTTATGACGACGAGTAATGTCTACTGAGACACCAGATAGACCAACTACTAATTTATCTTCATCGTGTACAGGTGTAAACCAAAATTCAAAATATCTTTCTCCAATAGTAGCAAAGCCATGACTTTCAACTCCTGAAAGTGCTGTATTAACTTGTTCAAGAATATCGGGATAATTACGGTAGATTTGATATACGCTTTTTCCGACTACCTCGCCAGGTCCAGCGCCCATGCTTTCGAGACCTAGTCCCTCGCTAAGCATAAAAACACCATCGGAGTCAATGCCAAACAAAATCACCGGTGAGTGGGTAGTAAGCAAACGATACCGTTCCTCAGAACGGCGTAGGTTAAATTCCTTCGCAATTTGTTTTCGATCTTCAATCCGACGCTCAACCAATCTTGAGTAGCCATCAATCATATGTTTTGCTTCTTCCATTTCAAGAGGTAACCAAAGGCGTTCGCCAAATGTTTCAAAACAAGCGAAGCCCTCGATAACACCATTAACAAGTGCTGGAACCGCCATTACAGCACCAACGGAACACGCTTGGATTATTTCTTTAATGGGTTCAGGTATGGAATCGTCGTTCGTTGTGGAAATTGCAACAACACCTAGTGTTTCCAATTGATTCTTCCACCAGTTGACTGCGTCTGGAGGAACCTGCATTGGCAATTCAAGTTTTTCTTCTGCATCGTTACGAACAATTTCGTGCGTAATAAAAGCTCGCCCATCTTTTCGGAATCGCACAAGTCTTGCACGGTCAATCAACATTGCGTTCCCAAGTAGTTGCAAGAAAGTATTGATTGAATTATTCAAATCACCACTATCAAGAAGGGCTTTCAGTGCGTTCCTGCCAGCCAAATGGATACGATCAGAATACTCTTGAACTCGATGTCTAGTAATATCACTAAAAACACCAATAATAGTGTTGGTATCTTTCCTTTTACACTTTATACCTATCCATCTATATTGTTCATTTGAATCTCTGAACCGAAAAGAAATATGTTTCTCATTCTTTTCGGTTGTCGATTGCAATGCACCACGAACCGCATCAACATCGGAAGGATGTATTCGCCGAATCCAAAGTGAAGAAGTAGCTAAGAGATTTTCGACTGGCACACCAAGAATCGCTGCGCTATTCTCGCTCAGTGAACATGTAATCCAATCATCTTTAAATCGAAGGGTCTGAATCCCTACAGATAAATGAGTTAGAGCGAACAATTCAGGTGAGATTTCCTTTGGTTGTGTCACAACTCCTCTACGATACACAATTTGTTCCTGATTGTGCGGACTTGTCGTTTATGTTATTCTCGTTCGTACCCATCTAGGATGGATTGAATATATTTCTTACACACTTCTGGCGATCTCCAACCATTTTGAACTGCAAAAGGAGCTGAGAGCAAAGATTCTTTGGTAAGTTCGAATCCTAAGCCTTTCATTAACTCCACAAGGCGCTCTGTCGCTTCCGTTGGATTTGAAAATAGTACTTCTGGAGGGGAAGAAGGTTTCTTTTCAAACGTAGATTGTTGAGATGAACCGACGAGCTCTGCTATCCCTGCAACTGTAAATTTGTAAGCAAGTCTGTCGTTATCTCTATCAACAACCTCTATTTGAGCAAGAATGGACAGATTCTCAATAAATATAGTAAGCCATAGTTCACCTAACGCTGTAACTGATACCGAACCTGATATTTCACCTGGACTAAGGTAATCATTTTTAGGTGGGTTTGACCCACCCTCGTCCTCCCTTCCTGAGCCAGAAGTTGCAAGAAGGGAGGAACTGGTGGCTAGCAAAAATGCTAAGCCCAAGAGGAGGAGGACCATTTTGAATTCCTTTAAAGTTTGGATACTTAGTGGAGTAGTACAGAAGTAAAGAGCACGTCGTCCATGAACACATCAGCCCATTGATCTTCAACTATCACCACAGACCATTCATGCCCATCAATCGTAGTTGTTCCGTCAGTGACACCCAAAGAGGCCATGTATCCAAGAACATCACTTGGCTCACCAGCAAGTTCTAATCGCATTTGGTCAGCACTGCCTTGTACACCATCTGGAAAAACATAAAGTTCGTGATGTAAGGAGGGCCATCTATCTTCATCAACAAACGGCATTGGCGTATCACCCAATAGATTTAACTCCATAGCGATATGCTCATCAGAAAAACCCATACCAGCCTTAAGGTTTGGCGTACACAGGCCAAACGTTTCTCGTTGGATTTTTTCTATCGATGTGTCAAGTTCTGAGTTTTCTAATGGTTGATTTGGTATCCCAAGTTGATCAAGCATTCGTTGCCAACTTGCGTCATCGAGTTGGTAGAGCCTACCCGTAATCGGATCATAAATCCAACCTGTGCCCGGATAGAAACGGTACGATATCCCTTCATGTTTAATCATTCGATAAGGCAGCCCATCAAGATCATACTGATCACTTTGTATCAACGGCTCAAATGTGTAATCAACAAATACCCCAAGTGGTGTCACCTGCGCTCGAATAGTATGTGCCCCTGAGCACCCCATTGCAATACTTCCAAATCCCACGGCAACCCCTGTGCCACAAGCACACCAAACCAATCGCATCCATGCATTCATCTTACTTTCCTTTATTCTTTAGATATTTCCTAACTAAAACGGTAACTATTTGCGTATCAATATGTTCCACGCAAAACATTGATGAACTCCATCAACGCATGTGTGTTGTAATCGATAAAAAACAGACATCTCATTTTTTATGTATTTTTTTTTGCTCCTGATTTTTCGCAAGTAGTTGCAAAAAAAAAAAGTAAAGAAAAAGAGCAACCCCCTCAAGGAATTACAACTATTGGGTGTAGTGTGCAAATGCTTTACTCAATGGTGGATTCACTATCGCAGATAGTAACTTGAGTTAAGTAAGGAAAATTGTTCTAGTAGAACAGGAGAATAGTATGGCACACACGATGAATCTGAATCGGAAGAAAAGACTCGAACGGCTATTTGATTTGGCTCAAGCGTATCGAGGATGGACAAGAAAGGAGTTAGCTCTAGAGCTCGGTAGAGACCCAACAAAACTCGCACCTGATAGTGGTAATCCGAAATTTGATCTCATCCTTCAAATTTCAGAAGTTCTTGATTGGACACTTGACGAAGTTGCTGATTGGCTTTGGTATTCAAAAGATAACGAACTAAAACCTGAACCGGTTTCTTCATTCGCTAAACTTGATCTCAAAGCACAAGATGCTTATCGTGCAGGCGAGTACAATGAGATGGTATCTCACGCTCATGAAGCACTTGATGCTGCTACAAATGCTGAAGAAAAAGCTAGAGCCTACAACCGAGCAGCAGGTGGATGGGATGGTCTTGGTAGATTTAGCAAAGTATTAAAAGCATCTCAGGCAGGTTTGCGTGAACATCCAATTGATACCGATTTACGGTTGTTGCTACAGACCACTGCTGCAAATGCTCACTATGCATTGTGGCAATTAGATGAAGCGCAAGGGATGGCACAAAGGGTCGTTGATTATTACAAAACTAATAACCCAAAAACTAATCGTGCCAAAGTAGCACAAGCACATGCCTTATATGTACTTGGTCACTCTCAGAGAAGAATGGTTGACATAGAACCAGACCAATCAACACAGTACGCACTTGCATCAAAATGCACACTTCAGGAATCGATGAAACTCTACGAACTCCTTGCAAATAAGGTACACAAAACTTATGGAGGAATTGCAAACACATGCAGAGCAGGAATCCTAGAAGCGGATGTTTTCCTAGGTCAAATTGACGTCAGAGAAGCCCTGGCGAGAATCGTCGACATCATTAACACCGTTATTGATCCATCTAAGTTTGACAAGGGCGATTGGCTAGAAAGTTATGGATGGTGGTGCATCGTTGGATGCAACCTCACACTTAGGCATATTACTGATGAACGAGATACACAGCGGTATATGGCAATGTTCACAAACAAGGCAGATGAAATTGCTGATCGACTCAATCATTGGTCGATGCGCGAACGAGTATTCTCAATGCAATTTGAAGGTCGCCAACGTCTTGTTGGCTGGACGGGTCAAGAGATTCCTATCGTAATCGATAATGAAGACGTTCGTCTCATCACAGGCACGATGGGTCGTTTTCCACAATTCCGTAAGACGGGTTGGTCAATCCTGAATTACGGCAATATTATTAAAGATTCGTGAGGAGGTTCATGATGAAAAATTTGAAATACATTGCAATTACATTTTTAGCACTTGTATGTACCACTCTTGCAAATGGCGAGTTATCTGACACTGAAAATTCGGAAAACCCAATCAAACTTACAATCTTTGGTCATACAGGGCAGGATCCTGTTTACAAATCCATTATTGATAAACCTGGTTTTAGTAACCCAAAAAAGAAAACAGCTTTCGTCAGCAAAATTGTCTATCAGGAAGACACGTTTTCAATTGTTGATGTTCTGCTAGATACAACTGATTGGTTACCGGTTTACTCAGTTGTAGACAATATGGATATCACAGTGAATGAACTGTCATTAACTCAGTACAGTAATCAATCATATGATTCTGAGGTATTTGGCAATTCCATGACAGGACACGGTTCGTTGCCAACACCACCTGCATTTTTACTCTTGCTTGCTGGGTTAACTGCTCAAAAGAGACGAAAGTGATAAGGAATACTGCTCTTAGCACCGACCAATTGGTCGGTGCTAAGTAGCATCCTTGAACTTGTGCGAGTACGCTATACGTATGCCAATCAAATATACAAGGGTACACCGCCTGCTAGAAATTATTTCGCTTGTCCAAGGGCAAAGTGGGTGGACTGCAAAATCACTTGCAGAAAAATGTGACACAACCGAACGGAACATTTATCGGGATATTAACCAAATAAAAGAGGCTGGGATTCCGATCATTAGCACCAAAGAACATGGTTACAAAATTGAAGGTACCTTCTTTATGCCACCAGTACGTCTCACATTTGAAGAAGCGCTTGCAGTTTCTGCATTATGTGAAGCAATGGCAGATCAAGGGGCAATTCCATTTATCCGCCCCGCTTCCATGGCAATGAACAAAATTCTCGCGCAACTTCCATTTGATGCAAGGGAAGATCTCACTGAAAGATTACGCACCATGCAACTTCGGACAACCGCGACCATGGATGAAGAGGGATACGAAGATGTATACGACAAAGTGCAAAATGCACTTCTTAAAAAACAGGTACTTCAGTGTAAGTACGAAAGCACTGCTTCACAAAACAGCGATGAAACAT
>CAYZEX010000047.1:0-9402 GCA_964477675.1 uncultured Isosphaeraceae bacterium
CAGCGGTTACTACAACCTTATCACCTTTTCTTATATGTCTAGGCATTACACCACCTCCGATGCGAGTGAAACAATTTTCATGTAGTTCTTTTCGCGAAGTTCACGAGCAACTGCGCCAAAGATACGAGTACCGGTTGGATTTAAATCTTCATTCAATAATACACAAGCATTGGAGTCGAATCGAACATATGAACCATCCGGTCTACGTGTTGGATATTTTGTTCGAACGATAACCGCTCGGATTTTGTCACCAGTTTTGACTTGTGAATTAGGCAGTGCCTTCTTCACAGCACAGACAACACGATCTCCAACACCAGCCGTTCGGCGAGTGTATTTACCGCGAGCGGTCGAGCCACCCAGAACGCTAATAACTAACACTTCTTTTGCTCCGCTGTTGTCAGCCACTTCTATTCTTGATTCTTTTTGGATCATCGTTCTGTTCCTTGATTAGCCTGCTTAACCTGCGGCCTGCTCGATAACGCGAGTAAGTACCCACGATTTTGTTTTTGAGATTGGGCGGCATTCTGCTATTTCAACCTTGTCACCAAGTTTGGCTTCATTGTTAGCATCATGGGCTTGAATTTGTGTTCGTTGCCGAATGTACTTTCCATACTTTGGATGTTTTGAGGAATACTGAATTTCCACTTTGCAACTTTTATCTCGGGCGTCTGATGTCACAACGCCAACTTTGCGAGATGCATTTTCTGGAATTTTTATTTCTTTTAAGTGACTCATATATTTACTTTCTTCGAGAACCTTGCTCAGTTAGCAAGCGAGCGATGTCCTTGCGAATTTTTCCGTATTGGGAAGTGTCTTGGATTTTCTCTGTAACACCCTGTGTTTTTAGTTCAAAGAGTTTCTTTCGAAGATTGTCTACTTCGATTGCTAGTTCTTCATCACCTAGTTTGTGAACTGCTTTCGCTTTCATAACTTCTTTCCTTAATCTGAAACACAAATGTGTTAAACAGAAAGTCTCCGACCAACAAACCGGCAACGTACCGGCATTTTATGTGCTACCCGAGCCATAGCCTGCTTAGCCGTATCCTCAGGGACACCACTGACTTCAAATAAAATTGTTCCTGGCTTTACTCTTGCTGCCCAGAAATCGGTATCCGCTTTACCTTTACCCATTCGTGTTTCCAATGGTTTCTTTGAAATAGGCTTGTCTGGAAAAACACGAATTACAACCTTACCTTGCCGACGCAAAAAGTGCTGTGCCGCAATACGACCGGCTTCAATTTGTCTTGCTGATACCCAATGTGTGTCAAGGGATTGCAGACCATACTCACCAAAGGCCACGTAGTTACCTCTTGTAGCATTGCCCTTCATTTTCCCCCGCATTTGTCTTCGAAACTTAACTCGTTTTGGCATTCGTGGCATTTTGAACGTGCCTCCTTACAGCATCTCGGTACGTGACCGCGATTATTTCTACGTTAACGACGACCTCTTGCACGACCTCGAGCGCCTGCTGCTCGTGAATCTGCTTGTTCTTCTTCTGCGTCTGTGTACATACCCTTATAAATCCAAACCTTCACACCAATAATTCCATACGTTGTTTCAGCATGAACAAGTGCGTAATCAACATTTGCTTGCAACGTGGAGAGTGGTATTGAACCCTCAACCACTACAAACTTGCGAGCCATTTCAGCACCACCAAGTCGACCAGAGATTTGAATACGAATTCCCTTTGCACCGTGCTGCATTGCAGATTCGCAACGTTGCTTAAGCATGCGGCGGAAGTTGCCGCGTTTTCGCATTTGCTCACCAATTGCTTCAGCAATTAAGCGTGCATCGGTGTCAGGATTCATCACTTCCATAATTTTTACTTGTGCTTTACGGCCAGTCATTGCCTGCAAATCCGCAACCAGTTTGTCAATTTCAGACCCCTTAGGGCCAACGACAAGACCTGGTCGGGCCGTCTTCACAATTACAGTTAATTCTTCTCGAGTTCGCTCAATCAAAATATCAGACACAGCCGCAAATGGCGGCGTTCGATTAAGACGCTTGTCTACGAACTCTCGAATTCGATAATCTTCGACAAGTAACTCGGCAAAGAGTGCTTTTGGTGCATACCAACGTGACTTGTGTCCTTCGGTAACACCAACTCTAAATCCAAATGGATGTACTTTTTGTCCCATTATTTTCTCTCTCCAACAGAGATGATGAGGTGGCTAGTTGGTTTATGGATTGGGTGGGCTCGGCCACGATCCTTTGGACGCCATCGCTTAATCACTGATCCCTCGTCAACTCGTGATTCAGAAACATAAAGAGATGAGACATCTGCCTCTTGCTCTTCAGCGTTTGCGATAGCACTATTAAGTACTGCTTTGAAATACCACGCAGCGCGCTTCTTGGAAAACTCCAGTTGAGAGAGTGCGTCGTCTACTCGTTTACCGCGAATTAAATCCGCAACCAATCGTGCTTTTCGTGGTGAGATTCGGGCATATTTATGTGTTGCTTTATACGTCATAAGTAAAAACCTATCAGCTTACGCCTTAATACCTTCCTTTTTATTGGTATGACCACGGAATAAACGAGTATGAGAAAACTCGCCTAGTTTGTGCCCTACCATGTCTTCAGTAATTAAGACTTCTTTAAATTGACGTCCATTGTGAACAAGGAACGTAGTGCCAACAAACTCCGGTACCACAGTACATGCACGAGACCAAGTTTTAATTGGTGTCCTTTTCGATACCGAAGCCATTGCTTCTACCTTGCGGTAAAGTTTCTCGTCGACAAATGGGCCTTTTTTAAGTGATCTTGACATATTTTCTTCCTAGGGTCAGATTTTTAGTTGACCGTAACGTTTACTCTTACGACGACGGAGAATGCGAGCATCCGTCCATTTAACACGCTGTCTTGTACGTCCACCCTTTGATTTTGTGCCCGAAGCACTTGCTGGAGTCCGCCCACCCTTGGAACGACCTTCGCCACCACCAAGTGGGTGATCATGGTGACTCATTGCCATACCACGAACCTTCGGCCGTCGGCCAAGCCATCTATTTCGACCGGCTTTGCCAAGTTTAACGTTCTGGTGGTCTGTATTGCCCAGTTGTCCAATTGTTGCTCTGCATTCAACAGAAACCTGGCGGATTTCACCAGATGGTAGAACGATGGTTGCCCAACGACCTTCACGGTTACTCAATCGAGCTGCTGCACCTGCCGAACGACAAAGTGCACCGCCCTTACCAGGTTCAAACTCAATATTATGTACTGTCAACCCAGTTGGAATGTATTTCAATGGCATACAGTTGCCAGATTTTGGTTCTATAGAACCGTTAGAACTCTTGACCGTATCGCCATCTGTTAAATTCCTTGGCGCCAAAATATATCTCTTTACCCCATCTTCATATTGAATAAGTGCAATGTGACAACTTCGGTTTGGGTCGTATTCGATACCGATTACAGTTGCGACCATGTCATCTTTCAACCGTCGAAAATCAATCTTGCGGTATCGACGCTTGTGACCGCCACCACGGCCTTGAACTGTAATTTTGCCTTGGTTGTTGCGACCGCCACGTTTCTTGAGTGGTGCAAGGAGTGATTTTTCTGGTGTTTTCTTAGTAACTTCGACGTGAAGGTTCACTGAAGCATTTCGACGCCCAGGTGTAGTTGGTTTGTAAACTCTAATAGCCATATTATTATCCGCTCACTCTTAGAAGAGTTCGATGCGATCCTCCGCATGAAGTTTCACCATTGCACGTTTTTCACTTCCAACCCTGAACCAGCCCATACGATTTCTACGCATGCGCCCTTTTCGGTTTTGGGTTGCAACAGAAAGAACACGAACACCGTAGATATCTTCTACAGCACGTTTTATTTGCGCCTTACTCGCACGCTGATCAACTTGGAATGCATATCGGTTGTTTGCGGATGCATGGAATGTTGTTTTCTCTGTGACAAGTGGTTTTTTAATAATTGTTGTGACTTCCATTACGCTGCCTCCTCATCTTTCTTCCAAGCGGAGCCATCTAGGAATGCTTCCATCGATGCCTTGTCAACAACAAGGTAACGGTGATTCAACAATTCAAATACGTTTAGTTGGTTAATTCGTATCGTGTCAACATTTTCGATATTGCGAGCAGAAACAGCAGCGTTTCGATTATCACTTTCAACTGCAACCAAGCAACTTCGGTCAATACCAACAGCATCTAAAATTGCTTTGAACTCTTTTGTTTTTGGATGATCAAAATCCAAGTCAACGATGCACTTCACTTCGCCGTCGACAAGTTTCGCGAGTAGCGCATTTCGATTTGCAAACTGTCGCATTTTCTTAGGCATATCTTTTCGGAAGTTATCGTGCGTGCGTGTTTTTGCAAACGTTACACCGCCACCTTTTCGTATATTGGAACGAACTTGACCCATTCGAGCATTGCCCGTTCCTTTTTGTTTATAAATTTTCCGAGTTGATCCATCAACCATACCCCTGCTCTTAGTTCTTGCAGAACCTTGCCTTCGGTTTGAATGGAACATGACGTACGCTTGCTTAAGCAGCGTAGGTCGCACCTCGGTTCCGAGCGATGCTTCGTCAATACTGAGCGTATCAACTTGCTTGCCCTTTCTGTCATATATGGGAAGTTCAATCATAATCTTTAATCACCTGTGACTTTCGTCGTTGTTTGCCTTGCTCTCCGATGCTGTCGGTGTACCTTCGTGGGCCTTTGCAGGTAGAGGGTAGACCGGTGGTTGCTCGGTAGGGTTTGACTCGGCGTCTTGTTGCGGTTTGTCGCGATTAACTGGTTCTCCAATGAGCCTTGAAAATCTACCAATAAGAATTACTTACTGGCGGCGGTTGTGTTCTTCCTATTTAAACGTTTCGCTTCACGAATGAGAACCATGCCATTATTTGGTCCAGGAATTGAACCCTTTACCAAAAGCAAGTTTCTCTCACTATCTATATTAATAACAGGCAAACTACGACAAGTAATTTGCTTGTTCCCCATTTGGCCAGCCATTCGCTTGCCTTTTTTCAGTTTTGGACCAGTACCTAGATTGGTGGCATGACCATTAATAGATCCTGGCGAACGGTGTCGTCTTTTTACACCGTGTGACGCTTCAAGCCCTTTAAAACCATGTCGTTTCATACCCCCCTGAAAACCCTTACCCTTACTAATTCCTACGACATCCACAAACTTGACTTCTTCAAATACCGAGACATCAAGTGATTGTCCGAGTTCTATCCCATCAATTTCGTCTACTCGCACTTCTCTATGATGGCGTTTTGGTGGTGTACCCGCTTTTGCGTCATGTCCAATGATTGGCATTGTCGCACGAACTGGTCGAACATCCTCAAAACCCATTTGTACTGCGTTGTATCCCTCACACTCTTCTGTTTTAACTTGCGTCACAACACATGGACCTGCTTCAACAATCGTTACAGGGATATTCGTTCCATCTTCAAGAAAGAATCGTGACATTCCAATTTTTCTACCTAGTAATGTTTTTGGCATTGCTGTTGTCCTTTGGGTGGAGGGTTATGGTCAGGGGTCATATTGACTTGACCGGAGTGTTTCTTAAAATCGGAAGTTTAAATTTCCGGAGGTTACGCCTTAATTTTTACAAAGACACCTGCAGGGACAACGAGCCGATTAAGCGCTTCGATGGTCTGTGCGTTTGGGTCTGTAATATCGATGATTCGTTTATGTGTTCTAATTTCAAACTGTTCACGAGATTTTTTGTTAACGAATGTTGAACGATTCACTGTATAAACTTCGCGGCGTGTCGGTAGTGGCACTGGACCAGCAACTCGAGAACCCGTTCGTTTTGCATGATCAACAATTTCTTTCGCCGAAGCGTCAAGCGCTTGGTGATCGTAGGCTTCCATTCTGATACGAATAATCTGCATTGCAGGTCCGTTCTCCGTTCTTCATTCAACTTAGGTTTGCAACACGCATACCCATACATATATCCACCCGTAAATAAAAAGGGTGAATCGGGGATTCTACCCCCACAAAGCCACTACTGTCAATAGATTCCCCATTCATACCTCTCTTTTTCAATGGATTCATCTCATGCTACAGTGCCCAATTATGCTCTGTACACCGTTACTCCCAATCTTGGCGATATTCGCTCAAACAACGTACCAAAACGATGCCATTGGCATCAAGATAGAACTTCCAGAAGGTGCAACCGTAGTTGCAACGAGTTCGGAACCACCTTTTTGCATGATTTCAAGTGGTAACCCTAGCAATATATGGCACTTACGACTAGAAACTGGGTTGAACCCTGAATCAAAACCGCCAAAAGCACTCCTTCAAAAACCTAGTAATTCTGCCAATAAAGGAAATCAAACGATTGACAATCGAGCCCTAAATGCTGGTGTACTAGAGGGTTGGCTCAATGTGGGTCATATTAATGGGCCAAATGGACAAGAATTACTAGCCAGATTTGTACTTCCAACTGATGACAATCATTTCATCCTAGCCTCTTTTAAAACAAACCCAGTTCTTTGGGCTCAGAACAAGGTTCTCTTTGAACATACTGTCCAATCTATTGTTCCTTTAGACCAGATACTGCTTTTGACTAATCACATAGAGGGGCAAAATGCTGCAACCGAATTACTTGGGAACCTTAGTATTGATTCTCTCTCCAAACTTATTGGATTTAAAGAATGGAGAAGAATTCAATCTACGGGCACCCTTGAATCACCCCCAACAGATATTGGGTACGCATATATTCAGATTGAGCGTGGTAATCACAAAAATGTAGGAACAATTGAAGGGCCTGTAGGTCTTGAATCAGATGGAATTATCATAACAATTCGTTCGAGAATGGTTCCTAATTTGCACACCGGGGTTGTAACTGATGCGTTCGCTAGGTATTGGATGAGTTGGGATGGTAAAGAAGAACGGTGGTCTAATCAAGTTACGAGGTGGATGGATAAGGTGAGCGCCACAGAAAGCGAGATTGGATTGCGAAACCGCCCTGAAACTGGTTCTCCGAGGTCTAGACTCATTGTGTTACAGCATGACCTCACCTCAGATGTCAGAGAAACTCCTTTTAAAGTACTGGTAAAAGAACCGTGGCTTCCGCGAGCTCTAGTTTGGGTACTTGGACCACTACTTGCGAAAGAAGTACAAGACAAACATTATATTTGGCGAACGTACGAAAATAGTGGCGACGTACAACGTATTGAAACTCGTACCGACACAGTGCGAATTCTTCCAAACGGCAACAAGATTATTACAACTCAACTTGGTGATTTGGAAGAGTCACTTTGGACTACTGTAGATGCAACTGGGGCATTAATTCGACAGGAGCAAAAAAACGGAGCAATCGTGACCGGTTCAACCAAAGAAGTCTTGAAAGATATTTGGTCCCCCCGCCAGCTTTGGTAATTCACCTTTAAACAATAGCCTCTTGCAATGCAAGCAATTGCTGATCCGCATAGAGCGAAAATGCCCAATCGCGCCGGAGCGCTTTCGCTACTTCTTCCTTAAGAGCAACCACATCTAAAGGTTCCTGCACAGAAGACAACCATCGATGCATTTGTTCAAAAAGGAATTGACGCTCAGGTGATTTGTATGGGGCTTGCTGTATTTTTCGTACGTATTGTTGTTTCGTTTGAACAGCAAATGGCGGCGTGTGGTAACTTCGCCTCGATTCAGTAAATTTGTTACATGCAAGAGGAAGTCGTAACGTCGCTGTTGCCATTGTTGCACCGCAAGGCGATACACCTAACCACCGATTACACCAATATTCCATTGCACGGTCGTACTTCATTCCACCAGTACCATGAATAAATAAATCACAACCAACAAGCCTTGCTAGCAACGTCAACAATAAAGCACGGGGACTATAACTATCACCGATTGTTTTTACGGGCAATTCATCATTGTGTAAGAGTGGAATTTTACTTTCTGGATAAAGTTTCACTCCATCGTTGTACGATTCCAAACACTCCGCTTTATCTTCATGAATTGCAGAAATAACTTCTTCACCAAACTCGGTATGCAACAATTCTGAAGCAGTAACAACATGGTCAATCTTTGCCCAAGGAGACATAAGTTGAACCGTAGCATTTGCAAATTGCATCGCTGCGCTGTCTCCTGATGCAACTCTTAATGCGGAGGAAAATGGCTCAAAATCTGCTTCAACATGCACTCTAGATTGGTCTTTTAAAGGTTTAGATGAATCGACGGTTGCAACTCTAATATCACTTTTGGGCGTAGGCACAAGACCAACATCCCCGTGGTGGTGATCAACGACCAGATACACCACTACTCCATCCACTTTGTGTCGTAACCGTGTTGCTGCAATAAACTTAGCAAGTATTCCAGGGTGAAAAAAAGTTGGTTGATGCCCAACCATTATGATTGGTTTGTTCGTTGAGATTGAAAGCGATTTTCTCACTTCCTCTTGCCAAGAGTGTAGTGGTTTGCCAAAAACTGTACCTGTTGCTGGAGCAATCAGAGATGGCCATTTTAAAAGTGGCGGAGACAGTTCTGCAATTGCTTGCTTCGCTAGCAAGGAATTTTTTCCATTGCGAGTAACAACGATTCATTTTTCCTGAGTTCGTTGCAGAGAATTGTTCTGTAATAATCTAATCGAGTCACAGGATTGTCAAGTTTGTCACCGAAGGATCTACTTAAGTCGTTATAAATTAACCGAATTGGTAATTCGCCTATCCGTAATTTATTGATAGCGGCTTGTACCCAAAATTGGATGGGAAAGGCGTAACCATCTACATCGATATCGAACGCTTTCAGGGTAGATACCCGATACGCCTTATATCCAGTAAACGTATCCGTAATATGTATACCCAGTGCATCATTTAACTCGGTCGTAACTTGATGATTAATCGCTGCCCTCTCTTTTGGCGGTTCATCATTATCTTGGTATGCCTCGAGGTACCTACTTCCTGAAACAATATCGACCTCATCATGATTGATTCTCTCAATGAAATCTGGAATTGAAGAGGGTTCATGTTGTCCATCGCTATCAAGGGTAATCAACCAATCGTAGTTGTGTAACTCTGCCCAACGAAACATACATTGCAATGTTCGACCAACACCATGATTCTTTTCGTGCCGAATCACATCTACCGAATAGCGGTGTAAGATTTCTGAGGTTGAATCAGTTGAACCATCATCGACAACCAAAATGGAGTCTGTATATGCACAAACACCTTTCAGGACATCGCTTATGTGCTTCTCTTCGTTATAAACCGGTATGCCAATTAGGATTCTCTTCTTCATCCACCTATTATATAGGCGTGCCAGTTTTATTTAAACCCTTTTCCTGTGGGCAGACGCCACAAGCGGCTATCAGGATGAGCAAGTCCGCAACATCAACTTCACATTCATTGTCAAGATCATCAGCACATGGCGCAGTACTTTGCAAAAGCAAAAAAAAGGGCTCTGCCGAAGCAGAGCCCTTTCGAGAAATCACGTTAGAAGTGAT
>CAYZEX010000048.1:0-9214 GCA_964477675.1 uncultured Isosphaeraceae bacterium
GAGCGAAATCTAAAGGGCACACTGTCACGATTGGTGGGCGTCTTTTTTCAGATGCAATGGGAAAATCCGGTACATACAAAGGGACATACATAGGTATGCTCGACCATAACATCACTACTATCACAACTGCACTAGGGAACCCCTCAAACGATGGGTTTAAATCGTATGCAGAGGGTTTGGAGCAAGAGTAATGCAACTTGATGCCGGACACCTAGTTACTTCTCCTGTTTCTATTCACGACTTAACCGTTGCATATAACCGCAAACCGGTTCTTTGGGATGTCGACCTTGATATTCCAGAAGAAAAACTTGTTGCAATAGTTGGACCAAATGGTGCGGGAAAGAGCACACTCATTAAAGCAGTGATGAATCTCGTACCAAAAGCGTCTGGCAAGATTATGGTGTACGGCAAACCGTTTACTAAACAACGCAAGTTAGTTGCGTATGTTCCTCAGCGCGAATCGGTTGATTGGGATTTTCCGATTGATGCCCTTGGTGTTGTTGCTATGGGAAGATACAGCCGAATAGGATGGTGTAAGCCAGTACGCAAAAAGGATAACAATCGTGCAATGGATGCACTTGAACGAGTTGGAATGGCTGATTATGCGAGAAGGCAAATAAGCCAACTTTCAGGTGGGCAACAACAACGAGTTTTCCTTGCTCGAGCGCTTGCTCAGGACTCAACAATTTATTTTATGGATGAACCATTTGCAAGCGTTGATGCAGCAACTGAAAAGGCAATCGTGAAAGTGTTAGAAGATTTGCGCTCAACTGGAAAAACGGTTGTAGTTGTGCACCACGATTTGCAAACGGTTCGGGAATATTTTGACCATCTCATTTTATTGAATATGCGCGTTGTTGCACACGGTCCTGTTAATGAAGTTTTCACTGAAGAAAACCTAAAGAAAACCTACGGAGGTCGATTGACACTGCTCTCCGAAGCAGCAGAGAGATTGGCGCGTCATTGATTGCAAACCATTCTATTTCAGACGCAAGAATAGTCATTCCGACGTTTGAGCAAGTTGTTCGAGTGCTAATGCTTGAAGAGCACAATACGCGTGTTGTCGTTCTTGGTGTTATGGCACTTGGAACAGCAGCCGGCCTAGTTGGGACGTTTTTGCTACTTCGAAAAAGGGCGCTTACTGCGGATGCACTTAGCCATGCAACACTTCCAGGAATTGCCATTGCATTTATGGTCATGGTTGGGCTAGGCATGGAAGGCAAAAACTTAATAGGGTTATTGCTCGGAGCATTTGTTTTTGGTTGTATTGGCGTACTAGCAATTCTTGGAATACGGCATACTACTCGTCTAAAAGATGATGCAGCAATTGGCATTGTGCTGAGCGTTTTGTTTGGACTTGGACTTTGTCTACTTCGTATTGCAACTGAATTGCCAAATGGAAATGTTGCGGGTTTGAGTGGTTTTATCTTTGGAAAAGCAGCTTCGATGGTGGCAAGCGATGCAATAATAATGGGTGGAGTCGCCCTTGGCGTGGTAATTGTGACCTCGGTTCTTCGTAAGGAGTGGACGCTCCTTTGTTTTGATGAAAAATTTGGATCTGCTCAAGGCTGGCCAGTGAATTTTCTTGATGTGATTTTGATGGCTATGGTTGCAATAGTTACAGTTATTGCCTTGCAATCAGTTGGATTGGTTCTTGCCGTTGCAATGCTCATTATTCCAGCCGCTTCTGCAAGATACTGGACAACAAAAATCACAACTATGTTGTTTGTATCTGCACTAATAGGTTGTTTGAGCGGTTGGCTTGGATCGGTAACAAGTGCACTCATTCCGAGAATGCCTACCGGACCAATCATTGTCTTGATTTGTGGGTTATGGTTTATTCTTAGTTTTATTGTTGGTCCTAAAGGGGGGATTTTTGTTCGTCAAGTTGCAAGGATTCGACTCAATAGGAGAATTGCAATGCAACACATTTTGCGGGGCATGTGGGAAGTGTGTGAAGATGCGCAAAATACCGAATTTTCAATAGAAGAAATTGTGTACGTTCGTTCTTGGAGCAAGCAAACGGTAGTTGCATTGCTTAAGCGTTGTGAGAAGATGAATTTTGCAACACGGGTTTCAACGAACAAGTGGAGATTGACACAAAAGGGTTTAGCGGAAGCATCAAGAATAGTTCGCAACCACCGCTTGTGGGAGGTTTATTTAATTACGTATGCCGACATTGCGCCAACCCATGTTGATCGCGACGCCGACATGATAGAACATGTGCTTGGAAAAGATCTTGTGGCAAAACTCGAAGATCTTCTCGACTCAAGCGCTGTGCCTAAAAGTCCACATCCGATTGGAGAAAGCGTATGACTTGGTCCATCATTGATACATGGATTGTCATTATTGGTGCGCTTTGCGCTGCTGGCTGTGCTATACCCGGAACAATTTTAGTTCTTAGGCGAATGAGTTTAATGGGCGATGCAATAAGCCATACTGTTTTGCCAGGAATAGCAATTGCATTTTTGATAACAGGTAGCCGAGATCCAACCGCTATGCTGATTGGTTCAATCATTATTGGTTTGTTGACAGCATTTCTAGTACAAGCGATTCAATCGCTTGGCAAAGTAGAGATTGGTGCGTCGATGGGGATTGTATTTACGGTTCTCTTTGCTTTTGGTCTTGTTTTGATGCGTCAAGCAGTTGACCATGTTGATATTGACCCTGACTGCGTATTGTATGGTTCCATCGAACTCGCTTGGTTCGATCAGAACCCAGACGGTTTTGGTATCCCTCGCGGAGCGATAGTTAATGGAATTATGCTCCTTGTGAACCTCATCGTTATGTTTCTTTTTTACAAGGAATTAAAAATAACTTCATTCGACCCTGCGCTTGCAAAGTCGCAGGGTATTGCACCAATGTTTATGCACTACCTATTGATGACGATGACCGCAGCAACTGCGGTTGCAGCATTTGAAACAGTTGGCTCCATTCTTGTGGTTGCAATGTTTATTGTTCCACCCGCAACAGCGTATTTACTTACAAATCGATATGGCATGATGTTTGTGCTAGCAATCGCCTTGTCCATTGTTGCGGCGGCACTTGGCCATCTTTCTGCAATAACAATCCCAACGTGGTTTGGTTTTTCTGGAACAAGTACTGCTGGGGCAATGGCAGTTGCAACCGGATGTCTTTTTATTGGAGCATGGATTGCTTCTCCGCATCAGGGCATGATTACACGATTTTTGCATCGGTTGTCTGTGCGGTTACAAGTGACGCGCGAAGATATCCTTGGAGTGTTGTGGCGGTTAGAGGAAAGGGGGCGTAAGGAGTTACTTGTGCAACAACTTACCGAAGCAATTGGTAAAAAATGGTGGATCGTTCGGCTTGCGCTCATTGGGTTGCAAAGAAAAGATTCTGTTACAAAAAACGCATCATCATGGTCGCTCACTGAAGGAGGAAGAATTAGAGCAACTGCACTTGTTAGAACACACCGTCTTTGGGAGGTTTACCTTGACAAACATTTTCCTCAAGATAGTCACCAGTTGCATCAGTCGGCAGAGCGTCTTGAACATGTAACAACGCCAGAGATGCAATCACTGCTTGGTGATGCGAAGAAAGATCCACATGGGAGCCCGGTTCCAGATGACGAATAGGATTAAGAATGGTATGCTTCGGCAATGCGATATTTGCCATACCTTTTCTGTTTGCTTCTTCTTTCTTCTTGTACATCACCAGCAATCGAGGACGTCGGGATGATTACCCGCCCGTTTTTACCTGTAGATACTGACCGCACCATTGTCCTGGCACAGAATCGAACGTTTGAAATTGTTTTACCCAGTAATCCAAGTACTGGATATGATTGGGAATTGCAAATTGAAAACCCAAAGGCTGTAGAGAACAAATCACATACATTTACTGCTCATCCAAGTGGACGGATAGGTGCACCGGGTACTACTACGTGGAAACTACGCACAGGTAGCAAGGGAGAAACGAAGCTACACTTCTCATATCGCATAGCATGGGATAAAAGTAAACCCCCAACAAGGGAAGAAACGTTCACCATTAGCGTTCGTTAATCGAATCCTGATACATGATTTCATACTGAGAAGCAACGGTGTCAGTGTTAAGCCATCGGAGCATGTACTCTCTACCTCTTTTTCCCAACGCCGAGAGATTTGGTGTGTCAGTTGAGAGTTCTTCAATAGCGGCAGCAAACGCCTCTGGTGTTCGATTTGCAATAATGGCGCCGGCTTCTTCTAACTCTCTCCAAATATCTGTACCCTTGGTTCCAATTGTTGGAGTTTCACACAACATTGCTTCTGCATACACAAGCCCAAAATTTTCTTGTTGAGTTGGAAGAGCAAATATGTCCGCAAGTGCGTAAAGGGATAATTTCAAGTTGCCAACAACCATGCCTAATAAAGTCACATCTTCTTCAACACATTTTTCTGTTGCACGTAATCTCAGGGAGTCTACGTAAGACTGTTCTCCAGTTCCAGCAATAAAAACACGAACTGGGAGCCCCTTGTTCTTTAAAATCGCTGCAGCATCAATCAATGTCTCAATTGATTTTTTTTCATGGACTCTGCTTAGAAACAAAATTGTTGGTTTGTCGCTTGCGCCGAATGTATCGATGGCTTCATTTGGTGAAGGGATTTCTTGATAAGCATCTAAGTCAACGATACAAGGAATAACAGACACATTATTGTGTTTTAACCAACGGGAAGCTTGTCTCCTTTCTTCCTCGGCAGTTGTATGGAACGCAGCAGCATTTCGTACCATTCTTCGCCCGACAGTATTAAGATAAATTTGTTTTTTAAATCCTCTTTGACTCATGCTCCAATCGTCCAACATGCCGTGAACGCTTAATACCCATGGTGTTTTATTGGAGTCGCACACTTTTGCGATTTGTGGGTTTGATGGATCCCACATAGCATGAATATGTACAACATCAATTTCATAAATTGCTTTTGAGACAAGGGAGAGTTGTTCATTTGTTAAACGTTTTCCAGCTTTTAAAAATGCTCCCAGATGTTTTACTGTAGGAGTATTTGCATCGTCAGACTTCCACTCATTGGGTACATCAGTATCGTCACAAGTTAACCAAGTAACATTGTGCCCACGGCGTGCCAGCACAGCACACAAATCAATCGCTGCTCGAACGGTACCCCCTTCAGTTAACCGTGTTGTTGGGAAGTAATGTGCTATGTTCATTCGTTAATTCAAATCTTTAACTTCGTATTTACCTTTAGAAATAGCATCCAAATGTTTATTTGGTACTCTGCCGATTGGCCATGCATCTGTTAACTCAATCAAAACCCAATCTTCTCCCTTATATCTAATGGAATGATCATCTCTAGTTGGAGCAAGTTGAACCGCTGCAAATAGGTGATCATCCAAAATGATGAATTTAATTCTAACAAGGTCAATACTGTGGACAAGAGAGGCAAAGAGCATGCATTTTGAATCGCAATCACCCCATTGTTTCGATAGAGTATCTAACGGCACCATCGCTCCAGCAGTGAGGATTATTTCTCCTTCATCATTGACCCGATGTTCCGGAGGAATGCGATATTCTAATGCCTGTACAAATGAGGAAAACGCACCCACTAATTCTCTTCTTGTGCGGTAGCCCTGCCTCCTCGCCGCGCTGCGGATAGTTTTGGCAACATTTCGAATTTCTCTAGAACTTTGATTTATTACCCAAGTGTAATCAATTGCAAACTTGTCTTCTCTATCCATCATTGTTATGCCATGCAAGGAAGATTTTTTTTGGAGTTCTTTCTGTTTTTTTGCAAGGTCATTTGAATCGGTATACGTAATTAACGTCCATGCTTTTGGGATTCCAAAATTATCAATGGCGGATTCAATTTCTTGCGAATCCAAAGATACTCTACAAGATAGTTCCTGCATTGAACTACCTTCTTGAATAATCGCGGTGTCAACCCTCCACTCTATTACATTCCTTGTATTAATATCATTCCAAGTAAAATTAAATCTTTCGGTAGAAACGCCGCAAGCAAAAGTTGTTGTGAACAGAAGTCCAATAATGTATGTGCTAGTGTGCTGCATTGGTACAAGTGTCGGCTGTTATTTGAATTGCTCTGTCAACATCAGATTCAGCGATGCCAAGATGCGTCACATATCTTATACGTTGAGAATCAAGTGATTCAGCTAATACGCCGTTCTTCCACAACTTTCGGCATATTGAGGGGCCATCTCCAAGCATTTTGTCGATATCAAAAAATACTAGGTTTGTATCCGTATTTTCTACATTACAAGATAAACCTTCAATACTGTTCAGTTCTTTAGCGAGTCGCTTGGCATTTGCATGGTCATCATGGAGTCTGTGGATGTGATGATCGAGTGCGTAGGAGGCGGCTCCTGCGAGAATTCCTGTTTGTCGCATTGTGCCACCAAACATTTTTCTTGCTCGCTTCACTTTGTGGATTGTTTGTTTATCCCCAATTACAATGGAGCCTGCTGGGCAACCGAGCCCCTTAGAAAAGCAAGCGGAAATGGTATCAAATGGCGCTGCCCAAGTTGCTGCATCGATGCCAGTTGCAACGATTGCATGCCAGATGCGTGCGCCATCAAGATGGGTGTTTAGTCCAAGTTCATGTGCAGCATCGCAAACTTCGACAAGTTGCTCTAAGGGCCAGATTGAACCACCGCCACGGTTATGTGTATTTTCTAAAGAGACGAGTTTGCTCTTTCCAAAATGGTCGTCGTCATGACGGTAGAGTGCACGTACATCTGTTGCTGTGAAAAAACCACGGTTTCCTGAAGCAAGAGCAAATGCACACCCGCTTAATGCTGCGGCACCACCGGCTTCGTAATACACAATGTGACTATCCTTATGCACGATGATTTCGTCGCCCGGTTGCGTGTGACTTCGAATAGCCGTTTGATTTGCCATTGTGCCAGATGGAACGAAGCATGCATCTTCTTTTCCGAACAGGGAAGCGCACTTGTCTTGCAATGCGTTTACAGTTGGGTCATCTCCCCAAACATCGTCGCCAAGAGGTGCTTGCATCATCGCTTCACGCATTGGTTGCGTTGGTTTGGTTACGGTATCACTTCTTAAATCAATTGGTTTATCCATTTCTCTGATTGTAAGCAGAGTTGTGCCATTAGGGGTACTATTGTCTGCATGATTAAATGGAAATGGTTTATTGTTGAAGGCATCGCACTTTTTGTACTTGGAATCTTGGCCATCACAAGACCGGGGATTGCAGTTGAGGCAATTGTTGAGTTTATAGGGTGGCTCCTCCTTTTCGTTGGAGGAATTGCTTTGTTTGGTGGGCTAAGTTCTCAGAGCGGTCCAAGAAAACCTATCTCTCTTGGTGGTGGGTTGGTTGCAATCATTTTCGGTTTAATTTTTCTTCTTATGCCATCTCCCGCAATCGCCACAATCACTGTTGTACTCGCAATATTTTTTATGATGTCAGGGTTTGCTGAAATTTCTGCTTCAATGGCATTACGGTCGAGTGGAGGAAATACTAATCACTGGGGCATGGCTTTCTTCAGCGGAATTATTGGGGTCATGCTTGGAGTGCTGATGCTTTTAATGTGGCCAGATTCCTATGAAGTGATTGGTTTGTTACTAGGTATTAATTTTCTACTAAGTGGATCTTATTTACTTTCCTTGGGTTGGTTCTTTAGGAATGTGCCTGCCCATTGATGGAAAGCCAAACTAAAAAACGACTTTCACTTCAAGCATGGCTTGTTATCATTGTTGGAGCTGTCGGAGTTGGTATTGTTGCCTATTACTTTGCATTTATGGGCAAGCAGTCCGAGCGTCTCCACGACGACCTCATGCAAAGAGCTCCGTGGGTTCTTTTTCTATTACCTGCTATTGGTTTGACGATCATAACCTTCTTGCGTGTCAAATTATTTAATGGCACCGAAGGAACGGGGATTCCACAAACAATTGCAGCCCTTAATATGCACAATCAAAATAACCGCAAAAGAATGTTGTCAATTCGAATCTTGCTTGGCAAGATTTTGTTGACTACTTTTGGATTATTTAGTGGTGCATCTATGGGGCGAGAGGGACCTACTGTGCAGGCCGGAGCATGCATAATGTACTTCTGTAGAAAGATTATAGATTTGCCACAATACATGGTTCAACGTGGGCTGATATTGGCGGGCGGTGCTGCTGGAATTGCAGCTGCATTTAATGCTCCAATTGCTGGCATCGTGTTTTCAATTGAAGAAATAGGTAGGTCTTTTGACAAACGAAATTTGGGAGTGTTACTCATTGTCGTTGCCGTTGCCTGCTTTGTTTGTGTTGTCATGTTTGGTAACTACTGGTTTTATGGAGAGGTGCAATTCCTACCGGCAACGTGGACAACATGGATCTTGGTTCCTGTGATAGCAGCGTGTATGGGATTGTGTGGAGGTTTTTTCTCTTACCTTATTGTTTGTGTATATCCCAAAGTTATGAAAGCGATGAT
Organism: uncultured Isosphaeraceae bacterium; assembly: GCA_964477675.1. GTDB lineage: Bacteria > Planctomycetota > Phycisphaerae > Phycisphaerales > SM1A02. Next base: position 8,406 of record CAYZEX010000048.1, read on the forward strand.
ACGACGTCCAGTTCTTGTTCCAATGGTTCTTGGGCTGTGTATTGGTTTCATTGGTTGGATTTCTGCTGGACAAACTTTAGGAACAGGGTATGTCGAAGCACAGAATATGTTAATGAATGGTGAAGAGATGTCATGGTATTACGCACCGCTACGATTGTGCGCAACGGCATTGACATTACTTAGTGGCATCCCAGGCGGTTTGTTCGATCCTTCTCTTTCAGCTGGTGCAGGTTTTGGCCAATGGTTCAGCAATGTCTTACATCAATTTGAGTGGGCTTCAGACATTGACCCAAACATGATTATGATGATTGCAATGGCGTGTTTCTTTGCCGCTGTTGTGCAAAGCCCAGTAACCGCTGTAGTGATTATGGTTGAAATGACCGACTCCGTTCACGCAACATTGCCGATGCTTGCAGGTGCACTGATAGCGTATAAGGTCTCAAGTTACTTTTGCAAATGTTCAATTTACGTTGCGCTTGCGGACAATTATTTTAAAGATAGTTGTTGCGAAGAACCTCGTTGTGATGCCTGAATCGAATCCCTTGCGATTTTTCGCAATCGCTGTATTCGACACAGCACGTCACTCATTGACATATTCATAACAACATGTATTTCCCATGCTGAAAGTCGTTCTGCAAAATGCAGAGCCAATATTTGGCGGTCAGTCCAGTTCAAGTTAGAAAAGAACGAACCCAATCGGTCATTATATTGATCCGCTTGCAACCGAAGGTTATTTTTGCGAGTGTTGGGTAACGATTGTGGGCCTATATGGCCAAGAGGTGATGTGTCGGCGATCATGGGCGACTTCC
>CAYZEX010000049.1:0-8987 GCA_964477675.1 uncultured Isosphaeraceae bacterium
GGTTTTCGTTTAATCCGATATTTGTGAACGTTTGTTCTGTATCAAAGATTTCAAGATCAATTTTTGGCGTAGTCATTAGTACTCTATTGTTTTGGTGGTAAAATCGTATTGTGGACGATAGGTACCTTGGAAGGAATTCGTTCTCTGATAGTTGGGGTTAGTTACGTAAGAATTGCACGGATGCATACATTTCGAACAATACAACACAGTACTGTCCAGATTGATCTTGGAGCAATTAATCACAATTGTAACGTGATTCGTAATCATATTGGCAAAGATTGTGGGCTCTGTGCGGTTGTAAAAGCGGACGGATATGGGCTTGGTGCGGTTCGAGTTGCCTCAGTTCTTGGTAAAAAAGCGGATATGTTGGCGGTCTATAGCCCGGATGAAGCAGGGGAACTCATCGGATCTTGCAATGCTACGCCTATTCTAGTACTTGCTCCGGTACATTCTATTGATAGATTTCATCCCATGTATCGAGGTTTAACGACAGGACAACTGCAACTGGTGTTGCACGGCGAAGACCATCTTGCATCGGTTTTACAAATAGCCAGTACGCTGAAAATTCCGCTGAAGGTTCAAATTAAAATTGATACGGGGCTTCATAGAGGTGGTTGTCACTTATCGAACGCCAAACGACTTATCGAAACAGTGATTAATCATCCGAGGTTGCAATTATCTGGCGTCTTAACTCACTTTGTATCTGCTGTGCACGACGAGGCATTGACTCTCTTACAACACGAACGGTTGAATCAAGTACTGCATTCGCTCTCATTGCAACTTCCTCCAGAGTGCGTTGTGCACGAAGCGAACACAGCTGCAACATTGCAATGGGATTGGACCCATCGTGATATGGTTCGTGTTGGACTTGCATGGACGGGTACAGTCCCAAATAATCTTGTGCCAATTGCTGGCTTGCAACCAGTTGTTGCTTGGCGCTCCCGTCTTGCACACCTGAAAGAGGTTTCTGCAGGGGAGTGTGTTGGATATTCTGGTAAATGGTTGGCGAAACGACCATCACGAATTGGCATTGTTCCTGTTGGGTATGCTGCTGGATACCCAATGGGTGTAGGTGCAGAAGGAGAAAGGGAAGGTGCATTTGTTAGATTATTTGATGAACATTTTAAAACACCATTAGGCGACGCTCCAGTGATTGGAAGCGTTTGTATGGATCAAATTGCTATAGACCTTACGGACGTTGCTGGAAATGATATCGGTTGTGGCGTCGAATTGATTTCTGCTGACAAAAGTAGCAACGCAACTCTTGAAAAAATTTCCCGAGCAGCGGGGGTTGTTCCGCACGCAATCATCAGTCGTATTTCACCTAAAGTACATCGGTCGTACATCGAACCATCGGTTGAGATTGTGATACCAGTGCGAAACCGAAAACACGCATAGTCAATAAACTGCTGAATCATTAAAAAAACGGTTCCCGCCACTAATGGCGGGAACAAGCGTTTTGGAGAGAGAGAAAAGAGAGTTTAAGACGAATGTCGTCGAGCCCAAGTAACGCTAAGAGCGAAGTGGGTCGGCCCGTAGGCGGTCCCTTGTATTTCCTCTCGTTGCTTGGGCTCGAGAACACACATCTCTCAATTACTATTATCGGTTACTTGGTGGGTGTAGTTCATGAAAGTGCATATATTTATTATTGCGACCGATAACAGTTAAAACCATCGTTATTACGTTCTGAGTGGGTATGATGCACTAATGGTTAGTGTTCAAGAGCGATTAATTAATGTTGGAGTTGTTAATTTTTTAAATGCTGTACCTCTGATTCAAGGTGTTTCATCGGTTGAAGGGTTTGCATTGGTACCAAGGGTTCCCAGTGCACTCATAACGTGTCTTGAGAGCGGCGAGGTGGATGTTGCACTTGCATCATCTATTGATTATCAGCGAAGTTCAACAGAATTGGGAATACTGCCCGTTGGGGTTTTAAGCAGTGATGGTGATTCGTTAACCGTGCAGTTATGTAGCCGTGTACCATTTGAAGACGTAACGAAAGTGCATTGTGATGCGGATAGCCACACCTCAATAGCACTATTACAAATTATTTTAAAAGATATGTTTGGCATTGTTCCTGAACTAATCTCAACTGAGATACATTCTCTGCATGCGTGTAATGCAGAGTGGCCAGATACAGTATTGATAATAGGGGATAAAGTTGTAACGAGTAACTGTTCGAAAGAATATGAATACAGGTTAGATTTAGGTCAAGCGTGGAAGAAACAAACTGGATTACCTTTTGTTTTTGCGACCTGGTTTGCTCGGTCTGATATCGAACAATCGAAGATTAATCGAACTTCAATGCTTCTCTTGAGACAATTAAAATTTAATCAGCATAGAATCGAGCAGATAGTTTCATTGGCTTCTTCTTCTAGGGGTTGGAATACTTCACACGCTCTCGAATATGTCACAAAACACATCAACTATAGATTTACAGATGCGCACAAAGATTCACTAGAGCTGTTTTATTCTAAAGCCTATGCTTGTGGTGTTTTGGAAAAAGTGCGTCCGCTACTTTTTTTGGAATGCTGATGTATGCCCATAGCACCGCAATTCCACATTGAACATATCCGAGATTTTGCAATGCAAGTTTCTAGGGCGCCAGAAGCTGTACGACGAAAACAAATGGCTGCTGCAGAATCTTTACTCAAAGAAATAGAAGAAGAGTCACTTTATCCATTTGACTATGTTCTGTTTCGAGTTACTGGATATAGAGTTGATAAATTGGAACAACCAATGTTGCCGGGTAGTGCTTTAATAAGTGATTTAGTCGCATTTATTGCGATCGTGAGTAGGACATTACGACTACAAGGCGATGGAACGTTGGATGTAATTCAAGCCTCAAAAAAACTAGGCGTTTCTCTTCGGACTTTGAGCCGACTTCGAAAAGAGGGGTTAGTTTTTCACTGGGTTCTTGATAGAAATGGCAAGTTTCGTCTAGGAATTTCTCAGCAATCGCTTGATAACTTTACTTCACGGCATAAAAATAGAATTCTTAAAGCTTCGAAATTTTCAAGACTTTCTAAAGGCGAAAAAAAATATCTTGTTGATTTAGCATTGCAATACAAAGGGAAGGAGAAAACTCTTAGTGAAGTTGCAGCGGGTCTCGCAAAACATTCAAATCGAGGGCTTGAAACAATTAGAACATTGTTACAACAATCAGAAAGAACACGCTCCACTTTTAATCAGCCAAGAGTCCTTTCTAGAAATGATGCAAGAGATATCGAAAAACAAATACGCAACGGAGTGTCATGGGAACAATTGACAAGACAATATCAACGAACAACTGGGGCGATACGAAAAACATTAGCTCGGTTACGTGCGACTCGATTAAAACAACTGAAGATACCATTTGTTGAGCTTGACATTTTTTCAAGATCTGATGCCCAAGACATTATTTTTGGTACTCCTGCAGTTCAGCGCGTTGCGCCACCAATGTTGGTTTTTGATATTAGACAAGAGTTTGCAAGTCTAGATAACGCAGAGGTGCCAGTAGTTTCTGCAATGCATTTGCTTCGCAGAAGATCAAGTTTGATGATAAAAACTCTTGGGTATACTCCTACTGAAAAACTACTTGACCGTATCGAGACCGATTTGAGATGGTCTTTTTTACTGCAACAGAAAGTAATACTTGAGGCAATGCCCTCATCTCTCGCTGTTGCTGTTCAACATGCTGGAAGGCAATTGCACGAGTTGCCAGAAAAAAGAGCATTAACCTTCTTGCAAGAGATCATTCAAATTGTTAGCGAAGTTTGCTCTACGCTTGATCCATCGAAAGGGCAAGTTGCTGCAAAAACACCAGCCTCAGTTCTTGATCGAAATTTGCCATTCATTGATGCAACATCAGAACCACACAAAGCGTCTGCATTGAAACACAAAATCCAAATAGATCATCCATTTCATCACAGTGTGCCATGGTCGTTTCTGATTCCTAATCATGATTTGCCCGAGTCAGCAATGCAAATTTCTGATGAGCTACAAACAATTGTTTCCTTGCGGTATGGTTGGGCAGGAAAACCAAGGACAGTTCAAGAAATTGGAGTAGAGGTGGGAAGAAGCGCGAATTGGATATCAAGGCAACTTCGTAATTGGCCATAAAAAACCCCATTGAACCAAGTTGTCCAATGGGGTTTTACTTGAAAAAGTATTGATTAACGTTTTGAGAATTGGAAACGTTTCCGTGCGCCTGGCTGGCCAGGTTTCTTACGTTCGACACGCCGTGGGTCGCGAGAGAGATATCCATTACTACGAAGAACACCGTCGAGTGATGGATCATACTTGGCAAGTGCACGACCTAAGCCCAAAATAATAGCACCTGCTTGGCCGGTATAACCACCCCCATTTGTGTTTACAAAGATATCTAGAGAACCTTTTGTATTAGTTTTTTCAAGAACTTTTAAGATGTCTTGGTGATCGCGAAGTTCAGAAAAGTAGTCAGTTAAATCCTTCTTGTTTACGTTAAAAGAGCCGTTGCCTGGTTTGATACGTACTCTAGCGATAGCTGCTTTTCGACGACCAGTTCCCCACCACCAATGACCATCTTGAGGAGTGCTCTTTGGAGTTGGGTTCGGTTTTGATTCAGTTGCAACGGTTTCAGCTACGTCAGTTGTCTCAGTCGTTCCAGTAACTGCAGCGGTTTCGTTTGTTTGTGTTTCTTCAGTCATGTTTGTTCGTAAGCTCTTGGAGCCCCTCTTGAGAACTGTATGTGTCGAATGCTCACGTTAGCATTCTAAAAAAATTAGCAGGTTAACGCTTCTGGTTTCTGATTTGTGTGTGGGTGCGTGTTTCCACTGTACACCTTAAGACGCCTAAACATTTCGCGCCCTAGTTTCGTTTTTGGCAACATTCGACGAACTGCTTGTTCAATAATGCGCTCAGGGTGCTTTTGAATCATATCGCTGTACTTGTGTGCTTTGAGACCACCTGGATATCCACTGTATACAAGTTGGGTTTTTTGTTGTAGTTTGTTGCCAGTCATGACGACTTTTTCAGCGTTTGTAACAACGACGAAATCGCCGCAAAGTACGTGTGGTGTCCAAGCAGGTCGGTGTTTGCCCATAAGGTAGGTGGCAATCGTCGTTGCCATACGACCGAGTGTTTTACCATCAGCATCAACGTGCTGCCAGATTGGCTCAATTTCGCCTTGTTTTGCAAATGTTGTTTGACGTGGCATAATAATAAATCCTTCTACACCCTTGAAATAAAAAGGGCGAACAGGGAAATGTACCTAAAAACGCGGATTTTGTCAACTCAGTAGATGGTACCATTGGAGCATGAACCAACATCGAACACCATTCATCAAAGTAGCTTGGGGGCTGATTATCTTGTTTGTTTTTGGTATAGCAATCCTCCAAACCATTCCAGAGCCGGTATCCGAGGGTGAAGCAGAGGATCCCACTGGCTTGGTGATGGTTCAGTTGCAAGGCGAATATCTTCTAGGTTTCGCCTCACTACTGGGTTCTGAGCATGAGATTGCTTCGCAGGCGAGTATCCTTGATACAGGAACGGTAGAGCAAAGACAGAGATATATGGCCTTTATGATAGCTTTAGGCGAACCCGAATTGGCGAAACAATCAGCGTTGCGAATGCATCTTGAACTTAGCGAACAGAATAAAGAGTTGACTGAAAAACAGGCAGAAACCCAAACTGCAATCGATGAGAAAGTGGATGGCATTTCCAGCACTAGTTCGAAGCAAATTTTGAAATCGTCACTAGGGTGGTTCGGTGCATTATTGGAAGCAGATCAGACACAACGAGAGGTCATAGAGTCATCTTCAGAAAGGAAAATACAGATTGTGGGTGGGATTTTTTTGGCCATTGTCCTTGCGGGGATGCTCGGGTTTGTTGGTCTCATCGTCATGAGCGTGCGAGCTTTGAACGGTTCTGTTTCTTCTGGATTGAACACCATGTATACCCATCACGGTATTTATGCTGAAGTTTTTGCGCTTTGGCTCATTACATTTGTTGTTTTTATGTCATTTGCAGGAATAGTAGGTAAGGTTTTTGTCGAGGCCAACACAACGATTGCAATGGCTCTTTCACTTGTGGCATTCTTTGGAAGTTTGGTTGTTTTGTGTTGGGCACGAATCCGTGGTATTTCGTGGAGCCAAATAAAAAACGATATTGGATGGACAAAGGGACGCGGTATTCTGAAGGAAACACTCTGGGGGATTGCGGGTTACGCAATGATGCTTCCTTTTCTTGGAATTGGAGTACTTCTGGTTCTGTTTCTAGTCTTTATTCAATCACTGTTTTCTGCTAGCGCTGGGAGTGATCCATTTGCTGGTACGAGTGGTGGGGCTCATCCAATTGTGTTAGAAATAGCAAATGGTGGTATACAAGTACGATTCCTACTCATTGTACTAGCGGCAGTTGCGGCGCCAATTGTTGAAGAGACAATGTTTAGAGGAGTGCTCTATCGACAGTTACGAACATCATCAAATAGGCTGGGTATTGTTTTGAGCATAAGTCTTAGTGTATTGCTAACATCGTTTTTGTTTGCAGCAATACATCCTCAGGGGTGGATTGCTATTCCTGCGTTGATGGCAATTGCAACAGGTATGAATCTCATGCGAGAATGGAGGGGGACATTGCTTCCATCAATGATTGTGCATGGTCTAAGTAATGGTCTTGTTACAACTATGATGATAATTTTTCTTAGTTGATTTTTAGTGACAGTTACTTTCGCGAGGACTCGCTCTTGGTGAGAGCCACGTCGAAACAACGTCGAAAGTTCTCTGATTAATTGACGCTGATAGTTGGGCGGTTTGGAGTCGAAGATTCGGAAGCAGCAGATAAGTTTTTACAGACATTATCAAAGGATGATGACATGGTTTCGTTTATTTCCCAGTTTTTGAGAGGCTCGCCAGTGTCTGCAGCTATCCGCATATTTGGATGAATTGGGATGCCACCAAGAAATTCTAAATTCATAGCAGCGGCCATTTGTTGACCACCACCTCTGCCAAATAGGTCGTACTCTTTTCCGTCATCAGCAACGAAGTAAGACATATTTTCAACAAGGCCTAAAATCGGTACGCCAAGTTGTTGGAACATTCGTACTGCTCGTCTTGCATCATCTTGCGCAACTACTTGTGGGGTGCAAACAATCACTGCTCCTGAAAGTGGCAGTAGTTGTGCAAGGGAAAGTGGCACATCACCTGTTCCTGGAGGTAAGTCGACAATCAAGTAATCTAGTTTCCCCCACTTTGTTTGTGTTGCGAGTTGGGAAAAGGCGCTATGCGCTCTTGGACCTCTCCAGATTAACGCCTTGTCGGGTTCGACAAGTTTTCCAATTGTCATTGCTTTAATTCCATGTGCTTCAAATGGCAGAAGGAAATTGTCTTGCGCTCTTGATTCTTCGCGATGCAAGCCGAGCATTGTTGTCATTGAAGGACCATAAATATCCCCATCAAGCAACCCAACTTTCGCGCCTTGCCTCGCAAGACCTACAGCAAGAATTGTTGAGACGGTTGACTTTCCAACTCCTCCTTTGCCAGCGCCAACCGCAATAATCTTTTTTACTCCCGGCAGAGGGTTTGTGTCTTCCCGAACACGTTCATTTGCACTGCGAGTATCGGCGGTAAATGTTACTGTAATTGCCCCGACATTTTCATGGCAAGCATTTCCAGCTGCACGGATTGCCTGTTCTATTTCTTCACGAAAACGTGCCTGCAGTGGGCTATCAATAGTTGCTAATTCGATTTCTATAGAGATATCTTCTCCAATTGACTGAATATCTTTGACCATTCCAGCAGTCACGATGTCCTTACCAGAGTCAGGATCGACGATTTCGGTTAGCGCATTGCGAAGATTTGAGGGTTGTAATGGCATTTGGCACCTTTCTTTTAGGAAACATGGCATTATATAGGGGTATTTGTTCGTTGATAACTCAGAAACTTTAATAAGGAACAATCTCATGCATATACATTTTTCACTATTAATCACAACACTTTTCCTTTGCTCTTTTGCTTTTGCAAAACCTCCATCAGATGACCTACTTGCCGGTCCCTCATTTGTTGGGGAAGAGGTAACCGAAGATGATATGCGTTCCAGAAAATTAAATGAAACAGGAAAAAAACAAAAGATGAATAATCGGTCTCAGATGAAAATCTGGACTTCTTCATTAAAGTCCATCGAACTTTCTTCTACACAACAAGAAGAAATCGAATTGGTTATGAAAGAGCTTCAAGAAGAACAAAAATTGTTTCACAAGACGCACGGAAAAGAACTTGCTTCGATTCGTAAAAATCACAATGCAGTAAAGAAAAGCGACGAAGTCCCTTCTGAAGATTCTCGAGCGAGAATGATTGAATTGATGGAGTTAGCTCCGGACATTACAACCTATCAAGAGCGTGCGTGGAAATTACTCACAAGAGATCAACAAAAAGATTTTCAAATAACGTATCAGCTAAAAATCGATGAAGAAACTAAACGGCGTGAAGAGCGTAAAGCTAAAAGCGCTCAAGAAATGGATGAGATGAGTGAAGGCGATTTGAGTCCAGAAAACTTAAAGAATAAAATTCGTGACAAAAACAGTGGCAATCGTCAGCTAAACGCAGGTGAGAACACTGCAATGCGACGGATAAAATTTTTAAGGCGCTTGCAACAATTACAAAAAGATTAAGCAGAAAGAATTTTTTCTATCTCGTTTGTCTTGTACCCATGTCTTTGCATCTCATCTTTTAAAATAGGAAAACATCGACGCAAAATGTCTTTGTCTAGCCGTTTCCACTTGTCTTGGCGGCTAGGGTCAACCATCTCGCTGATTTGTGATTCAATTTTCTTAGTTAATTCAATCTCAAAAAAATTAGCTACTTCACGGTATATTTCGACAGGTTTTTCAACAAAATCTTCATATCGAATTCGCATTACTTTAGAAGGATCCATTTTTGAAAGGTCTTCTTCTGCCTGTTTAGAACATTCGACCCATTGCTTGCAAATAAGTTCTTCAAGTGATATTTGTTTTAGGTCTTCATAGATGCCGG
>CAYZEX010000050.1:0-8943 GCA_964477675.1 uncultured Isosphaeraceae bacterium
GTGCAGTTGGCATGAACTTGCCCCAAGCGGAGTGCTACGAGGGCTCATGCGACGAATTACTCGAGATGTGAAGGTAGAACCCCATGATGAACCTAAGTAAAAAAATTATTGTAGCTTCCCTGTGCATTTCGTTTTCTGTGTTTGGAATTGGTTGTGGTGGCGAAGAAGAAAAAACGGCACCTGTTGTACAGGAAAGACCTAAGCCTAAGCCTAAGCCCAAGCCAAAAGCTAAAAGAGTTAGTGACCTTTCCACTTCACTTTCTATTGATTCACGTATTTATCTTCCTGAAGATAAAGCTCCTCGTTCAGAATCGCAGCGTGTTGCAATTCTTACGTTTTTCAACGCAGTGTTGCAGGTGGATATTCCTGTTGTAAAAAGCATGCTCTCTTTTGCTGACCAAGTTGAATTCGATGCTATGGTTGCGGATGATTATGCCTCAATCATGAATGATGTTACTACGCTTCTTTTGGAAACTGGAGTTAGCCCAGAAGGCAAATCATGCGTGATGGCAATTTATGAATTTGGATTAGAGTATCAAATGCAACTTTGGTATTTTGAAAGCATGGGTGATAGTGTTACATTCGATGCAGTAGCAACTCCACCTGACTTGGTGAACTTGCTTGATGGCAATTGGATTGAGCAATACTTTGAATACAAAACAGAACTTGCTGAAATTGCCTTGCAACCAGATGAAGATAGTGTTTATCTTTTAGTTGGCGAATTGAAGGATACTGATGGTCAAAAGGGTGGCGGAAGGCAGCCAGGTGGCCCAACTGGTCCAGGGGGTCCCGTGGGACCTGGGGGTCCAAGAGGTCCAGGCGGACCTGCGGGGCCAAGGTAATAGACATATTTATGAATGATTGGAGAACTGGTTATTTCAAACGTAGATAACAAGGATAATGCCAGAGTTGCAATCGTAACCGGAGCGAGCCGTGGAATAGGAAAAGCTATTGCTTTACGGCTTGCACATGACGGTTTTACTGTCGCTTTGATTGCAAGAGATACTGATGCGCTCTCTGATGTTCAAAAAGAGATTGAATCTAATGATGGGAACGCAAGCGTTTATTCATGTGATTTGTCAGACTCAAAGATGTATACCTCAGTTATCGAATCGATTGTTGAAGAGTACGGTCGCCTCGATGTTCTTGTTAATAACGCAGGTATGACAAAAGATGGTTTGATGTTAAGAATGACTGAAGAAGATTTTGATGATGTGATTGCCGTAAACCTAAAAGCAGTATTTGCGGGGTGTAAAGCAGCGGCGAGGTCTATGATGCGCGGTCGTTGGGGGCGTATGATTAACATCACATCGGTTACCGGTTTAAGCGGAAACGCTGGCCAAGCTAATTACGCTGCCGCAAAGTCTGGGTTAGTTGGTCTTACAAAAACAATAGCAAAAGAATTTGGTTCAAAGGGTATTACAGCAAATGCAATTGCCCCCGGGTTTATCGAGACGGATATGACCGCCGTTTTAGGTGAGGAGATTCGAAAGGGCGTGGAAAAGACAGTTCCATTGCGTCGGTATGGTCAGCCCGATGAAGTAGCCGCGGCTGTTTCCTATTTGGCCTCGGATGGTGGGAGTTACGTAACAGGTCAAGTACTTGTTGTTGATGGAGGGTTGACCTGTTAAGAGTTGCCTTATGCGATTGGCACTCCAATTCAACTCCGTGATATAATGCCGATACCCGCGATAGTCGCGGTTTAAGGAGATACCCACGATGACACGTGCAGAAATTGAAGCAAAAGTAATCGATATCGTTTCAACACAGCTTGGTGTTGATAAATCAGAAGTACAGTTAGAATCAAGTTTTGCAAATGACTTGAACGCAGACAGTTTGGATACTGTTGAGTTGGTAATGGAACTTGAAGATGCTTTTTCAACTTCTATTCCAGATGATAAGGCAGAGCAAATTCAGACAGTTGGAAGCGCAGTCGATTTTATCGCTGGTTCATCTGGCGCTGAATAATTTAGGATATTTTCATGGCATCAACGTCTCAACGCCGCGTTGTTATAACGGGTCTCGGAGCCATTTCAAATCTAGGTCACGATGTCGAATCGATATGGTCTGGTCTAATTGAGGGCCGATCTGGAATTGGTCCGATTACGGCATTTGAACAAGATGAACGTTGGATAGCCCGAATTGCGGGCGAAGTACGCGATTGGGATCCATCTGACAAATTAGATCGCGGCGAGATTAAGAAAACAGACCGTTTTGCTCAACTTGGATTATGGGCAGCGATTGAAGCGATGGAAAATAGTGGCTTGGACTGGGAACAAGGCGATGCGTATCGACGTGGCGTTGTTATTGGTTCAGGTGTTGGCGGAATTCAAACGATTGAACATTTTGCGGGGGTTCTTCAGGAAAAAGGCCCACGCCGTTTAAGCCCATTTACTGTGCCTAAGTTGATGGTGAATGCAGCCGCTGGTAATGTTTCGATTCGGTTTAACTTACGAGGCGTTAATGCTGCCCCCGCAACAGCGTGCGCAACAGGTGGGCACGCATTAGCAGAGGCGTACATGTTTATCGCTTCAGACCAGGCAGATTTTATTCTCGCAGGTGGTGCTGAGGGTGCAGTTTCGCCTGTATGTGTAAGTTCGTTCTCTGCGATGAAAGCGCTCTCAACCCGCAATGATGAGCCCACGCTTGCGTCTCGTCCATTTGATCAAGATCGAGATGGTTTTGTGCTTGCCGAAGGCGCAGCAGTTCTAGCAATTGAAGAATTAGAACATGCAAAAGCACGTGGTGCACATATTCTTGCGGAAATAATTGGATTTGGGATAACGGGTGACGCAGGACATATCGCAGCGCCAGACGCTGAAGGTGCAGGAGCAAGGGCTGCTATGGCATCTGCACTTCGACATGCTCAAATTACACCCGAACAAGTTGATTACATCAATGCACATGGCACCTCAACACCTCTGGGTGATGCTGCTGAAGTTACAGCGGTCAAAGGGTTGTTCGGTGATCATGCGTATAAACTTGCAATGAGTTCTACAAAGTCATGCACAGGTCATATGCTTGGGGCAGCAGGTGGTATCGAGTCTATTGCAGTTGTGAAGGCAATTTGCGATGGGGTTATGCCTCCAACAATTAATTTAGACAATCCAGATGAAGGATTTGATTTGAATTTTGTTGCAAACACTTCTCAGGAACGAAAGATAAATGTTGCTTTAAACAATTCTTTTGGTTTCGGTGGGCATAACGTCTCGCTGGCGATTGCCGCCTTCAACGGTTAATTCAAGGGTCAGGTCGGGGGTCAGTCCGGGGGTCAGACCCTTTTAGAATGGAAGTGAAATACCAGTCCAAACCATGATGCTGTCGCGCCCAGGATTTGTGCTGTATGTATTTGCATTTGAGATGTGATGCCACTTCACTCCAAGTAACCAACGATTGTTGTTACCAACATCGAAAGAAAAACCTACTCCTGCTTGGGGGGTGAAATTGAATTTTGACCCTCCCGAGGGAACTTGGTCTCCTGTTCGTAGCAGACCAGCACCACCTTCAAGAAACATAGACCATGTATCTTCTGCGATGAAATGCCATCGAAATTGCAGGGTGAAATTAAATCCTCTTGTGTTTGGACCTTGTTGGTCAACGTTCATCCCTAAAAATCCGAAATCGATACTCAAATTATCATCAATGAAATAATCAAATTCCACGCCAAGTACAGATAATGTGTTGTCGGATTCTTTAACGTCTTTGGCATACCCACCTTGAATGTTCCATCTCCAAGTATCTTTCTTGCCCCAAGTTGAAGCGAGGGTTAGGGTTTTGGAGGGTTGTTTTTGGTTTGGTTCATCCACGGCCAATCGGTCATAAGATAGGTCCATTGAAAGAGTTGTGGATGTTACTATATCGATTGGTTGAAAATCTATTGTTGTTGATGCAAGTAGCAATGGAATGATTTGTAGCATTAAATGTACCTCACCTTAATGATCCCAAGGGGATTCGAACCCCTGTTCCCAGGATGAAAACCTGGTGTCCTGACCTGACTAGACGATGGGACCTAAGGCGAGGAATCATACCCTACTCACGCCTTTGTTGCACAGTGTATCCTGTAAAAATGCGACTCGAGACCATTGTAGCCCTGTTCTGTATTCTCTCTGCTGGAGGGACACATGCAGATGTAACGCAGATTGATAATAAAACTGAAAAACGACTTCATGCAGTGGTTGATGGTGATGATACGAGGGACGAGGGCTTTGCAGCCCTTGTGGATCACGTAAAGAGTTGGGAAGGGAAGAACCAGCACTTTACAACTCCACTTTCAAAAGAATTATTGCAAATTCCGCAACGATATCGAGGAGAAATATTTACGCTCTCAGGGATTCTTGAACTTGCCACTCCGCTAGAAACTCCTTGGGAGGGGATAGATGAGTTATTTGTTCGCAATCAAGATGGTGACCTCTACTGTTTATATGTTGTTGGATCGGTGAATATAGCACTAAAACAAACACTTGAAACTCCGGCACTGTTTTACAAAACGATGGAAATGGAGGGTCGCGACAGACAAAAACGGGTGTACCCTACGTTTGTGACATCTTCTATGGTTATGACAACTTCTGTGAACAATTTGAATCTTCCATTTGAATTGTTTGCGGTACCTATTTTCTGCATCGTTATTTTATTGTTTTACAAATTAAAAAGTAATAAGAAAGTGCATCGCCATCCCACAATTAGAACTCAAGAGGTTTTGGATGCAGCTAGTGAGACTAGTGAATCTTTACCAAATGATCCCTCAGAGGCTCTTGCTTCCATGTATAACCAATCGGAACATGAAGAATGAATACAGTTACAGTATCACTTAAAGAACGTTCGTATAGCATCGTAATTGGGAGTGGTTTTTTACACAAACTCTGTGCAATGGTAGATGATATTTCTCCTATAACAAAGTGTATGTTTGTTCTTGATGCCAATATCGAAACCACGCATGCGTTAGTAGCGATGCAATCGTGTTCTGTAGAGTGTTCTTCTTGTACAGTAGAAGCTTTGGAATCGAACAAAAATATTGAATCAATCCAACGTATTTGGTCTGCGATGCTTGAGTTTGGGTGTGACAGAACCGTTCCGCTTATTGCAGTCGGTGGAGGTATCGTTGGGGATATTGGTGGCTTTGCAGCAGCAACCTACATGCGAGGTGTACCCTTGATACAAGTTCCAACGACGCTGCTTGCGATGGTTGACGCATCTATCGGAGGTAAAACAGGAATTAATTTGCCAATAGAACGATCCGCCAACCAAGTTGTTCTGGGCAAGAACCTAGCAGGTTCTTTTTGGCAGCCAAAACTTGTCGTCGCAGATGTTGATGTGTTGCAAACACTCGATGATCGACAACTTCGCTGTGGACTTGCGGAGTGCGTGAAACACGCAATGCTCGGCCACAATGATTTGATGGATTGGATTGAGAAGAAAGTTGATGATATTTTCGCACGAGATAAAGACACACTCATTGAACTGGTGACAACATGCGCAACTATAAAAGCAGAAGTTGTCGCAGAGGATGAAAGAGAATCAGGATGCCGTGTGCAACTGAATCTTGGGCATACGTTTGCTCATGCCATTGAACCGTTGCCAGAATTGTCCTTGCAACATGGTGAAGCCGTTGCAATTGGTCTCTGTGCCGCAGTAGCATGTGCTGAAGTGGAGGGCTTGATTGATGCAGAATATGTTGATCGCATTCGTGGCATGCTTAATAAACTTGGTTTGCCCACACGGCTTCCGCTTCCGGTTCCAGTTGAAGAGTTACTTTCGTTGATGGGTTCAGACAAGAAAACCTTAGATGCTTCAATTCGGTTGGTGTTGCCAACGCAACAAGGGGTCTCTATCATGGATGGGATTGATGATGGGGCAATCGGATTGGCATGGACTACGGTTGGGGCAACTATGTAGATTGTTGGTTCTTTAGTTACCCATTACCTTCCTTCTTACGCACAACCCATCCGTTCCCAGTCTCATACTCAAGGAAATCTCCTAGCAGTTCCGATAAGGAAGAGTCGCGTGTTTTTTTGAGCCCAGAGAGGGTTATATTTGGTACATTTGTAATTTTGAACCAAAAAGGTGGCTGCGGGAAAAAGACAACGTCGATTAACCTCGCAGCAATATATGCTAGCCGTGGATTAAGAACGCTTTTAGTGGATATGGATCCCCAAGCACATTGTGCTGCGGGCCTTGGCGTTCCAGAAGAACAAATAGAACACCATATCGGTGATGCGATGGTTGCACCACACGATGAAACCCTTGACAAGGACAGATATCTTTGGGAAGTCACAAGGAATCTGCATTTAGCTCCGAGCACGATGATGTTGGCTGCTTTAGAGGCGCCAAACAGCCCTCTTAAAAACATGCCCGACCGAGATCGACGATTGGGGGGTGTCTTGAAAGTTTGGAGCAATGATTTCGACCGTTGCGTGATTGATTGCCCGCCCAATATCGGTTTGTTGACATACAACGCCTTGCGGGCATCGACCGAGGCACTAATTCCGGTTGAAACAGGATACTTTTCTCTACGTGGTGCGAGGAGGCAACGTAAAACCGTTGATGCACTCATTGCTCGGATTGGTAAACCAATCCCTTGCCGAATCATCCCATCGATTCATAGACCTTCACCCCTTGCAAAAAAGTTGTTACAACGGCTGCGAGAATCTTTCTCCCCGGAAGTTGCCCCAATGGTAATCCGTGATCATGAAACGCTTCGAGAAGCCGCAAGTTTTGGGCAACCAATTTGTGAATTTGCCCCAGATAGCGAAGCCGAAAGAGATTTTACAGCACTTGTTGACTGGCTTGAAGATATTTACTCGCCACCAGTTCCTTTTGTTGAGACTGGGCAGATGCAGGGTGGTCGGGCTGCGGAACTTGCAAGGCGAGTAGGAGCGTTTTCAGGTTCACAACAATCTCCAGTTGTTGGCCGAATAGACCACCAAGGTGGAACAGATGCCACCGAACTCTGAACAATACGCCCAACTTGCGACGCTGTTTACGACCAATGCTGATTCTCAATCAAGTACTTCGATTGAATTATTGCTTCCTGCACATTTGCCAGTGCAGGGGGGTTTGTGGTTAGTTCCCTATGCTGGACGAGAGGCACAAGATGGCAACGCGATGCTCGTCCGAATGCATGATGAAACTATTGATGTGGCAGTAATTGGGAAAAATGCATGCATCGATCTTACCGCTTGTACTTCAATTGAAGATGTGATTGAACAAGTTGACATTCCGATTACAAACTGGATTGTACAACCGCCAGCAGATGCAGACCCAACATCGCTACTCCATTGTGATGCCGACTGTGTCACGCTTCTTTCTGGAGCAGATCAGGCCGCGGTAGTCGGCGCTTATCGTTTGCTGAAAGGTATTATTGCAGTTTCAGGAGAGAGTGAAGTACTTCCACCTATTCGCTTGGTTATCGTTGGCGCTGAAGAACGGGCATCGAGTGAAGCAGCAAGCCGGATTGCACAGACCGCTCATCACCAACTTGGCATTCAATTAGAAACCGGTCAACCATTGCCTGCAATGAGTAGCGGAAGCAATGTTATTTCCCAGGTCTCATTTGCTCGTACAAGTAATGTTGTGGATTTAATGAGCCGTTTGCGTATAACAACAGATAAAGAAGTTGTTGAAGATGCTTTGCCCACGACGCATCGCTTTAAGACTGAAGAAACAGAACCAGTTAGAACTCAAGTAATTGAAGAACCAAATGAAACGATTGAACAAGTTGTGGCAGAACAAGAAAAGGTAGTAATACAAAATAATTACTCATCGCATATAGAAGGGTTGTTATCCATTTCTCCACGGTGCCCAGAGTACGATCATATTGAACTTGGAGTGGATGGAGATGGGCGGTTACACGTACTTGCTCAAGCCAAAGAATTTAGAGACGCTTCCATTGTTGTTTCTTGGGTGGTTCGTCACCACACACTTCTTTCAATGGCGTGCGGTGGCCTTCAACTTGATACATCATCAAGCCCTGAGCAACACCTCTTTACCGACGATGCCGTATCTGTTGCAGATTTGCATGGAAGCGGTGTGCGGCTTCATCTTCTGACAGAAGTTGAAGTTGAAGGCAATAAAGGCGTGTATTGCACCCCATTAAACTAGGTTTTAATACTCGAGGGTTATTTAATTAGTCTAATTGTGGTCTTTGGGAACTGGTGAGGGTATCCTGTACCAATTGTGCAAGAGCAGGAAGGAAATGTTGAATTATGCCCCCCCGAAGTGTCGGGTCGCTCAAGAAGAACGCATGCACTAGGCATCGCCATTACGGCCGTGGCACTTCTAGTCATTGCATTTTTTCTTAGCCCATCGGGTTCTGGGGTTGGTACGCATAGACAATTGGGGCTTCCAGAGTGCGGATGGATTTTAGCTGCCGATATACCCTGCCCAACCTGTGGTATGACGACTGCTTGGAGCCACACTGTCAAAGGAGAGTTGCTCACTGCATTCATGACCCAGCCAATGGGGATGGTTCTTGCAATCGCTGCCTTGTTTGTGGCTATTGGTGGTTTTATTACCTGCTTTACGGGGTATTCATTCCAACCTTTGTTGTATCGTTATCGCCCAAGTCGAATATTTTTTCTTTTAATCGCTCTCTTTCTTGTGTCTTGGGGCTTTAAAATCCTTCTTCATAAAGGCATTCTATGAATCGAATACTCCTATTATTTGCACTTGGCATATCGGCTTTTGGAACAGGCTGTAGCGTTTTTGGCTTTATTGGTGCTGGGCGGCAAGCAGCAGAAGACCAAATGTTAGTCGAAAAACCTGCATCATATTCCCTCGAAGGTCTAAGGGTAGCGGTTGTTATTGATACGGATTTAGCAATTCACTATGAACATCCAGGTATTTCTACGATGATTGCTGGAGCAGTGGGTTGTTTTTTCATCTGCTGGTCGAATGACCCTCGCTGCAAAAGCATTAATTTCATCGTCTTCAATTATATACACTGGG
>CAYZEX010000051.1:0-8912 GCA_964477675.1 uncultured Isosphaeraceae bacterium
TATTACAAGTGGACACAGTGGATTTGGCTTCAAGCATACAACGCATGGTTTGACCCAAAATCAAACAAAGCAAGGCCAATCCAGTCGCTTATTGACGGTTTAAACTCTGGAGAGATTGCGATAGAGAATTGCGACTGGGGAACAATGAACGATGAAGATAAAACAGCGTACATCAACAATCACCGTCTAGCATACCTTGGTGAACAAGTAGTGAATTGGTGTCCAAAACTTGGAACCGTACTTGCAAACGAAGAGGTTATCGATGGTTTAAGCGAACGTGGTGGTTTCCCAGTTGTACGAAGGCCGCTTCGACAGTGGATGTTTAGAATAACCTCCTACGCAGACCGCCTACTCAATGATTTAAAAGGACTAGATTGGCCCCAATCAACTTTGCGAATGCAAGAGGAGTGGATTGGTAGAAGTGAGGGTGCTGATATCGACTTCAACAGTAAAAATTTCGGCTCCATACGTGTCTACACCACCCGACCAGACACGTTGTTTGGTGTTACCTTTATGGTGCTTGCACCAGAGCACCCATTAGTAGATGAACTTATTGCATCACCGCCACCGGGATGCGACGGTAACAAACTCTCTGCCTATGCAGCTGAAGCAAAAAATCGTGCGGATGTCGACCGCATGGCTGACTCTAAAGATAAAACCGGCATCTTTTCTGGTTTGTTCGTTGAAAACCCTGCGACGGGTAGGGAAATTCCTGTTTGGATTGCTGATTATGTTTTAATGGGTTACGGGCATGGCGCCATCATGGCAGTCCCTGCTCACGACCAGCGTGACCATGATTTTGCAAGCCAACATGACATAGAAATAATAGAGGTCGTTACACCCGACGAGGCAACCGACGGTTGTTTTTCTGGAAATGGAACTTCTGTCAATTCATCAAGCGACGTACTTTCTATCGATGGCCTACAAACTGTTGAAGCAAAACAAAAAGTAATTACTTGGCTTGAAGAAAGCGGGATCGGTTCAGCAAAAATTAATTACCGCCTACGTGACTGGCTCTTTTCCCGCCAACGATATTGGGGGGAGCCATTTCCAATTGTCTTTGATTCAAATGGCAACCACTATCCTGTAAGTTCCTCCGCTTTACCTGTTGTACTTCCTGATTTAGACGATTACGCCCCTGCTGAATCTGATGAACCCGCCCCACTACTTGGAAAAGCAAAAGATTGGTTACACACAACCGCTGGGGAGGCCGGTGTTGATTCTTCTGTTTTGGCACCAAACACTCCCGTAACTCGTGAAGCAAATACTATGCCTGGATGGGCTGGTTCATGTTGGTATGAAGTTAGATACTGCAGCCCAAATTGCGACAACCGATTTGTAGACAAAGATGCTGAAGAATATTGGATGGAAAATGGCACCGACCTTTACATCGGGGGTGCAGAGCACGCGGTTCTTCATCTTCTTTATGCAAGATTCTGGCACAAAATACTCTACGATCTTAAAAAGGTTTCAAGTAGCGAACCCTTTCAAAAGCTTTTCCATCAGGGGTTACTAACAAGTTATGCCTACCAACGGAAAAATAAATCGCTTGTTCCATCTGACAAAGTAACTAAACAGGACGGGAAATTCGTAGAAATAGAAACTGGCGAAGAAGTAGAACACGTCATCGCAAAAATGAGTAAATCACTGAAAAACGTTGTCAATCCAGATGATGTTATTGCGGAATACGGCGCCGATACTTTGCGCCTCTATGAGATGTACATGGGACCTCTTGAATCATCGGCTCCATGGAACACAAGGGATATTGTTGGTGTGCACAGATTCCTTCAACGAGTTTGGCGTTTGGCCCTTGATGAACAGACCGGTGAACTTCATGCGTCACTTCTAGAAAAGTCCAATGACTCCGTCGAGCGTGCTTTGCACGCAACTATTGCAAAAGTAACCGAAGACATTCCTAACCTCTCCTTTAACACTGCTATTGCATCCATGATTGAGTTTGTAAACTCAGCCACATCGTCTGGAAAACTAACCTCTAACCAACTTAATCGTTTCCTTCGTTTGCTTGCCCCATTTGCGCCACATATTGCACAAGAACTGTACGCCAAAATTGGTGGTGAAGGTTTTATTGCAACTTCAGAGTGGCCATCTTTTGATCCTGCACAACTCGTAGAGGATGAGCTGGAGTTACCAGTACAAATTATGGGTAAAGTTCGTGGCCGTGTGACTGTTCCTGCAAACGCTAGTAATGAAGTTGTTGAGGGTGTTGCTTTGCAAGATCCCATAATCAGCGAGCTCCTTGCTAACCTCACAATTAAAAAAGTAATTATCGTTCCAAACAAAATCATTAATATAGTTGCGAATTAAGAAGTAAACAACATGACAAATGACTTTAATATTTTAGAATTTGATGGACTCTCTCAAGAACGACCATGGGAGTTACAACAACCTACTCCGACCGATCTTCGCGCCATTATTTCTGGCGAAGAACACCCAACAATGAACGTTGTTACGAAAGCAATAGCAACATTTGTTGGTGAAACCGTTGAGGCTGAGCCAGTTGAAACACCGGGAAAGGAAATATCATGGGCAGCAAGAATACGAATTGAAGGTCTACCAACTGACGTTATCCTCTGGGTAGAACCACTGGTAGAAGCGGCAAGAGAAGCTGCTGAAATTGAGGCTGGTTGTATTCTTGCTCTTCAAACGGTACTTCATCCATCTGATCCGTTAACGCATTTTGCTAATCTTATGCGTTTGCTTGCTGGAAGCAAATTGGGAGTACATAGTATTTGCGATTTACCTACAGGCAGATGGTTTCCGAGTGATATTCTGGAACAAGTATTTGTAAACGACGACATCGAGCCACCAGAAGAAATACTCTGGATTACTCGACTGGTTGAAGCTCCAGAAAATGCTGAACCAGAGGAGCGTTGGGCATGGGTTTCAACACATGGACTTACACGTTGTGGTCGAGTTGAACTTGAAATGTTTGGAGTTCCTGCTGTGTATGCTTCTGAATCGGTTCACATTGTGGATGGTCTTGCAGCGCTCACACTTGAAACATCTCTCCCACCTGCTGGGCAACCGATGTCGTTAGGTTCAAACTTGCTTGTGTCATTAATGCCATGCAATAAAGCGATGGCAATGCTCCAGGATAATATGCCTGGCAAAGAGGATCGAAACATACCAACAGTCGCTATTGCGTCCTCTGATGCCACCTTTGTTTATCCAGAGGATGCAGTTAAAACATTGCATCAAGGTGAAACGGCTGTAGTCAAAACAATGCGCTCAACAGAACGCAGTACTAAACTAGCCCAAGATAAGTGGGATTTATTGCTCAAAGCATCGGGGCAAATAGGAAAGAGTGAACATGCTGGCTGTATGGTGCAGGTACCGTGGATACATGCCGAGGATGATGAATCTCCTAGAGAATATCTTTGGTTTAGGGTTGTTGAAGTAAATGGCAATGAGGTTGTTGGAGAATTGGCACATCAACCAAGCATCGTAACAACACTCGTTGAGGGCCAAAAAGAAACAATTACGGTTCAAGATGTTACCGACTGGGTTTTAATGACACCGGTTGGTCCGATGGGGCCTGGCGACGCTGATGCTATTGATGATTTTTTAACTCAGTTTAAAAACTGAATGATTAAAACAAGTAAACCAGAGATGAGTGAAAGAAGGACTGCAAAAAAAGCTACTCTGGCTGTAATTGGCATTAGGGACGGTTCATATTCTGAATCATCATTTCCAACTTCAAGTTCACCCCAATCAATGTCAATGGAATGGTGCTTATTCTCAAGTAAAACTTGTTTTGCCAATTCAACATCTTCACGTTTTACTTGTAAAGGTACGCCTAGTCGGCCGGAGTTTAGCCCAACTCCAACTCCTATAGTTGGTGTTGCAAATACAAATGCGTCAATTCCATGATCACGCAACACAATTGCCAATACATTTGCCTCAAATTCGGTCGGTGGACAAAATAGTGTAACGAGGTCTTTACTCATTAAAACTATCCTCATCACTCAGCGGGGGTTGAATCACTTCGATTATCCTTTCAGTTCTAGGAATCAACCATTTTAGTTTTCTCTCAACCATTTGTAAAAAGACAGAACCTCGAACTCTACCGAAACTTCCTGTCTTATGAATTGGAACAATACTCTCAACTATAAGTGCCTCAATCATGAGGTGTGGAACTAATGATCTTTCTGATGCCATCGTTGGAAGTGTTGTGAATTGGTCGTAAGTGTGCACCATGGATTGAATAGTGTGCCCACGAAATGTATTTGGCCATTGCTCAACATCTTCTGCATCGCCCATTCGCATTGAAAACTGGAGTGCCCCATTGGCAATATCTGTAACTCTCTGAGCATATCTCAAAGAATCAAAATCTATAACGGCAATAATTTCTCCATCATTATAAATCATGTTCCCAGGATGCCAGTCTCCATGAACGATTCCGGTTGGCAATGAAGAAAGCCCTACAGATTCAACCTGCTTCGTTGCCGTTGAATATTGCTCTCTCAAAAAGGCAACTGTTTCGTGTATCCCTTCAAGTTGCTCTTTTGTTTCAAATCTCTTTAAAACATCGTCCACTTCAGAAATAGTGTCTAAAAAACTGTCGCCCTGATGAAACATGCTGTTTTTCACAGACGATTCGAAGGGAAACTCTCGCAAAATATTATGGAAGTGTGCAAGTATCCTTCCGGATTCTGCTGCTGCGGGATTCGTTTTATCAAATCGTCTTCCCTTGATGAATCGAAACAACTCATAGATTCGTCCATCGTGTTCAACAAAAGAGTCGCCATTAGTAGTACTCACCAGACCTGCTACTGGGAAACGGTGTTCTTCCAATTGCTTCTGAATGGTATGCGCAAACAACACCTGCGTTTTTATATTTATTCCTTGGGCTCTTCGCTTTAAGAGATATTTGCCTTTATCGGCTCCAACAATTACCTTGGCCGATCTACGTGATCCCTTTCTGTATTCAGCAATTCGATTAATTGCGCCAAGCTCGTAATGGCTAAGCACCAAAGCGAGGTCTTTCCCACTAATTTCTTCAGCGATAGTAACATCTTCGACCAATGGTCCAAGATGAGGTGTTCGACCAATATTGTCAGAATTATCTGGCACTATGCTATTTTAGTGTTTTTCAATTCTAAGGCAAATATTTAAAATCAATGTTATTCTGCATTCTGAACCTGTTCTTTGATTCGATCAACAGCACCCTTTATGTCAACAATCCGCCGACTCGTATCTCCATCAAGACATTTACTAGCAATGGTATTTGATTCTCGAAGCATTTCTTGCGACAGGAAATCAAGGGTTCTTCCTACCGGCTCTTGGCCAGAAGCATGAATCAACTCTCTGAACTGAACAAGATGTCCTGCAAGTCGCGAAATTTCTTCAGCAATATCTGTTTTTTCAGCAAACACTGCAACTTCGCGAAGAAGGTCTTCTTCGTCAACATTCTTGCCTCTCTCAGAAAGAAGATTTTGTACGCGCTGCCGGAGTCGAGCTTGATATTCCTCGACAATTTCTGGGGCTCGATCCTTTATGAAAGATAGATGCTTTTCAATTTTTCCTAGATGTAAGCACAAATCCTCTTCGAGGACCTTTCCTTCCCGTTTTCTCATTTCGACCACATCACAACAAGCTTCATGAACAAGACCCATAAGTTCATGTTTGTTTCGTTCCACCACGCCATCGTAAGGGCTACTCGAAAGTACGCCAGGAAGTGTAAGCAAGCGACTCACATCAACGGTCACTGAAGAATCCAAATCTCCTATTTGTTTAATATAATTTGAGAGCGTTTCCTTGTTAATTGTCGCTACCCCATGTTCTGAATTATCAACAAACTTAACCGTTACTGTAACACTCCCGCGAGAAAGAAGTTTGGAAACAGCAACATCAATATCCGTTTCAATACTTTGAAGCGGTTCGGGTAATCGAATATTAGCCTTATAAAACTTGTTGTTGACTGTCCTCACTTCTACCTGAAGTGAAGCGCCTTCTTTGTGGCTTGATGCGCTTCCAAAACCAGTCATAGACCTGAGCATGGTTAATTTGTTTCATCCGAGTTTGTGTCGCCAGTTACTGGAGGAATTTGCTCGTTTTGGGTATCCGTTGACACAACAGCAGGAGCGTCTGGTTGTACTTCATCGGTTACAGTCTTGCTCTCAACAAGGTTTAAGGAAACTGCTAAACCAAGAAATAACACAAATGCAACAACGGTCATTACGGTAAGCGCATCACCAACTCGCCCACCAAAAACAGTATCTGTTCCACCACCGCCTGCACCCCCAAACGCTGATGCTAAACCTCCCCCTTGTGGACGTTGAACCAAAATAATGAGAATCATTGCTACAGAAATAACTATGAGTGCAATTGTTAGGATTAGGAAGGTGTTGTTCATAAGGGATTTTCCATTAATTGTATTAGCCGTTACAGACCGCCATCACTATAGCGGTAAATGAGTCAGGCGACAAAGAGGAGCCACCAACAAGTGCTCCGTCTATATCTTCGCAAGCAAATAACTCGGTAGCATTATCTGGTTTGACAGAACCGCCATACTGAATACGAGTTTGCTGGGAAGTTGAACTGTCAAATAACTCTTCAATAGAGTCGCGAATAGCTTTATGCACGGTCTGGGCATCGTTTGGAGTTGCGGTTTTGCCAGTGCCAATTGCCCAAACGGGTTCATAAGCGACTACGACATTATGCATAGCATCTTTGTCCACCAACTCAAGCCCACTCCTGAGTTGACTTAAAACTACATCCAGTGTGTTCCCCGCTTCTCGCTGATCAAATGATTCGCCCAAACACAGAATGGTTTGAAAGCCATTCTTAATTGCTGATTCAACTTTTTTGGCGATTAGGGCATCTGATTCACCCAAAATATGCCTGCGTTCACTGTGACCAACAAGCACACTTTTGACGGACATGTCTTGTAGCATTTGTGCGCTTATCTCGCCAGTATATGCGCCATTCTCTTCAAACCACATATTCTGAGCGCCCAAAATTAAGTTAGTTTGACTAATCACACCATAGACTGCCTGTAGGTACGGGAATGGGGGATAAATAACAACATCACAACCATTGCACGATTTAACAGCATCCGCTACTTCACTTGCAAGAGAAATCCCTGATTCTAAATCAGTGTTCATCTTCCAGTTTCCGCCAATAATTGGTGTGCGATTCGTCATCTGAACCGCATAGGATACCAGAAAGTGCGTCTTTTTATCGCAGG
The DNA here is from genome assembly GCA_964477675.1 of uncultured Isosphaeraceae bacterium. Taxonomy (GTDB): domain Bacteria; phylum Planctomycetota; class Phycisphaerae; order Phycisphaerales; family SM1A02. The sequence continues at coordinate 7,211 of CAYZEX010000051.1, forward strand.
TTTACTGTATCCGAGTACAATCCGCGTTTTCAACCACAAGAGAATGACCGTATGCCATTACGAGCTAGAGATATTCGAAAACAGTTCATAGATTTTTTTACAGAACGATGCGGACACACAGAAGTCCCATCTAGTTCAGTAGTCCCACATGATGACCCTACTTTGTTGTTTGCAAATGCTGGGATGAACCAATTTAAAGACGTATTTCTTGGTCGAGGTACAAGGTCGTTTACCCGAGCAGTTGACACCCAAAAATGTATTCGAGCTGGCGGAAAACACAATGACCTTGAAGATGTTGGTCTTGATACCTACCATCACACTTTTTTTGAGATGCTTGGGAACTGGTCATTCGGCGATTACTTCAAAGAAGATGCTATTAAATGGGCTTGGCAACTATTTACTGAGGTCTGGGGACTTGAAAAAGACCGGCTTTATGTCACAGTGTTTGCTGGAGATGAGAAAGATGGGCTTGAAGCAGATGTTGAAGCAGAAAATCTGTGGAAAGAACATACCGATATAGACCATTCACACATCACTCGGTGGGATAGAAAAGATAATTTTTGGGAAATGGGAAACACAGGCCCCTGTGGACCGTGCAGTGAAATCCATTATGATTCGACCCCAGATAAAAGCGGTGGACATTTAGTCAACTTAGATGACCCAGATGTAATTGAAATTTGGAATTTGGTTTTTATACAATACAACCGTAGCGATGATGGAACATTAACTCCCCTTCCAAATCAACATGTTGATACTGGAATGGGGTTTGAAAGAATCGTTCGTGTTTTACAGGGAAAGAAAAGTAACTACGACACCGATCTTTGGGCTCCTATTTTTGCAGACATAACAAAACTCACTGGAGCACCACCATACGGACGCAAATTAGACGACCAAACTGATGTTGCATATCGAGTTCTCGCTGACCACATACGCTGTCTTGTAGTTGCAATCGCAGATGGAGGAAGACCTGGTGCAGCAGGAAGAGAATATGTTCTTCGCCGAATTCTACGACGTGGAGTTCGCCACGCACACCAAACTCTAGATGTTGATGGCCCGCTCCTATATAAATTAGTGCCTTCTGTTGCAGAGACACTCGGAAATGTGTTTCCAGAAATCATAGAAAACCAATCACACATCGAACAGATAATATTTGACGAAGAAGAAAGTTTCTTAAAGACGTTAGACAGAGGAATTGAACTATTCGAAAAAGCGGTGGTTGATGGTGATGGGAATTGCATTGATGCTCAAAGCGCTTTCACTCTTCACGATACGTTTGGTTTCCCGATTGACCTAACTGAGGTTATGGCTGAAGAGCGATCGATGACAGTTGACCGAGAAGGTTACGAACTTCTTATGGAAAGGGCAAGGGAAACATCTCGAGCCACGAATGAAACCGACAAAAAAATGCACCTTCCTCCGGAGGTCCTAGGAAAACTTGAAACGCTTGGAATTGAACCTACAAACGACTCTAGGAAGTATGGGAATGGCGTTACAACAGGTCGGGTCAAGGCTATTTGGAACGGTAAAGAACTTGTTGGCAAAGCTGATGACTCCATGGTTTTTGGTGTTGTCCTTGATAAAACATCTTTTTATGCCGAGGCTGGTGGGCAAGTTGGCGATGTCGGCAACATAGTTGCAGAACAAACAACAAACCAAAATAGATGCCAATTCCATGTGGAAGAAACACATCGATACGGTGATT
>CAYZEX010000052.1:0-8868 GCA_964477675.1 uncultured Isosphaeraceae bacterium
TCATCAGTGGAGTTGCAATCAGAGAAACTATAAAAGCAACAATCAAAATAGGAATATACCGAAGTAAAAACGAAAACCACCCAACCTGAATAACTGGCTCTAGGGTGTCCATAATAATCATGTTCTATTACTCTTCTACATCTTCCTGATCTGAGTATGTAATCATTGCAAGATAATTTTTGCGGAAATAACCTCCGACTGTTCCGACCGCTGCATTGAGCATAACTCCGAGTATTTCAGCACGCGATTCACCGAGCTCTCGAATAACTCTTGCGACAAGTCCTCTATCGTCTCGGTCACTGCGCACGACTAAAACAATGGCGTCGACAAGATTAGCTAACAATACAGCGTCCCCAGCAACGATAGAAGGAGGAGCGTCTATAAGAACAAGGTCATATTCATCTCGTAATTGAGCAAAGATACTCTTCATACGTTCACTTCCGAGTCGTTGAAAAAGACGATTGGCGGGATTACCCGCAGTAATCACATCTACACCCGTTCCCGTTTTTTGAATTACACCTGCAAGATCGGCACTTCCGGCTAGTAAATCAGCAACTCCGAGAGAAGCGTCGTCTAAATCAAACATCGAGCCAAGGTTCGGTCGTCTAAAGTTACAATCAACTACCACACTCTTTAACCCCGAAATATATGCTGAGCACGCAAAGTTACCAATGATGGTTGTTGAGCCCGCTTCGGGTGCAGCTGAAAGAACAAGAAGGGATTGATGTGCAGAATGTTGCATGGATCGGTTTACACCTACCCACGCCTGACGGCATGATTCTGCAAAGACACCATCGTCACTATGTACAACCGCCAATTCTGGCGTATCGATCCCAGAGGGATCCTCATCAACGTCAGGAAGAACTCCGGCAACTTTCGCACCAGGAATAACAAACACATCACTTGAACTACGAATTTTTTGATCAGTGATTTCACGCAAGAATACAATTCCAAGAAACGCAGCGACGCCTAGAAAAATACCTGCCGGCAACATGACCTCAATGAGTGGGAAAGATTTTAGCCGTGGTTCAATTGGTGGAGTTGCTTGTCTAATTCGACCTGCATCTGTACGCAATTGCATGAGTTTTAAACTGGAAATCAAACGGGTATTTTCATCACGCTGTAATTCTAATTGTTTACGGGATGATTCCATGTGTTCATATTGCGATTGGTTTGCGGCAAGATCTCGTAACGCTGCATCATTTGTTTCAATCTCCTGTTCAAGTCGCTCAAGACTCGCTAAAAGTTGTTCTCTTTGTTTTATAGTATTCATTAATTGAGCGTTAAGGTTTCTTTTGATAATCTCATCGATGCTATCTTCAATCTGATCTTTTGTTGCCTTAACAGTTATCTCAGAATCCTTAATTTGTGGATGTGAAGAATCGAAACGTTCTCTGAATCCCCGAAGATTTGCTTCGAGTTGTTCTAAAATTTGTTCTTGCCGGACGATGATCGGGTCTCGTTCTGCGTCAAGGCGATCTTCCATTGTCGCTTCCAACGTTCCATCAAGTTTCGCCGAAATTTGAAGATATATTTGGCGAAGTGAGGTCAATGCCTGCCTTGTTTCAGTCATCGATTCAGTCAGCCGCTGTGTTTCAAACATCGTTGTCGAGAAACGCGTGTCATCGAGAGTTGTAATACCCTTTGCTTGAATGAAAGCTTTCAAGTCATCATTAAGGTCTTGCAACATAAATTTAATTCGCCGACCTTCGTCTTCAAAAACTTTAGCATTGGCTCGAAATCCTTCGTCATCAAGTTCTTCAATGCGTTTCATATATGAAGCTGCAACTGCCCCGAGTACAATCGGAACATCGGCGGGGTTATGACCTGACCAACGTATGCCGAAAAGGTTAGTCCCTCGTTTAATGGGTGTCGATAATTCTTCCTCCAAAGCATCGAGTGCATCATCAATTAGCAAAACACCTGTGATTGGATCTAGAAATTGTTGAATCCACTGCGTCTCCATCATCGTGCGGTCATTGATCGCTTGGGATAAAATGGTTGGTTGCTTTATCAAGTACGTCTGAGTAGACGCAACACGCTCTACCATCTTGTCATTGATAGAATCGGTCGTTCCAATTTCTGAAGAGTCGCTTAAACCTGGTCGAACTTCAAATTGAATATCCCCAGTGTATAGGGGGTAGACTCGAGACAACAAGAAGAACGCGCCCGTTCCAATAATTGCTCCAACCAGCCCCCAAATGGGAATTCCTTTCCAATACCGACGAAGTACTCGAACTGGGTCGAGTGCTCGACCTTTTGGCATCTGTCTATTTGGGGTTCCAATAGTTTTAGTTGGTGATGGCATGTTTATTAATTCTTACTAATTATCTGCGTTTTCCGTTTGCTTCTTGCGAATATCGTCCTTCAGGGTCTGAATTCTACGCATCGAATACGCATCTTCTGTAAGTTCTTCAGCCATGCGTATATGACCCAATGCTTTTTCGAATTCTAAATCCTCTGTAACTATCTGTGCCAAATGTAGATACGCATTCAGGGTATCGCCTTGCAGAATGGATCGTTCAATGGATTCTCGCGCTAGGTCTTTTTTACCGGTCCGATAATAGCCCCAACCCATCGCATCAAGGACTTCTGGAGCGCGTGGGGTTTGGCTTCTACCTCTTTGAGCATAAACGATTCCACGTTCTGGGTCACCGAGGTGTTCTGTGTACAACAACGATAACTTTGCCATAGCAATAGAGTTTGAAGGATTGAGTTGCAAGAGAAAGTCCAACGTATCTGCTGCCTTTTGATATGAACCTATTCGGCTATACAATTCTGCAACCGTATCAATAACCGATGGGTTTCTCGGAGCAAGCTTAGCCGCTCCTTTAGCAATCGCTAACCCTTCTGTGGGTTTATCCTGATAAACACCAACAATGTACGCAATGTTATTTTGCACAAGCGGAGAGTTTGATTCGTTTGCAAGGATTTGGAATGAGGCGACACCCTCTTCATACCTTTTTGATTCCACCAAAAGTCCCCCTCGTAACATGAGTAAACCAGCTCTTTCATCTGAAGTTATGGTTGGATAGTCGAGTCCTGCATCAATAATCTCGATTGACTTATCAAGATAATCCTCTCCAAATTCTTTGTAATAAGCTGCAAGACCAGAACTCTGCGTTGGAGTAATTTTTCCATTTGTCAAATCCTTAACAAATGCTTCACCTGCGGCGGGATCATCCTTAAACAAGGTTTGTAAATCAAGAAACCAAGTTCCTATTGCTTGTGGAGGAATCCAACCCTTTTGAATAGCGTGTTGGTACTTATTCCAAGTCCGAGCCATAGCCAGAAGTGCATCCCGACGATACCCAAGATTGTTCAGCGCCTTGGCTTCAATTGCACCAGATATAGGATGTAATTTAGATAGAGGACCCCTCGCCATCGATAACAAGGTTTGGTTTGGTAGGTCCTGATCAGTACGAGTAACAACGTCAATATTAAAAAGTAGAATGACTGAAGGATCTCTCTGAATTGCAGATAGATATGATTCTACTGCCTTGCCTCTATCATCATTCGCTCGAAGGTATAGATCTCCAAGTTGTGTGTGCCACAAAGCATCAGATGGATCACGTTTTACTCCAGCTAAAGCAACCGCCAATGCCTTCTCAACATTATCTGCATCAAGATACGCTTCAATCAATCGCTCTCTCACTGCATTTGATTCAGGGTTTTCAGCTAGGTGCCCTGATAATCTTTCTATAGAACGGTCAAGTTGACCGTCAGCCTGCAATACGTCCGCACGAATAATTACAAATTGTTCTGTCTGTTGACCTGCTGCTGTCGCCTCGTCTGCAACATCCAGAGCTTCTTCTAGCAAGACCTTGTCTTGCGTAAGGCGGTATTCATTAAGCAAACTTTTGCAAAGTTGCATGTACGGCACAGCGCTATTGATATCCGTATTAATAGCAACTCTCAATGCATCTCTGTAGGACTTCAAAGCCGCTCTACCACCCGTGATATCACCTTGGGCGAGCATTTGTTCGCTTTTCACTCGGAAAATTAATACCCGAAGCATTGCAGCAGCATATTCGGTGTTCGTTGAAGTAAGTTTTTCCATTGCCCGTTCGGCCTCTTCAAACTGACCAGACATTGCCAAAGACTCAATCATTCTTGATAGCAATACATTGTCGTGATTTAACTCCGCTGGAGTTTTAAGAAATTCTGCTGCTTCCTTAAACAAACCCCCAAGATAATGCATCGAACCAAGCGCGGCATCTATTTCAAACCGATCGCTTTGCTTATCTCTAGCGCTCTTGAGCAATTCAACCGCTTGTGATCCTCGGTTTGCATCAAACAAAAATTGCGCTGCCGCAATGGTTGCAGTTGCGTAATTATCTTCTTCTTTTACGCTCTCTAAGTAACGATCCCATATTTCAGACGATTGATCCAACTGGCCCAAATCTCTATGAATAGAAGCATGTATAGCTGCTAATCTAACTGTAGTATCGACATCTGTACTTACAACGCTAAGAATTTCGTTAATCGTTTCATCCCATTGTTTTCTGACATTGTTTATGGTGTTTGTTCTCCCCTGGGCACTCAATTTATCCCAGTCGCGTACGGTATACGTTGGTTCACCAGTCTTGTTTCTGATTAATTCTCGATCAGGTTCAATATTTACTAACAAGAGGGCAAGTTCTAGCGTGTTTGACCGGTCTTCGGGATTTAAACTGTATTGATTAAAACGATAAACAAGCACTTTCCACATATCCCCATACACTTTTTCAGCATCGAGCCACGTTTCCATTAGTTGCCTGTCGTTTGGAAACTGCTTGATTGCCATTCGTAAAACCCGAAGCCACCTTTGTGGATCTTTATTCTGTCTAAACAGCGTTCGTACATAGTTCAGGATATTTTGTTTGTTTCGTGGTGAAATTCTGTATGCTTCAGCGTATGCATCTACTGCCTCGTTAATCTCTCCTATTTCCACCAACACTCTTCCAAATGTACTCCACGCATTGTCAGAAATACTTGCTTCTTGAACCAACTGTTCAGCAATTGAATGCGCTTTCTTTGTGTGCGCATCATATACATCCATCTCCCCTTTTTGTTTTGCCTTCGCAGCTTTAGCTAAAAAGAATGAAGCCTTTGAGTTGGCGATGACTTCTTTATCTTCTACCGATACGAGAAGTTCTTCTAATAATAGTTCCGCCTTATCAAGGTTATCTTCTGACAATGATTGATTGAATTTCAGTAATGCTATTCTCGACATATCAGCACCAAGCGATGCCGCCAATTCCTGATAAGTAACACTTGCTTCCAAAGCCCTTTTAGATTCTTCCCTTGCCTTTTTCGACTCCACAGAATTACCTGTATGTGACCAGCGATTAGCTTCGCCTAATAATGTCATTCCCAATTCATACAAGGAAACAGCTAATTCTTCAGCCTTACTTTCCTCGGTTGTCCCCTTTGACTCAACATACATAATCGTGGCATCAATTCTATTGTCTGACTGCAATGTAAACAACCTTGGCATCAAGACGTCAGGATTTGGAGCTATCTCAATAGATTTTTCCAGAAACTTGATAGCTTCTTCTTTCTCATCCATTCCTAAGTACACATTTGAAATTGCGAGATAGAGACGCCAATCCTGTTCAATAATTCGATCCACTTCATCATTGAGAACTTGCAACGCTTTATCAAATTTTTTCAGACGTAACAAATCTTCTGATGCTGCTATAACCGCTAAGGTTTGATCAGTAAAGTTGTCTTTATCAAGACCACGTTGCTGAAGTGCAATTAGATTAATCAATTCTTGTGCTTTTTCATTACTTCGATCTTTTTCTGAAAGAACAGACAGCGTTTTAGCTGCTGACGTGCTATCAGAAACCCGTAATTCAAGACCAGCTTTCATGAGATAGTATGAAAGTTTTGGGTCTTTATCGATTGCAACTCGTAATCTTTCTATTGCCAATCCGACCGCCCCAACATTCGTAAGAGCAACTGCTGACTGCATGTATACATCCGCTCTTAATAAAGGATTCCTTGAGATTGCTTCTTCAAGTAACGTAGCAGCTTTATCGTAGTCTTCTTCTGTTAGAGCAATAACTCCGTCTGCATACATTAGCAATTGGTTATTTTTATCACCAGAAACCAAATCAAATAAAATCTCTCTGTATTGTTTTGCTTCGTTAATAAAGGCTAGCTTTTGTTGTTCGTCCTCCTCAATAGATGCCTGTTCTATATTTAGGCGAACTAAAGATTGGGCAACAACTGGTCTAACAAGAAATAACGAGGTCGCGTCAAGCCCAACCGGTTGCTTTTCAGCATCGAGGATTGACTGCGCGATGGCACCCGCTTCTTCATATTTTCCTAACCCTACTAATATATCTGTGAGCGTGTACTGTCTTATGAAGTCTGTCTGAAACATATCAACTGTTCTCTGTAGAACAGTTACAGCTTTCTCATTACCATCGCTGTTTGTTGCAACAAGCAATGAAGCTGCTTCTCCCGCTCTTGGATAATGTTCTGAAGGATCATAAGACGCAACAAGTTGGTCAGCTGCATCAACGATTTTTTGCGTGGCCTCATCGAGTTGGTCTTCTGATACAGAGCTTGGTTTTGTAACTTTCTTCTGGTAGAGGTTGGTTCTCCTTAACAACATTTCGCGCAAAACGGTCAATGAGACCTCAAAACTATCACCGGCAACTTCAATAGCTTTGTTGAGTGTGTTGTTTGCAAATTCTCTGTTTCGATTTGCTTGTTTTGTATTATTGCCATCTTTTAGGCGGTAATACACTGCCATTCTACCATGAGCGAGTGCTGACCACGCGTTTGCATTTCCTGGGTCCACTTCCAATACGCTTTCAATATCACCTTCGCCAGGAAAACGGATATTGCCAAAATCATCGTATGCCTCTGTCATCGATGCGTCTTCAATCCTCAAAGAAGCCAGACCTCTATATAAAAGTAATTCATGACGACGGGGGTGGTCTTGTGGCACTCTGTCTAAACCTGTTCCAGCCGCTAACCGCATTCTGCTCCAATACACATTTTCTCCCGTAAGATTAGCCGCACGATACATTTCTTGGGCAACTCTCAAATGCGCGTCAATATCTGATGGGTTATACCTTGCTTCGTGCACAATGGTGCTTACGTATTCATCGTACATTTGTCTTGATTCAACCATGGTGACGGGAACCACTTTCAACAATGCTTCCTTAAGTTTATGCACGTATTCCAAATTAGTTGGTTCTTTTCGTACTGCCCTTCCGTATTGTTTATACGCAGCTTTATATGCACCCTCTTCCATAGACGCATCACCAGAGCGAACATTGCGTGCCGCTCCCTTGTATTCAACAAAAAACCATAACCCACCTAAACCTATTATCACAACCACAATCAACGAAACAACGACGGTGAGAAGTTTCTTATTAGTTCTTGCTAATCTTTTCTTTTGTAACTTTTTGTTTGAGGTTTTCAATTTCTTTTTTGTTGCCATTTTGTTACTTATCCTAGTTCTCTAAAGCTCTTGTTTCATTTAGTGGTGAAGTGACTTCTGCCCAATCTGGCAAACATCTCATGACTTCGGGCAATAAATCTTTTGAGAATTCTGAAACTATATCCACAAATTTTTCTACAGTAAACTCACTATCACCACGCAATGTAAACTGCAACTTGCAATAGTATGCAAACTGGGAAGATCTGTCGAATGCAAGTAGGCGTATGCGTTCTGGATATGCGGTAGTCTTGCCGTTGGCAATGAAAAAATATCCTGCAAAAAAGTGATCGTCTCCAATTTGCGGATGACTAAATTCTGTAATACGAATTTCAAAATCACCTAAAGGCATTCGTATTATCTCTTCCTGTTCAGTCAATTTATTCCAGTCTGTAACAACAGGGTAGGGTACTCCGTCAAGTTCTTCCGAGTTGTCGTCAGCCCACGTTGTTGTGTCAATATTCAAAGGCAGTGTTTTTGGCTCAGGCGTAAGTGGAACAAATCCACCAGCTACCATACAACGGTCGGGGACGTGTGGCACAGCATCCACTTGGCCCGTGTAGTAAGCAATATGCAAATGTAGTGTTGGAACCGAACGATTTATATTTGAGTAAATTCTGCTCAAATACAATTCTGTTCCCAACGCCTCAACTCCTGCCGCGTCAAACCTTGCATCATCTTCTGTACGCTCCCAACCCAAAAACTTGGTTGGAATCACCGAAAAGTTTTTTCGTGGATAGACCGGTTCTTTATGTAAAATAACATTTAAATAGTTCGCACCAACTTGAAACGCTACCGCCGAAGATGCAAGCATCACAATCGCTACAAAGAAGCCAGCGAATGCAGACCCAGTGAAACGGATTGTTCGCTCTTGCGGCGGTTCTTCATCTACATCTTCTTCTTCAATAATCAAGTTTTTTAAAACCCACACAATTCCTAGGTAGATTAAGAAAGCAGGAATCAACCACAAGGTTCCTACGAAAGTATGAAAATCTCCAGAAGAAAATCCGCTGTCTGCAATACTCAGTAACCCTAGTGTCATAACCCTAAGAATATTTACAAAAACCGCTGTTGGAATGGCTAGCCCAACTAATATGGCACGTTGCCAAAAATATTTCAACCCAGTGAATGCCATCGCAACCCCAAGGGCAAAGAAAGCCATCAGCATTCTCATGCCTGAGCAAGCTTCAGCAATATTTAATGGATAGGTTTCGCCATCGAAGAAAATATCAAGGGTATTTCCTGCCCGTGTCATGTCTAACCCTAAGAACGAAAGACCATAATATGACCCTATCGATGCAATGTCCTGCAACTCAAACGTAACTATTTCCATAAAACGATCTGAGATTGTTTGACCAAACACAAAGAGATAAAGCAAGGGGAACCAAAGGTACCGCATTGCTCTCCAGCCAAATATAAAAAGAACA
>CAYZEX010000053.1:0-8469 GCA_964477675.1 uncultured Isosphaeraceae bacterium
TCCGTTTCGGTCTCATCTTTGAATGTTGACTCTAGTACGCCTACTCTCCCAGAACCAATACCCGCTGACCAGCCCAACGCGAGGTCGCGAGCTGTACCTTCACTATTCTCTCGTTCGATTGCCATAAGGGCTAAGACCCCACTTCCATTAAGGAAAGTGTTGCGGAGGGTGACTCCCGGTCCTTTCGGTGCGACCATAACAACTCCAATCCCAGGTGGAGGGTCGATATGCCCAAAATTGATCGCAAAACCATGGATGAAACCTATAGTTGCACCAGACTTTAGGTTTGGTTCGATTTGGGACGTATATATTGAGCCTTGTATTTCATCCGGAAGGGCAATAATGAGAAGATCCGCAGAAGCTGCCTCAGCGATGGTTCCAGTTTTGAATCCCGATACTTTCGCTTCTTCTGGATTCCTTGCTCCAACAATGACATCGATGCCACTGTCACGAAGGTTTTGGGCATGTGCTTTTCCTTGGTTCCCATACCCTATGACCGAAACCAACTTTCCAACGAGTCCATCAAGAGGAACTTCATTATTCTTAAAAAGATTTGGTATATCGGCAGACATTGAGATTCGAGCATACCATGAAAGCATGACAACGATTGCATTTATCGGTTTTCGAGGTTCTGGGAAAACAACCCTAGGGCGCTGGCTTGCAAAAGAATTACAGGTACCCTTCTTTGATACCGACGAAGAAGTGCTTAGATACCTTGGATTCAAGACAGTTTTAGATGCATGGGAGCATGTTGGGGAGCAGGGATGGCGTGATGCGGAGTTTCATGTCATTCCTCCATTGCTTGAGAAAGAAGGAGTCGTTTCACTAGGTGGAGGAGCGCCGATGATTCATGCTGTAAAGAAGGCTCTTGGTACTACTGCAATTGTGTTTAACCTCACGGCAAGCGAAGAGGTAACCAAGGGTCGAATCTCTTGCTGTAGGGATAGACCTGAACTTAAAGCAGGGAACAAAGAAGCCAGACTCAATCGGTTATCCACGTATGCGATGTTTTCTACATGCGGCATCGATACTTCAGGAGATTTAGATACCTCAAAATCCCAAATCCTACATTTTCTTGAATATGGTCAAGAACCCCCAAACAATGACAATAAGCCAAAAAACTGAAACCTTAACTCTAAAAAAATGGTCGCCTTTGGAGCGACCATGGAGTTTGGAAAATTGTAAGGATAAGCGAGGAGGAAATTAACTGATAGTTCGACCAATACGTCGTTGTCGAGAGATAATCTTGCGACCGTTTTTGGTTTTCATGCGTGCACGGAAACCAATTGAGCGGGCGCGTTTAATCTTACTATTACGTCTTGGATAATGAACAGCCATTTCTAAACTCCTGATTCGGATTTCTCAACCCAGCGGTGCATGATACTCCAGATGGCATAAAACCGCAAGGGTTGTACAATATGTGTTTGTGGGTTCCAAGAAGGGACTCCGACGCTTATGGATAACGATTGGATCGACCTAGCCCAAGGCATTATTGGCTACTCATTTAAGGATAAACAACTCCTTGAGCAAGCGCTATCACATTCATCAGCGGTTGATCATCGAGAGCAGAGTAATGAACGACTCGAGTTTCTTGGAGATGCAGTTCTTGGATTCGTTGTTTGTTACGAAACGTTTGCCCGCTTTCCAGATTTTGAAGAGGGGGAAATGACGAAGATTAAATCAACTGTGGTAAGCCGAAAGGTTTGCGCAGAAATAGCGCAAGCACTTGACTTAAATCGAATTTTACAAGTCGGCAAGGGCATGGGTGGGGGTGAGATTCCTGATTCTGTTTCAGGAGCAGCCTATGAGGCAGTCATTGGAGCAATTTATCTCGATAGCGATTTTGTTACGGCGCAGGAGTTTATCTTGCGGTCTGTCGGTAATCGCTTAGATGATGCTGCTGCCTCGACCCATCAGGACAATTACAAATCGGTACTACAACAAGTTGGTCAGAAAATTGCAGGTTTTGCACCAGCGTACATAGTTCTTGATGAAAAGGGACCCGATCACGCCAAATGTTTTGAAATTTGTGTTGAGCTAAGTGGAAGAAGATTTTCTTCAAAATGGGGGGCATCAAAAAAACAAGCGGAACAACTCGCTGCTCTTGAAGCGCTTAAAGAATTAGAGTTCGCTAAAGAACTCGAAGATGGACGCATTGAAATAAAAGAAGTTCAAGGGGAGTAACCTCGTATAGGTATTAAGCGCCGAGTACCTTCCCCATCTTCATCCATAATCTCAACCAAGCCTCGATTGCTCGCATCAGTTTTCATGGTGACGATTGGAATGCCTCTTAAATTTGTTATTGTCATTGCTCCTCCGTTGGTTTTACCAACTGTTGAAGCAACTAATACTGGAACCCCAAAAGCGTTCATTATGTTTAACCGTCCACCTTTATCTGTTGCGGCAAGCATCCCCATCCTCTTACCAGAAGAAGAGTTGACAATAACGCTGCCGCCAATAGTAGGAAGCATTGCCATTTCGGAAACAACAATTCCTTTTGCATCTGCAATTTGCAATCGACCATTTGCTTGAGGATCACTTGCAACAACTGCGACAGGTATACCATGTTCATTTTGAATTTGTAACGAAGCGTTGCTACCGCTTAACGTTAAAGCGCCACTAGCAAACTGTGATAATTCTTCACCTTTTTCGTTCCATAATGAAAAAGCCCCGCCTCTGTTCGTTGACCAAAGACCAGCAACATTTGTGCCAGCATCATCCCAAATCGCTACGTCGCCACCACTTGGTGTGCTGGACACGCGGAGCAAATTAGTACCCTGTTGATTGTATAAATCAATTCTTCCGCCAACATCTGTCTTGGAAATTGAAACAACTGGTGTTCCAGTATCACCCAAGACATCAATTCGATTTACTACAAGGTGATCGATGACAGTCGGTCCAACGACATCGGCAGCGAGTAGGCATGCTCCAAAAAGAAGTGTCCATGATGCAACTCGCCACCGACGAACATTCTTCTTGAGTGAAATGAGTTCTATTTCGAGATTGTTTAGTCGTTCGTTTTTCATCCTAGTGAATCCTTTATTTCTCCCCAACAACGAGCGTATACATCGCTTCGGCAGGGTAGGTAGCCGGGGTAATCAATCCTAGATTGTTCTATCGTACTTCGACGCACTGTAAAGACAGTTATTGCGTCGCAACTTTCAGCTAAAACTTCGCCATTTGGTGCTACTGCGATGGAAGCACCACCTATAAGGACACCTTCCTCGGGTGCAGGTCTGTTTACGGAACAAACATAACAGCCAGTTGTCAGTGCGTTGGCAATCCAAACAGGCCGCCATTTGTCGTAGGTTGCGATTTCAGTTGAACGAGGTCCGACTATGACATCAGCACCTGCGGCTGCTAGCAAGTGCGAGCCCTGTGGGCGATTCATATCAGAACATATCTGAATGCCAATATTGAACCCCCGAAAATGAAACACAGGGAAGCCCATACTTTCGTGGGCTTGGGAGTAGTGACTTGTTTCCCAGAAACCGTCTTCTTCTGGAATATGATTTTTTTGATAGGTGCCAAGAAGTTCGCCCTTCTCATTCCAAAGCAAGCAGGTGTTGTACCGAGTTTCGCCTTCTTTCAATATGGCAGCACCTACTAATCCAATTCCTGACTTTTTTGCTGCTTCAGACTGTAGTTTGGTGCGAAATCCGCCTAATTCTTCTGCATCTTCATCTTTGCGTAATTTGGTTGCTGGCGCCCATGGATTGCACGCTATTTCTGGAAGCACCGCAAGGTCAGCGCCTTGCTCTTTTGCTTTCGTCAAGCAGGTGGTGAGGCGTTCTTTGGCTTCTTCCCCAACGAACACATCACTAATCATTGCAATAGTAAGTTCATTCATCAATATAGAATATCAGTATCAAAGGAGAATGCCCGCCAAGAAATATCTGACGTAGATACTCGACTTTGTTGCACTAGGGAATGAGAATGCAACACCCTGTTTTTTGGGAAGAATTGCCAAGTAAGTGCATCAGAGGGCTATGCGACATTTATCCGGTGAACGGCAAACAGCGATTGTGGACCCGAGATAAGCCATCAGCGCACTGGCAAAATATAAGTTTTTTTAGCCCTATCACCCGATTTTCCGTGAAACAAACTGCTCAAACCCTTGAGGCAGATCCAAAACAAGGAACAAAAGATTGGGAGTATGCAGATGCGTGGTTTCGTAGTGAACTAAATAAGGAGAGTTTTGAATAAAAAATTGAAAATTTTAAAGATTAAATCCTAGTAATCGCATGTACTAATAACGCCAAATCAGGAACCTTTGCATGCATCAAAAACAACTTAAGCAAAAAGATCGAATCTCCTACCTATGCTCTACATTCGTACTTGTTCTCGTAATAGTGGTGCAATTACTAACAGGATAAAGAATGTGTGTGTGGTGGTGGTGGGGGTTTGAATGGTATTTGAGTAATGGAGTAAACAAATTGAAAGTTATGACGCGGTGATTATGAAACACATAAGGTTTTAAGAATTCTTTCACTTTATTATCTAGAACCTTTAAGGAACGCGAACTAATTCTTTATATAAGTTTGCTGTTGCAGAACGATTATTAGGCGGTTGCGCCTTAGTAAATGAAAATATTTATAGGATAGTTAACTCAGAGAGTGTTGCAAAAAAACATACATTTACCCATTCCTATACTGATTGAGGTATCCATAGAAGGAGTAGGAGTTTCGTGCTATGCTACCTTCAGAAGATTTCCTCCTGAGGTTGATGGCAAATGACAAAAGATCACATGCGTGTACATGCAATTTTTGAAGCTGTATGTGATATGCCTACAGTTGACCGCAATGCATTCTTAGACAAAGAGTGCTTGAATGATCAAGTCCTTCGAGCAGAGGTGGAATCATTATTGAAACATCATTTCACTTCTGCTCAAACTGAAATTTCAGAAGAAAAAGTATGCGATATCGCTGTTGATCATCAACTAGGCGATTCAATCGATGGATACCGCATCATTAGTATTCTCGGAGAGGGAGGGATGGGCATCGTCTACCTCGCAGGTCAATCTTCACCTGTACGAAGGAAGGTAGCATTAAAAATTGTTAAAGCAGGGATGGACACGAAGCAAGTTATTGCCAGATTTGAAGCGGAGAGACAAGCGCTTGCAATTATGCATCACCAAGGTATTGCACAAGTTTACGATGCTGGTGTAACGAAAGAGGGTCGTCCTTATTTTGTCCTTGAGTATGTTGAGGGAAATCCCATTACAGAATCGTGTGATATGCATAAGCTGACTACGAGGGAGCGACTTGAACTAATGGCAAAGGTGTGTGATGCAATTCAACATGCGCATTCCAAAGGCGTCATCCATCGAGATCTCAAACCCAGCAACATCATGGTTGTGATGAACGACAAGGGCATTCTTGAGCCGAAAATAATTGATTTTGGCGTGGCAAAAGCAACTTCAGGGAAGTTGACTGACCAAACATTTATGACACAAATTGGAAGGTTCATTGGTACACCAGCGTACATGAGCCCAGAGCAAGCAGATATGAAGGTGTCTTTGATTGATACAAGAACGGATGTATACGCACTTGGTGTTGTGCTGTACGAATTGCTTACTGGCAAATTGCCATTTGATCCCGAAGTTTTGTATGATTCGGGGCTTGAAAAATTTCGGGATATTGTTTGTGAGCAAGATCCACCTCGCCCAAGCACGCATATCTCTTCATTAGACTCAGTTGTCTCAAAGAGAATTGCTCGATCAAGACAAATAAACGTCTCTACTCTTGTGGGATTGCTTCGTAAAGAATTGGAGTGGATTCCTTTGAAAGCGCTTAGGAAACTTCCGGAAGAACGGTACGATTCAGCGAAGAATATGGCGGATGATTTGCGGCGGTATATTCGTGGCGAGCCATTGTCAGCTGGTCCTGAGACCACAAGTTACAGGTTAAAGAAAACAATACGACGGAACAAAGGTCTTTTTGCAGCGGTTGTCACGATTGCCCTACTACTCATTGCTGGTATCGCTGTTTCAATGAATTACGCTCTCGAAGCTAGAAAAGAAAAATTGCTTGCGATTGCTTTGAAGGATGAGGCGAACGCTCAACTCTATGTCAGCCATATCCATGCTGCGACTGCAGCAGTTCAACGTGGAGATTATCCCTCTGCAAGACGTCGACTTTCGGCAGCTTGTCAAGTCAAAGGGAATCCCTCTTACGTGGAACTCCCATTTGAGTGGCAGTATCTCAGCGTACAGTCTAAAGATGCAGTCAAAATCCTTGATGAACATAAAAGTCCTGTGCATGTTCTTGCGATGAGTCCTGACGGAAACAAATTTGCCTCTGCCAGTTGGGATGGAACTATTTATATTCGAGATATGATTGATGGTAGCGTGAAATCGAAACTTGATCGGCATGGTCGTGGAATTCATTCTGCCGTGTTCAGCCCAGATGGAAAGATATTAGCATCCTGTAGTGTGGATAAAACAGCGAGACTCTGGGATGTTAAGAGTGGTAATGAATTATTTACACTCTCAGGGCACGAGGGTAGCGTATGGGATGGCGACTTTACTAGCGATGGTTCTCGATTCGCAACCTGCAGCGATGACAATTCGATTCGTATTTGGGATACAAATACTGGGGTAGAAATAGTAATTCCAATGCAGGGTCATACACAGAGGGTGTCCAAAATCCTCTTTAGTCCTGACGATTCTTTTTTACTTTCTTGTAGTGCGGATAACACGATGCGGTTATGGGATGCCGTGTCGGGTGATCAGGTCATGTTGTTTGAGGGTCATACTGGTTGGGTAAATGATGCGCTATTTGTTGATAATGGAAGTTCGATTGTCTCTTGCAGTGAAGATAATTCCATACGGATTTGGTCAATGGTTGATGGGACAGAAATTCGAACATTAAAGGGTCATACTGGTGGTGTACTGTCCCTTGCGTTAGCAAACGATCAACGCACACTTGTTTCTGGTAGTCGTGACTATGTAGTTGGTGTTTGGGATATCGAAAATAGTGGAATGGTATTGCCGTTAAAGGGACATCAGGGCTTAATAGAAGATGTTGAATGGAATTCTAATGGAAGCGCTATCGCCTCTTGTAGTAGTGATGGGAGTGCAAAAATATGGGATATAAAAATAGGTAAAGAAATTTTTTCGTTTGATGGGCATTCGGCAGGTATCCACGACATCGCCTTTTCTAATAATGGGAACCGAGTTTTTACAGCGAGCGAAGATAACACCATTTGTGTTTGGAATCCCTCAGGCATTATCGAGCAAGAACCATTCATTGGGCAAAATGCACCCGTAGTCGATGTAAGGTGGAGCCCAGATGGGAATCGTTTTGTTTCGGTTGGACAGGAGAACAGCGTTTTCTTATGGGATGTTGCCGATCGTAAACCACTAGCAGAATTAAAGGGGCATTCTCTATGGGCTAATACAGCGATATTTAATAGCGATGGTACACGTTTGGTTTCAGGTAGTAGTGATGGAACTGTTCGTGTATGGGATACACAGTTAGGAGTTGAGAATAGGGTGCTCAAGGGTCACGTTGGTCCAGTAAACAAAGTTGTCTGTAGTCCAGATGATATGTACATCGCTTCATGCAGTTTTGATAAATCGGTGCGTATATGGAGTTTAGATGATGGAACACAAATCGACACCCTCTCCGGCCATATCGGCAATGTGTTAACACTGGCATTCTCGCCAAGAGAATCAACGCTCGCTTCGGCGGGATCAGATGGTGTTGTGTACATTTGGAATTTGCGTAAGGGCACTTCTATTCCTCTTGTTGGTCATGATGGAAGTGTATTCCATCTTGCTTACAATAATGACGGTTCTATGCTTGCCTCTGCTGGCGAGGATGATTCTGTGCGAGTTTGGAATGCAAACACCGGTGAATCTTTGTTTGTTTTCACAAGACATGATGGGGATGTTACTTCGCTTGATTTTATCGAAGATGGTAATCTTCTTTGTTCAAGTAGTTCGGACGCCACAATTTTCATCTGGGATCTAGAGAACGGTGGACATAAGCAATTGGTTGGGCATGATGCGGCTGTGCGAGATATTTCATTCCACCCTGATTCGAAACGCTTATTATCTGCGAGCGATGATGGTACGGTTCGTATATGGGATGTTATTAGTGGAGAGGAAATGCTGGCGCTCACTGGGCATGATGGCAAGGTCGTTGCCGCAAAATGGAGCCCAGATGGCGATAGTATTCTTTCGTGTGGTGATGATAATTCGGTACGATTATGGGAAGCGAGAGAGCAGCAGACAGATCCAAAACTCAAAAAGCAATTGACTAGAATTGTGAAGGACTGGCTTGCCAAAACGAACGGTGATGTAAAGGAACTCAACGAATTGCTTGAAAGTGAATTGCCTCAGTTTCAGTTGGATGACCAAGCACTGATGCGTAATTTGTTGTACAAATACTCCATGCATAAATCACAATCAACCAATTAACGAATGAATATTGATCAGATAAAAATACAAATGCTATTTGACGC
>CAYZEX010000054.1:0-8458 GCA_964477675.1 uncultured Isosphaeraceae bacterium
TTCGCAATTTATCAAGATCTTCTGGTTTTGATATCCCAGACTCGCTCACAACAATATTTGTGTCATCAACCACATCAATCATTCGAATAGTGTGGTTGATATCCGTTTTCATTGTTGCCAGGTTTCGATTGTTGATTCCAAGTAAACAGTACCCCGCATGTGGGAACCCAACATATTGTTGAACCCTGAGCAAATTTCCCATGTCATGTGCTTCAAGAAGCGTGGTCATTCCGAGTTTCTGCGCCAGAATCATAAAATCGACCATTTGTCCCTCTGGAAGCACCTCTGCAATCAATAAAATAGCGTCGGCTCCTGCAGCCCTTGCTTCCCATATTTGATATTCGTCAATAATAAAATCTTTTCTAAGAACAGGAAGCCCCACAGATTGACGGATAAGAGAAATAAAATCTAAACTTCCGCCAAAAAACTCACTATCTGTTAAACAAGAGATAGCGGCTGCTCCATGCTTCTCGTAGCATTTGGCAATGGTCACAGGATCAAAGTCCTCACGAATAATACCCGCTGAAGGGCTTTTTCTCTTTACTTCGGCGATGACACTGGTGCTCCCGCGTGTATGTCCATTGACAACTGCTCCGAAAAAATTACGAGGGCGTTCTTGCGATTCAGCATCGGATCGCACATCCTCAAGTGGTTTTTTCTTGCGAAGTTTTGCAACTTCTTCTAGTTTATAATTAATAATGGTGTTGAGTGTGCTAGTCATATGTTCGTCAGTTACCAAGGGTAACGAAGTAATCCAAACAGTGGAAGCGCCTTTGTTCGATTTTACAACGGTTCTACTTTTTCTTTTTTCTATTGCTATCGGTGTTTGGTTTGTGAAATCTAAACGGGGATTGCTCCCAAGACGTGGATACCTTGATCCGGCGATTACGCCGACTATGGCAGTCATATTGTGTGGATCGATGTTTATTCTCAGTGGGCTTGGTGCTTGGTTTGGGGCAAGTCGGGCAGAGAACGGCACTATGCAAGAAACAGCTTGGATATACGCATCTGCAATGGTTGCTCAAATACCAATTTTGCTTGTTTACGCCAAACTCCGTCGAAAATGCGGCTCTCATCACATTCTCCCGATATCCTGTACTGCCTTTGTGGTTTTTGTTCCAATGACAATTGCCGTTGCTTCAGCAGCCCATATTTTGTTGGTTACGGTCGGACTGGAACCAAATACCGATTTGGGTCACGAAACCCTGAAACAACTCGTTGATGAACCGTGGGACCTAACTACTTGGATAGTGATAATCTGCGTCACCCTTGGTGCGGGTGTTTTTGAAGAGGTGTTGTATCGTGGGCTTATTTTGCCTACATTTACAGCGGTGATGAATGGGAGGACGGCTTGGGGTGCAATTGTGGCAACAAGTGTTTTCTTTGCGGTTATGCATATTGGCGCAGCTGCTCCATCAGCCATTGTTGGTCTATTTGTATTATCGTTAGGTTTGGGCTGGGCACGAGTTAAAAGCGGGGGAATACTCGCCCCAATATTTATTCACGTTGTTTTTAACACAATGAATATCGCATTTGTTTACAGTACGTACTTATGAGTAATCGCGAAGTCATCCTTACAGGAGATACCCCCACCGGTCAGTTGCACCTTGGCCATTATTGTGGCTCTGTTCGCCGGCGTGTGGAATTGCAAGACACACACGACTGTTATTTTTTGTTGGCGAACATGCATGCCTATACCACCAGATTCGACAAGACGGATGAGATACACAGCGACACATTAGAAATTGTTCGGGATTATTTAGCGATGGGGATTGATCCGAACAAGGCAGCAATTTTTCTTCAATCTGAAACACCCGCGATTGCAGAGTTGACATTTTTATTTGCGATGTTGTTACCATTTAATCGTGTAATGCGGAACCCCACTTTGAAAGAAGAAATTAAAGTTAAGGGGCTTGGAGAAAATTATAGTTTTGGTTTCCCGTTGTATGCTGTTGGTCAAACAGCAGACATTCTTGCACTTAGGGCACACTCCGTTCCAGTTGGAGAAGATCAAGTTCCACACATTGAACTTACACGGGAAGTTGCAAGAAGATTTAATAAACTCTACTGTGGTATAGATGAAAACACTGAAGATGACGACCCGACCATGATAGAGAAGGGCGTATTCCCAATCCCAAGAGCAGATGTTGGCAAGGTTGGAAAACTTATTGGGACAGATGGTGTTAATAAAATGAGTAAATCATTGAACAACGCAATATTAATTACAGATACACCAAAGAAAGTTAAGAAGAAACTGGGGCAACTTTATACGGGGAGGCAATCTATGACAGACCCCGGTGACCCAAACAGTTCACTTATGCAGTACGTTGATATTTTTATTACAGACAATGATAGGGCTGCTGAACTTAAAGACAAATATGTTCGCGGTGATAATATTGGTGACGGACACATTAAAGTTGAAATTGCAGCAGCGATTAGCGAATTGTTAGAACCAATGCAAGAACGCCGCGCCCAGTACGATGGTGATGACGACACTATTGTTGATATCATTCGTGATGGAACTTCGCGAGCTAATGTTAAAACCGAAGAAACCCTTTCGATGGCAAAAGAAGCTTGCGGTCTTGGTTTCTTTTCCAGGAATATTTCTTATTAAGGATGTGATTATGAAAACTCTCCCACTTTTTTGTTTTATTTTTCTCGTTTCTTGTCATAATCCAGCCGGAAACCCAAAACTTGCATCACAGCCATACCCCTCACAACTACATGAAGCAATCTCTGCCCCAATTCAAGTACTCCGAGATGGCGAATACATCGACATTGTGAACAGCACCGCCAACGACTTTGGCGAATCGGTTTTATGGATTAACCAACGGTTTTCAAGCCCTTTGCCCGCTATGCCGGCTGGGAAGACTCTGCGATTCGATTTGTGGTCTTTGCGAGATGCATATGGAGAACAGTTTAATGCTGGTGGTGTTTGGAGAACAGATAAGCCAACCACAATGGTTATTGCAGAACTTCAACTTGATGATAATTCCCCTCTACTGGGGTTGGTTGTTATCGCCGAGTAATTACCCTTGTGCCCGTTAACATGCAACCCCTGAAACCACCCCATTCTCTGAAACCAAATACAGGTTCTTTTGAAGATGTCATACAGTTTGCAAAGTCTGTTTGTGTTGATTCTCGTATAACGGAGGCTGTCCCAAGTTTTGATGTCCCATTTTATCAAGCGGGTTTAGCTGGATATAGCGATGGTGCGATGCGGCTTATTGCAAGACGGCACGGTTGTCCGTTCTGTGTGACAGAAGCACTACTTGATCGAACATTAATTAGTGGTGGGAAAGGTCGGAAAAAAGAAAACCCAGATTACTTATCCGAAGAAGAGAGCGCTGTTGAAGGTAACGAAGTTGCAGGTTTTGACGATCATCCTATTGCTGGTCAGGTAATTGGAACGATGCCCGAGGAAATGGCGAAGGGTGCTCGAATACTAGTTGGTATGGGATACGATGTCATTGATGTAAACCTTGCCTGCCCAGTTAAGAAAGTGAGAAGACGAAATCGTGGCGGACACTTTTTATCTTCCCCAATTGAAGCGAATGAAATACTTTCAGCAGTACGAGAAGCGGTGCCGTCTAATATTCCAACGACAGTTAAATTGCGTAGGGGCTGGGACGATTCTCAGTTGTCCAAGGATAATTTTTACACCATATTTGATCATTCTTATGCAGTAGGATACCGGTGGACGACGGTTCATCCACGCACCGTTGAGCAAAGATATCAAGGTCCATCAGACTGGATGTTTTTGAAAGAACTGACACGCTCTCGTCCAGACGCACTCGTGTTCGGGAGCGGAGATATTTGGAGTGCTGCTGATATTTTTAGAATGATTCAACAAACTGGTGTACACGGAGTATCGGTTGCACGTGGCTGCATCGGAAATCCGTGGATTTTTAATCAAGCCCGTACTTTGATGACTGGGGAGAGTCCATTGCCCCCAACTATTTCTCAACAGCGCACAACATTGCTCGAACATCTTTCTTTGTGTTCGAAATTACATGGCGAAAAGAAATCATCTCGGCTAATGCGCAAGTTTGGGATTCAGTTTTCTCAATACCACCCAAAACCAGATGACGTAAAAAAAGGGTTTATTCAAGCGGAAACAACAAAAGAGTGGAATGCTGTGATTGAAGAGTATTATCTTTCCTGAAGGAACCGTTTACGCTGTTCTGTTGTAAGCAAGCGTAATAACGACTCTATTGTTGTGTTATCAAATTCCTGCATCTCGGCTGTTTTTTGAAGTAATTTATTTTTTTTGTTGTATGCCGCAGGAGCTGTTGGCAACCCGCATCCTCGAGACCATGGGTCAAACCCAAGTTGTTCCCTTGTATTTGTTACAAGTTCAATAACTGATTGTTTTTGCTTTTTGTTAACAGCGCTCCAAACGGCAAACTGGCTATCCACTTTACTAATGATGTCGGTGGTGTTTATGTTTTCATAAATCCAATTCTTGATTCTGTGCACTTCTTCACTTTTGTTTAGTTCTGGATACAAAAGAAACTCAACCCTTTCATCGATATAGGGTGCAATGATGTCCATATAACTCGCCCACCGTTGCATCGCTTGCTTCTCAAGTTTGCGACACGTGTTTAGATCACCAGTTAATGCATTGACAGATGCTTCAAATCGTTCATTTCGGTCTTTGTCAATGTTTGTTTGGATGAAATTGTCAATCCGAATTATGGCATCATCTGGCACAGAGATTAAACTAGGAACGTCAACCCAAACCGTAGCAGGCCAAGGGTTCATAGACACTCTTCCTTCAAGCAGAACCTTTCGGCGCAAGTTGGCAATACCGATAGTCCAAGCATGCGTATTTTCTAATACCGAAAGCGAAGAGAGCATGTCATCAAAAATAGAGTCGGCAATGGTTGCAGTGTTATGTTGTAATGCAAGGAGTTCTGCTGGAGAAGTAACGTCGTTATTTTTGCTAGAATTATCTAGTGCTTGTATTTGTTCCATGTAATCGTCAAACACTGCTCTGGCGATGAGTTCATGATCATCTTGAACCAACTCTTCAAGTGCTTCTTGAAAATTAGTTCTAGTGCACACTGGTTGCACACCAAGAGTTGCTGCTACAAATATTCCAACTACCATTGCCACATCTTACTCCTGTCGCAACAAGTGGGGGCGGTGGATGAAGAGCAATCGTGTTCTTAGGGTCTTGGGTGGTATTTGGTGACGACGGCCTTAAGTTGGGAGCGGTCGATATGGGTGTAAATTTGAGTAGTACCGATATCACTATGCCCTAGCAATTCTTGCACAACCCGAAGATCGGCGCCACCAGCGAGCATGTGCGTTGCAAAACTATGCCGGAGTGTGTGCGGATGTACGTCACCGAGCTTGGCATTCCTGGCGAGTTTTCGAATTATTTGCCAAACAGCTACACGTTCCAGTGGTCTCCCGGTGTTTGAAAGAAGCAAACATCCACCATCTCTTCCATCATTAAATCGCAAAAGAGTTGGTCTGAGTTCCTTTACATATTGTTTAATTGATTCAATGGCTGGTTTACCAATTGGCACAAGGCGTTGTTTGTTTCCTTTCCCGGTGACCATAACTACACCAAGCGTTTCTTTAAAATCATCAGGTTTAATTCCTGCTACTTCACTAGCCCGCATTCCGCCCGCATACATAAGTTCAACTAGCGCCCGATCGCGTTGCCACAACCGTCCGAATTTTGGGTTTGCCGCCTCAATTAACAATTTCATTTTTTTTGGCGATAACACATCGGGCAACCGTTTCCACCGAGTTGGTGTTTCTAATAAGCGAGCGGAATCTGTTTCGATTTTGCCGGAAGCGTGTAGAAATCGGAAGAACATTCGAATCGTTGATAGGTGTCGAGCAACGCTAGATGCTTGTAGCCCGCGATCTCGGTGTAATTCCCTGATGTGTGTAGCAAGGTGTTTTGGGGTTATGTCTTTACAACAGGTTAGCCCATCTGCCAATACGTAATCCCGAAGTTGCTTCAGGTCAAGGTGATAGGATTCTAGGGTTGAAGGTGAAAGACCCGCCTCTACCCTGAGGTATCCTAGAAAATCACGAACCTGTTGGTCGTAGTTCGACAACTTGGCCATTTATGGTCATATCTAGAGGTGCGGCGTTAATAATGCCCGTGAGTTGTAGGTACATCGAACACGATTGATAGGTTCCAAAACAAACACTACAAGCTTGGTCTAACCTGCCAAGTGTAAATCTACTGGAACACTCTGGGTTACCGTCCTCGATAAAGGGGCAACAGTGCATAGACGTGTTGGGTTTAGTGGAACTCATTCTGCTTCGACCTCTATCGGCTCGAAGCACTTTGCAGGTACAGAAGTTAGATTATTGCGTTTTTGACCACGTTTCAAAGGTCATATCATGTTGATTGTCATCGTCTTTAGGACGAAATACAGAATCCACGCAATTCCAATCCTCTTCATCGAACTTCGGGAAATAGGTGTCTCCATTTAGATCTGCGTGAATCCGAGTGAGGTGCATCTTGTCAGCCAACTCTATCGTTTGCTGGTAGAGACTGCCCCCACCAATGATAAAAATAGTACCTACTGTATCAATAGAAACAAGTTCGTTTATTGAACGGATTACTGTTGCGCCACTAGCAACAAGCCCACCCTGTTTAGAAAGAACAACATTCGTTCTGTTTGGCAATGCCTTTCCAATTGACTGCCAAGTTTTTCTTCCCATGACGATTGTGTTGCCCGTAGTAATTTGTTTAAAGTGTGCAAGGTCTGCAGGTAAATGCCAGGGCATATCACCCCCAGAGCCAATCACATAGTTGTTTGTAAGAGCAGCAATTAGTTCCATAAATCAAACAGCGACCGGTGCAGAAATATGTGGATGTGGGTTGTAACCAACAACCTCGATATGATCATACGTAAAATCAAAAATGGATGTTATTGCAGGATTGAGTTTTACAGTTGGAAGGTCACGACTATCACGAGTGAGTTGTTCTTTTGCCTGTTCGGTGTGGTTGTCGTATAAATGTGCGTCACCAAACGTGTGAACGAAATCTCCAACACCCAAGTTTGTCACTTGCGCAACCATCATTGTTAACAGAGCATACGAAGCTATATTAAATGGAACGCCAAGAAATATATCGGCGCTACGTTGGTATAACTGACATGAAAGTTTGTTGTCCGCAACATAAAACTGGAACAGGGAATGGCATGGTGGTAATGCCATTTGGTCTACTTCACCAACATTCCAAGCGCTCACAATGTGCCGTCTAGAGTTTGGGTTGTGTTTTATTCCATGGATCAATTCTGCAATTTGATCTATTGATCTCCCATCTTCGGTTTTCCACGCCCGCCACTGTGAACCGTAAACTGGACCAAGTTCACCGTTTTCATCCGCCCATTCATCCCAGATTGAAACACCATGATTGTGAAGGTAGGAAATGTTCGTTTCTCCTCGTAGAAACCAAAGTAATTCGTGGAATATAGAGCGTGTGTGTACTTTTTTTGTGGTTACTAGCGGAAAACCATCCTGTAGATTAAATCGCATTTGCCACCCAAAGACACTTTTTGTTCCGGTGCCAGTTCGATCACCCTTTTGGGTTCCATGGCGAAGGACATAATCAAGTAATTCTAAATACTGTTTCATAGTTTCCTGTCGTCGAAGATACCATACTCGTAGCCAAAGATGGACGCCAAAACACCACTACTTGATATTCGTGACGTAGAAATCACTTTTACGAAAAACAAACAACCGATACACGCGGTGCAGGGTGTGTCTTTAAAAGTACAAGAGGGCACGACGGTGGGGATAGTTGGAGAGAGCGGATCTGGAAAATCAACGTTAGCAAGAGCAATAATGGGTCTGGTTCCAATAACATCAGGTCACATTTTTTTTGAAGGCGTCGATATCGCTAGGTTATCTAGAAGGAAGATGCGAATGTTCAGGAAACAGGTGCAAATGGTTTTCCAAGACCCAGGCGGTTCGTTAAATGAATATATGCGCGTTGGCGATATTGTTTCCGAGCCATTGTTAGTACACGGTATTTCCAAAGGTAAAAAACGTAATGAGTTAGCGTGCGAACTGCTTGAACTCGTAGGGCTAGACAGTCGCGACGCAAAACGGTTCCCTCATGAATTTTCAGGCGGGCAGAAACAACGCATAGCGATTGCAAGAACAATTTCAATGCGGCCAAAATTATTAGTTTGTGACGAACCAACATCTGCATTAGATGTAACTGTGCAAGCTAAGATATTGAATTTATTGGGCAATCTTAGAGAAAACTTTGGATTAACACTGGTGTTTATTTCACACGACCTAGCCGTAGTGCACCATTTTTGTGATGAGGTGATAGTAATGTCTAATGGAACTATTGTTGAGTTTGGTACTGTGGAGCAAGTGATTCAATCCCCACAACACGATGTAACAAAAGAGTTGGTTGCATCAAGTCAAGAGTGGAATTTATCTGATTCACCGTCAATCATCGAGTAGG
>CAYZEX010000055.1:0-8345 GCA_964477675.1 uncultured Isosphaeraceae bacterium
GATATTGTCGAGGGTGTTGTTCGAACGCTCGACAAAACAGCAGAGCCAAACCCCAGCTACGACGCAAGCAACCCAGACCCTGCAACAAGTTCAGCACCATGGCGTGTCTATAACATTGGCGGCGGCAAACCTGTTGAACTGCTAAGATACATCGAACTAATCGAAGAAGCACTCGGCAAAAAAGCAGATATGGAATTGTTACCACTTCAGCCCGGTGATATTCCAGACACAAATGCAGATGTCGAAGCGTTGAAAACCGATGTTGGTTACCAACCAACGACTCCCGTTGAAATTGGCGTCAAAAATTTTGTAGAGTGGTATCGTGAGTATTATTCTGTGCAATTAGAAGCGTCTGTTAGTTAATTAATTTAATGAAAGGTTTGTTATGAAGGGAATTATTCTTGCTGGGGGATCCGGAACTCGACTTCATCCACTTACGCTTTCTGTGAGTAAACAGCTTATGCCCATCTACGACAAGCCGATGATTTATTATCCATTGTCTATTTTGATGAGGGCTGGAATCCGTGAAATCCTTATTATTACAACTCCTCAAGACCAAAAGAACTTCAAACATCTACTTGGAACAGGCGAACAGTGGGGTCTTACCATTGAATATGCTTCGCAACCATCTCCAGATGGTTTGGCACAGGCATTTATTATCGGAGAAGAATTTATTGGGGACGATTCGGTTGCTCTGGTACTTGGCGACAATATTTTTTATGGCCACGGCCTAGACAAGATGCTAACAAGAGCGGTGAATCAAAAAGAAGGTGCAACAGTATTTGGATATTATGTAAAAGATCCAGAGCACTACGGAGTTGTTGAATTTAACACTGATGGCAACGCAATAAGTTTGGAAGAAAAACCAGAAAAACCCAAAAGCAATTACGCAGTAACGGGGCTTTATTTCTATGACAACAACGTGGTTGAGTATGCAAAAGGAATTAAACCATCGCCAAGAGGAGAACTTGAAATTACTGATCTAAACAGAGTGTACCTAGAACAACAAACACTCAACGTTGAACTTATGGGTCGCGGGTTTGCCTGGTTGGATACTGGAACACACGATGCCCTTCTTGCAGCCGCAAACTTTATGCAAGTTATTGAAGAGCGGCAAGGCCTAAAAATTGCATGTCCAGAAGAAATTGCCTTTAACAAAGGTTTTATATCAGCAGAAGAACTTGAAGTCGTCGCAAAGCCGCTTGCGAAGAATGGATATGGTCAATATTTGCTAGGACTTCTTGAAAGAGATATTGCAAGGTGAAACTTGTAGAAACACCTCTTCCTGGAGTAATGGTATTCGAACCAATACGATTTGGCGACAACCGAGGATTTTTCCTTGAAACATATAGGGAAATTGATTTTAAACAAGCGGGCATACCGACAAGTTTTGTACAAGACAATCATTCAAGATCAACTCGTGGTGTACTTCGAGGGCTTCATTATCAACTAACTCAACCACAAGGGAAACTTGTGCGTGTTGCTAGTGGTTCAGTATTTGATGTTGCGGTTGATATTAGAGTGGGATCCCCCTCTTTTGGCGAGTGGTTCGGCACAACGCTGAATGATGAAAACATGCGCATGATGTACGTGCCGCCCGGTTTTGCGCACGGTTTTGTTGTGTTGTCTGAAATAGCGGACTTCATATATAAATGTACAGATTATTATCACCCTGACTCTGAACAAGGAATTTTGTGGAACGACCCAGACATTGGTATCGAGTGGCCAATTGCCAACGTCCAACTTTCTGACAAAGATAAATGTAATATGGTTTTAGAAAAACAACCCGAGAATCTGTTGCCGAAATTTATAAGGGATGCCCCGTGAAAATTCTTGTAACGGGCGCAAACGGACAGGTGGGATCCGAATTAATAAGAAGGGGTAACACGCGTGGATTTCAAATGTTTGCTTCAGATTTTTCTGATTTAGACATTTCAAGCCAAGGCGCAGTTAATAAATACACCAAGAAACTCAAACCAGACATGCTTATAAATGCTGCTGCCTATACTGCGGTGGACAAAGCCGAGTCTGAGAAAGAGTTGGCGCATGCCATTAATCGTGATGGTGCAACTTATTTGGCACAAGCATGCAGTAAAGTCGATATTCCACTTTTTCATATTTCTACAGATTATATTTTTGATGGAGCAAGTACCAGTGCGTATGTCGAAACAGATACCCCAAACCCACAAAGCGTTTACGGCAAGAGCAAACTTGAGGGCGACTTGGCAATTGAATCATCAATAGAAAAACACATTATTCTTCGGGTGTCGTGGGTGTTTGGCGCCAAGGGTAATAATTTTGTAAAAACAATGCTTCGGCTTGGCAAAGAGAAAGAAGAACTAAAGATTGTGGCAGATCAGCACGGGGGACCAACTTGGTCTGGAGCAATAGCTTCAACATTGCTGGATATCGCAAAACGGTACGCTGAGGGCAATCCAATCCAATATGGAACATATCATTACAGTAGTCAGCCAACCACAACTTGGTACGAGTTTGCTAATCTCATATTCGACCAAGCGATGGACCTTGGGATGATGGAGAAACGACCTAAAATATACCCAATAAGCACTGAAGAATTTCCTACTCCTGCAGTGCGCCCCGTCAACTCAGCGCTTGATTGCAGTAAAATAGTCAAAGCGTTACGAACACCGCAGCCCGACTGGCGTACTGGTCTCAAAGAGGTACTGTCAGAGTTGAGAGAGCAATGAAACACACACCAAAAAACCTACTAATAACCGGTGGCGCGGGGTTTATAGGCAGCAATTTTGTTCACTATTGGCTGGACCAATACCAAGATGAACAGGTAATTGTCCTAGACGCACTTACATACGCCGGAAATATGGCAAATCTCTCTACTGTTGAAGATAACCCACAATTTAAATTTGTTCACGGCGATATTTTAGATACAGATTTAATAGAACAACTACTTGTTGACAATCGAGTTGACACCATTGTTCATTTTGCAGCAGAATCACATGTTGACCGCTCTATTCATGGCCCAGACGCTTTTCTAAAGACGAATATTGAAGGCACACATTCGTTGTTGAAAGCGGCGAAAAAAGTTTGGATTGATTGTGGGCCAGCCACACACCGATTCCATCATGTTTCAACGGATGAGGTGTACGGAACGCTCACTGCAGACGACCCACCATTTTCAGAAACAAACCAATATTTACCAAATTCGCCATACGCAGCAAGTAAAGCATCATCAGACCATATTGTTCGAAGTTACCACCATACGTATGGTTTAAATACAACGATAAGCAATTGCTCTAATAACTACGGCCCTTATCAATTCCCTGAAAAACTTATTCCGCTCGTTATCGCAAATGCCCTAGATGGTAAGCCACTCCCAATTTATGGAGACGGAAAACAAATACGTGACTGGCTGTTTGTAGATGATCACAATAGAGGCATTGACCTTGTGATTCGAAATGGAGAAGTTGATAACACGTACAACATTGGCGGTAATAATGAATGGGCGAATATTGATATTGTGACTCGCATTTGCGAACTTATGGACGAACAACACCCAGAGGGCGCACCGCACAAGAACTTGATTACATACGTCAAAGATCGTGCGGGTCATGATCGACGATACGCCATCGATGCAACAAAAATAACATCGGAACTTGGTTACAAGCCAGAAGAAACTTTTGAAACCGGAATCGAAAAAACTATAGCGTGGTATTTAGAAAATGAACAGTGGTGGCGAAGTGTAATGGACGGTTCATACAAAAATTGGATAGAAAAGAATTATGTGTAGGATTTTCTACCGATTTGGGTGTAGATATCAAACAATAACTGTTCTTCTCGCAGCGAAATTAGCACCGATGTCCCGTAGCCAGAATTATTACAAATGCAAGAGGATCCATGGTTAAGAAGTTTTTCCAACACAAAGTGGCGAAAAACACACTTGCTCTTTTGTTGTTACAGGCCACAAATTACATAGCACCTTTAATCGTATTGGTGTATTTAGCGAACGTTTTATCGGTTGCTATTTACGGCGTAGTAGCATTTAGTGTCGGGATTGTGCAACTGTCAGGCGTGTTAACTGATTTTGGGTTTGGGCTATCAGCTTCGCACAAGATATCCACCAAAAGGGAAAACAAAAAGTTCATATCTAGAATCATCGGGGCTATTTTTGTTATTAAATTATTTCTTTTCGCTTTTGTGTCGATTGGCATCTGCACGTTCGCTATTTTGACTAATAAGTATTCTGAATATTCAACACTATTCCTACTGTCCATCATTCCAATGTTAGGATATTCCTTCCAACCAACATGGTTTTTTATAGGTGTTGAGCGGATGTTTTATATTACGGTTTTTTCGGTTATAGCTAAATCTTTGTACATTGTCTTTATTTTGTTTTTGGTTACTAGCGAGGGGGATTATCTTTGGGTGCCAATTTCTAATGGCGTTGCACAAATCGTTGCATCTGTAATAGGGGTAGTTTTTATATACCGCTCTGGTTACTACTTATCGTTTCCAAAACGAAGAGAGATCTTTTATACACTAAAAATGACACGCGGGGTGTTTTTGTCAAGAGTTTCAGTCGCTGTGTATATGCGAAGTGCTGTGTTGATACTGGGAATATTTGCAACACCTGTAGCGGTTGCAATTTATTCTCTAGCTGAACAGATGTATGTGGCAATGCAATCAGCATTTTCGTCTGTCGTTCTTGCAATTTACCCACACATGGCAAAAGAAAAGGATTTTCCAATATTTTACAAGGTTGTTGCTGGTTCCATTTTTGTATCCATATTGGTGTCCATCTTTGGGTACTTTCTTGCGCCAACACTGATTCCGGCAATTCTGGGGGACCAATGGATCAAAACCATTCCTGTTCTAAATGTGTTTTTTATTGCCATAATTATCCATGTAATGGCGGTTATGTCGGGTTATCCACTAGCTGCCGCATTAAACCGCATTGATATAGCAAACAAGTCAGTTGTTTTTGGAGCACTTGTGTTTTTATCATTAGCAGTAGCGCTAATTATATTTGGTGGTGTATCACCAGTGTTGCTTGCAGTAATTATGCTTGCATCAGAGTTTTGCGTTATTGTATATCGTGTATTAACACTCTGGACCAAGGTACATTCTATAAAGCAATCTGAACAAATTGGAATAAGCTGCAATGATTAAAACTGTGTATGTGGGCATGAGTGCAGACCTTTTACACCCAGGCCACATAAATATAATTAAAGAAGCAGCGAACCTGGGAGAACTGACTGTTGGGCTGTTAACAGATTCCGCAATTGCAAGCTATAAAAGAGTTCCCCATATGACATTTGAGCAGAGAAAAGCGGTTGTTGAGAATATTAAGGGAGTCGCTTTTGTTGTTCCACAAAAAACTCTTGACTATAGAGAGAATCTACGCAACATTAAGCCCGATATTGTTGTGCACGGGGATGATTGGAAAGAGGGTGTTCAGAAACAAACAAGACAACAAGTAATAGAAGTGTTACTTGAGTGGGGTGGAGAGTTGGTCGAAATATCTTACACCAAAGGCATCTCTTCTACCCAGTTAAATGAGGCTGTTAAAGATATTGGCACGACACCAAATGCACGGCTTTCAATGTTACGTAGGTTGCTGTACGCCACCCCTCTAGTAAGAGTAAACGAGGTACACAACGGTTTGTGTGGCCTGATTACAGAAAAAACAGTTGTTGAGAGGAACGGCTTTCCTGTTAGATTTCATGCAATGTGGTCGAGTAGTTTGACTGATTCGACAGCTAAAGGAAAGCCAGATATTGAGGCAGTCGACATGACCTCTCGCATGCAATCCGTGAATGATATTTTTGATGTTACAACTCTGCCAATGATTTTCGATGCGGATACGGGGGGCAAGCTAGAACATTTCAGATTTACCGTTAAGTCACTAGAGAGACTAGGTGTTTCAGCTGTTGTAATAGAAGATAAAATAGGACTGAAAAAAAACTCCCTCCTTGGGAATGATGTAAGTCAAACACAGGATACTATTGAGAATTTCCAGGCAAAAATTTATGCAGGAAAATCATCACAAGTAACAGATGATTTCATGGTGATTTCTCGAATCGAAAGTTTAATATTAGAAGCAGGCATGCAAGACGCGCTTGATAGGGCGCAAGCATATATGGATGCTGGTTCAGATGTTATTATGATTCACAGCAGAAACAAAGAAGCTGATGAAATTTTTGAATTTTGCGAAAAGTATCATCGTTTACCACATACTGTTCCATTAAAAATAGTTCCGTCCAGTTTTAATGCGATTACGGAAGAAGAATGGATTGAGAGAGGGGTAAGTATCGTGACATATGCAAATCAAATGATTCGGTCCTCATATCCAGGAATGTTGAGAGTGTCAAAATCTATCTTGAAACACGGGAGATCTCTTGAGGCATCGGATGATTGTCTTTCGATTAAGGAAATACTAGAATTAATTCCAGGAACCAAGTGAATGATTTCGCCAGACAAGTTATTTTTCAGTTTAAAAAAATACGGCGTGGGAATTTTTGCTGGTGTTCCGGATTCTTTACTAAAGAATTTTTGCGATTATATAGAGGATAATACTAATACAGGCGAACACATAATTGCAGCAAATGAAGGCAACGCAATAGCAATTGCCACGGGCTACCACCTATCAACCAGTAAATTTGGCGTTGTTTATATGCAAAATTCGGGACTTGGTAACGCTGCTAATCCTCTAATATCAATTGCAGATACCGAGGTGTATCAAATTCCAATGTTGCTAATTGTTGGATGGCGCGGTGAGCCGGGGTTGAGGGATGAGCCCCAACATGTTAAACAGGGCCGAATTACAAAGACACAACTAGAAATAATGGATATTCCATATTGGATAATTGGTGCGGATTCAGATTTAGACGAAATTTTGGAAGAAGTCTTCGCTAAAATTAAAAGCACTAATTCTCCAGTAGCACTCCTTGTTTGCAAAAATACCTTTAGCCCATATAAGAGCAGGCGCACTATTAATAACGAATCACTATTTCGACGAGAAGATTCATTGCGTGATTTACTAAATCTTTCAAGTAAAAATGACCTGTTAATTTCAACAACTGGAAAAACGTCGAGGGAGCTGTATGAACTTCGAATTGAACGCGGAGAGACACCATGTGATTTCCTTACCGTTGGTGGGATGGGGCATACATCATCAATTGCACTCGGTGTTGCTTTGGGCCGTCCAGATAAAAAGGTGGTTTGTAT
Source organism: uncultured Isosphaeraceae bacterium (assembly GCA_964477675.1). Classification (GTDB taxonomy): domain Bacteria; phylum Planctomycetota; class Phycisphaerae; order Phycisphaerales; family SM1A02. The sequence continues at coordinate 7,204 of CAYZEX010000055.1, forward strand.
TGATGGAGACGGGTCTACCTTAATGCATCTCGGAGCAACACCTGTCATTGGAGACTTGTCGCCAAATAATTTTATTCATGTTATTTTAAATAACGCAGCACACGAATCAGTAGGTGGACAACCTACGGTTGCTGGTGACATGGACTTCGCCTTAATAGCCAATGCGTGTGGTTATAAAGGCTACGAATTAGCGAAAGATTCAGAAAGTTTGAAATTGGCTTGGAAAAAATTAATGTCGTTACCCGGTCCAGTGTTATTAGAAATTAAAATTGATCTTGGCTCTCGTAAAAATTTAGGTCGTCCTACATCTGGGCCAATAGATAATAAGCAGTTATTTATGGATTCTATTCATGACTAGCACTGTTCCACAATCGACCTGGTCTTACTATAACCCTGTTAACGTTACAGTTGGTGTTGGATCGCTAGAAACCCTACCACCGCTTATTTCGGGCTATGACAATATATTGTTGGTTACCACAGGCGGGTTTACAAAACGTGGACTAACTCAACAGATTATAGAAATGCTATCACCCCGAATGCTCGTTGTGCATGATTGTATAACCCCGAACCCAGAGTTAGAAGCATTGACATGTGCCACACTAGAACTTCAAGAAAAAAAAATTGAATGCATTGTCGCTTTGGGTGGCGGAAGTGTTCTAGATGCAGCAAAAGTTCTTGCAGTAACTATCCCAAGCAGTATATATAAACCACTAAACACGTTACGTAGTGAGAAGTCTTGTGCGTGGGAAAAGCAACTGCCGATGATTGCTATCCCAACCACATCTGGGACGGGAGCGGAAGTAACACCTTTTGCCACAGTTTGGGACAAGGAGACATTGCGAAAATACTCAGTTGCTAGCGATAAGATTTATCCAAAACACGCACTTCTTGACGCCAAACTTACGGTCGAACTGCCCCCTAATGAAACCTTGTTTACAGGTCTTGACACGATATCTCACGCACTAGAGTCGCTTTGGAATATAAACCATACTCAAATTACTTCGGCGTTTGCGCTGAGGGCACTGAGTTTGGCCACTATTGCACTTCCAAAGATTTTAGTAGAGCCAACCGATTTACAAATGAGAGAAAAGATGCAACTAGCGAGCCTATTAGCTGGGTTCTCAATAAGTCAAACGCGAACG
>CAYZEX010000056.1:0-8104 GCA_964477675.1 uncultured Isosphaeraceae bacterium
CAACCAAATTGGTGCTGCCTAAAAATGCGTAACCGCCACCGACCGCAATCGACATTTCTAATGGCATTGGCATTGGCATAGGCATTGGCATCATTTCCCCAAAATCAACTGTGAATATTTGGTTGCCTAAAAAATCACTTGGGATTGCGCCCATCATTGGAAGAGAGGATCCAAGCGTATTACTAAACGCCTCTTCGTCAGTACATTCAATTGCAAATAAATAACCGATACTGTTTTCATCCAATGGCATTTGCCCTGTTGAAAAAGAATGATACTTTGAACCTAGAGGATTAAAAAATAATCTTAGCCCTGCTTCCATTTGCTCCATTTGATTTGCCATTTGCATTGCCATCATTGGGTTTAACATCGCAGATTCTCTAATAAATGGAATAACTTTTGCAATATCTATGCTTCCTTGTGTGTAGGAAATTGCGTCAGCTTCTACAAAATCAGGAATTGCCCCTCTTGGTGATCCAGATCCAATCAACCCAAGTAAGCCAGAGCGCCCATCATTCATCAGTGCGGTATATCTTGCATCAACCATTACATCAGGGGAAGGAGATATGGAAACGGACTCTGCCAAACCATCAATATCACCAAAAATAGTTTTTAGCGAGGGCATAAACATCATGGTCATGCCAGTTGCATCCATCTGCATCACGGCATCTGCAAGATTGCCAAGCATCACTGCAGCAAAAATGTCGCCGCCTTCACCACAACGGTCTGTCATCGCGATAAAGTCTTTGTTCTCTTCAAGTAAATTACTCTCTTTGTCAGAATCTAGGGTAGCAAAGGCAGAAGAAATCGCATCGGGCTCTGTTCCTACTAGAAGATATCCATCGGTGTATACGATATAAACATGACTAAATGCGTTTGGGTCAATGTTAAGTTGAGGAGGAGGAGGCATGGTTGCATTTTCATTATCAATCACCATTACTTCTCGACCAGACAAATCAACCATCTCAAATTCTACTCCGGACTCAACAATAAAATCTTCAAACTTGTTGTTAAACATGTCGCCATAAGTGGCTTCATCTAATTGGATTAATGCAAGGGCACCGATACCAATAGAATCAGTCTCATAATCAACAACTGGGTAGATTGCAAAACCAGCATTCCCTTTTGGAGGGACCCACGTTTCTTTATCGATACCGAGCGATGAAAATATTTCCGTGCACTTCGTGGCACCGAATCCACAAGAATCAGCACCACCTTCTTGAGCATAGGATGATATTAAACTACTAAACGTGTCGCAAATACCGGATGATTTCAGGTGGTCAACTACTTTTGAGATGCTATCCGTAGAAATGACTGCGATTGTTGTTTCAGGTACAACTTCTTGAATTTGCACATCTACTAAAGAAATTGAAATAGCTGCTATTGTTGATAGAGTGAACATTGGCTTCTCCTTTTTTACTTCATAATAACTAACGGGCTCTAATTTAAGTGGTCTATCTTATGGAGAATCAGTTGTATTGTCCTTCAGTGTTGGCGAAACTCCGTTTTTTGTCCTCTCGGGTGGTGCATGATAGAGATGTCCTGCATTTGGATTCTTTTCATCATAGGCAAACGCTTCTCGATTGCGGATGAAGTCTTTAACGTACCGTGTTGGAATAGCAAAATTTAAGGATTCTGCTGAAGTAATCCCCATATTCGTAATTCCAACAACTTCACCCTGCGTATTGAAGAGTGGTCCACCCGAATTGCCCGGATTGATTGCTGCATCAGTTTGAATATACGTCAAGCCATCAAAACTGCGCTGCTTTGTGGAGATGACACCCTGACTCATTGAGCGTTCTAGCCCAAGTGGATTACCAATAGCAAACACGGTTTGACCGACCTCAATATCTTCTGCCTGCTCTAAGACTGAATAATCAAAGAGTTCATCGTTAGGATGCTTCAATTGTAATAACGCAAGGTCAAGATGATTATTCACGGCAATAATAAGAACATCCTCAATAGTTGTACGCTTCAATGTTCCATCGTTTTGAGGTATCCACACTGTTGCGCGTAAATCCGTCTCTCCTTGGATAACGTGTGCATTTGTAACAGCGTATCCATCTTCATTAAGTAATACGCCAGAACCCAACGCTCCGGGAGTTGACACTTTTATTACTGAAGCGCCAACTCTTTTCGCTTGCTCACGAGGGCTTCTTTGGGGGAGCTGCGATGTCGTTCTAAATAAATTCGTAGTGTCAACTTCTGAATTCAAGTCAGCACTTTCCTCTACATCTACCGATGCAATTTGAGACATCTCTAATTCAATCACATCAGAACCGATATCAATCCAAAGTTTATTATCCGTTCGTTTTATAATCTCGCCCTGTACTGCACCCCCATTATTAAGCACAACCATATCTGCAAAAACGGCTGAAACCAACGCAAGAGAGAACGGAAGAATTATTGACATTAATGTTTTTGTGGTAAACATATATTTAATACCGAAGACACTATACCCTATTCACTGTGCGTGCTAGCATATATTTACTTATTTCTTAGGAGCTTTTTACATGAAATTATCAGTTATATCTGTTTCCATACTTCTAACTTTAGGAACCACAGTTAGTCCTTCTTTTTCGCAGGAAGATGCTGAACTTGGTGATTATTTTGGTTTTGAAAACATTGAAATTATTAAGATTGGAGATTCTGCTGGTCCAATGTATACTGGTGATATTAACGACGACGGGTTAATGGATATCCTTGTCATTAATAACCGCAAGAGTCGCATTGATCTCCTAATCCAAAAGCATGGAGTAACCCCAGAAGATGTCGTTCCGGTTACTAGAGCAAATGAAATACCCGAACACTGGCGGTTCAAAAAAGAAAGAGTCATGGTTTCTCACAAAGTATCAGCACTTGCGATGTATGACTTTAATTATGACGGCAGAACTGACATTGTGTACGCAGGGAATCCAAGCAACATCGTTTTCCTTGCTCAAGAACCTGACGGCTCATTTAAGAAAACACGATCTCATTTGGTAAAATTATTGGGAGCAAATAGAAGCGGATTTACTGTAACAAATATCATTGGAGACGACAAACCTGAATTGCTAACTATTGTTCAGGGAAATATTCAATTGTTCCCCCTTGAACACGATTCAATTGGAAAACCCGTTGTATTCGCAACAGAAAATCGAATCGCCGCCTTTAAACTTGGCGATTATGACGGGAATGGGTCTATCGATATTGCTGGCATACTTTCAGATAGTAGCGAGCCTGTACGTTTGTGGTTAGCTAAGGAGAAGGAAGGTTCTAAAACAATGGGACCACAATTAAGTTTCGAGATGCTTCCCTTGCGAGAATTTTGCGCAGTTGAACTCCCAAATAATGAAGCTACAAGAATGGCGATTATCGAAAAAGCCTCCCGCAGAATAGTGCTGTACAAAGTGGAAAGAGAAGCCATCGATAATACAGGTGATCGAGAAGCATCCATCGAAATCTATCCATTTTTAGGAAAAGGCGCGCGCAAACAATTGGTTACAGATGCTAATGGCGATGGACTTTTAGACATAATTGCAACCAATCCATCTGACAACACTATCGTAATCTATGAACAGGTTTCAGGCGAAGGTCTATCATCGGGCATTTCCTCCCCCACTCTTTCAGATGTCGGCTCCATTGCTATTGGAGATATCGACATGGATGGCAATGATGAATTTTATGTGCTTAGTGAAGACGAAGGCGTAGTAGGACGTTCACCCTTAACCTCGTTGGAACTCAAATTCCCACAACCCATACCGTTCTCTTCAGGCAACACACCCATTTCACTTGCGACAGTAAAACTTAATAACGAAATGAAGATTGCAGTTATTTCCAAAGAGAAAAGGGAGTATCTCATTGACATTATTGACACTAGGGGCAATATAGAATCTATTGACCTAGGATCATTAAGCAGAGCACCAGATCAGATTATTGGTTTTGATGCTGACCAAGACAACAATACAGACTTACTTATCATTACCCGCGATAAACCGATGAAACTTATTCACGCTATTGAAGATGGCTTTGAAGTTCTTGATGGCAATGAGATGGGTCAGTACGGACTTGTCCGCGATGCCTCTGAAATGAATACTGCTATTTACGATGTCGACAACGACAACCTCCCAGAACTGCTCATCGCTGACGACAACTACATTCGCGCAGTACGCTACGAACCTAATCCTGAAGAAGGAATAAGCCCCGGTTGGCAAGTAGTAACACAAGTCAATCTAGAAGATGGAGCATCAAACCTCATATCCATTGCAACGAGCGGCAAAGACATTTTTGTTGCTGATAAAGAAAACGAACGAATAGTTCTTATCGAGAAAAACGATTCTGGCGACTGGGAAGAAAGCGACAGTTTATTCATCCGCGGATATGACTTAGGTCCAATGTACTGTGGTGATTTTACTGGCGACTCTGTCGATGATATTGTTGCAATAAACGATACTGGTTTCGCTATTATCCAAATTGAGGGCGAACGAATCACGCTCCATGAGCTGCAATCATGGAGAAGCGACCATGAGCGACGCGTTCAACACGAACTTGCAGTTGGAGACGTAAATTCTGATGGGTACAGTGATATGGTTTCGCTTGATGCTGGAGAGCAGATGCTTGAAATCTTTACATTTTCGCAAAACGAAAAGATGCTCTACGCAACGGGATTTAAAATTTTCGAGTCTCGCATTTTCTCTAGAGGAGAACCTCGAGAATGGCAACCAAGCCAAATCATCATCACTGACCTCACGAACGATACAAAAGACGACATCCTCTTACTATCCCACGACCGGCTAGTTTTATATCCACAGTAACTCCTACCTCGCCACATCTTCTATGGTCAGGTCTACTTCTGAAGAGTCAGAAGTCATTCGATCCAAGGTTCTTCTACTACGATTCGCTCAACTGAAAATCTAGACATGACATGACCCATGACCTGACCCTTGACATGACCCTTGACATGACCCTTACCGCTGATTAATAGGCGTATACGTTTGTTCGTGTGGGCCAACGTAATCACAGCGTGGTCTGATTAATCGGTTCTCAGCCAAATACTCTAAACAATGGGCTGTCCAACCGGCAACTCGGCTCATCGCAAAGAGTGGGGTGAATAAATCCAAATCTATACCGAGAGAGAAATAGGTAGTTGCAGAATAGAAGTCCACATTTGGATAAATACCTTTGCTGCCAACTTCTCTGTCCATAATAGATTCAATTGTAGAACTCATTGTGAATAAGTCTAAATTACCGGTGTCTTGTGCAATTCCTTCAGCGAACGTTTTTAAATACGTAGCTCTTGGATCATACGATTTATAGACCCTGTGACCGAAGCCCATAATTCGCTCCTTAGCTGCTAATCTATCCATCACGTAGGATTCAACTTGATCGATTCCTTCAATCTCTTGTAGCATCAACATAACACCTTGATTCGCACCACCGTGCAATGGTCCTTTCAAAGTTCCAATAGCCGTTGTAACAGCGGAGTACATATCACTCAAGGTTGAAATAGTGACCAGTGAAGCAAACGTTGATGCATTAAAACCATGATCTGCGTGAAGAATCAAGCAAATATCCATCGCTCGGGACATTCTGTCTGTTGGTTTTTCTCCCGTAAGCATGTAGAGGAAATTTTCTGAAAGAGAGCATTCCGAATCTGGTCTCACTAAGTCTAAACCCTTTCGGTGGCGATCAAATCCTGCAATGAGTGATGGCATTTTCGCGAGCATTACTAAAGATTTACGTATATTCGCAATTTCGCTTGGATCATCAGCCATGGTATCTTCCAACGAAAGAGCGGAGGTAAGTGTCCGTAATGCATGCATTGGACTGGCATCTCGAGGGAGCGAAACTATCATGTCCCACATCCCCTCTGACAAATCATAATTTGAACGAATTTGAGAAGCAAAATCAGCTAACTCAGCACTGCTTGGTAGTCTTCGATTCCACAGCAAGAATGAAGTTTCTTCAAACGTACTATGGCGAGCAAGATCATCAATATCGTACCCTACATACTCCAAAATCCCCCTTTCACCATCAATAAAAGAAAGAGAAGAACGTGCAACGATTGTCTTGACGAGCCCGATATCTGTATGCATTTCTTGCATGGCATTGCTCATGGAGCCTCCTAAGAAAGTGAGTTTCAAAATGAAGTGCAAAAAAGTATGTATCTTCAACTTGTTAGCAAAAGGTTATTTTAGCAAATAATCAGCAAAATCAAAGCGTACAATGCCAAAATGTTAATTCCAATTGGAACCGAAATTGAACACAAACGACAACCAATTGTTACATACTGGATAATTGGGCTAAATTTGCTGTTTTTTGCACTTCATTGGGCAACACAACGTGCTGGTGGCGAACTTGCAGATAGTGAATTAATTAGATTCATTGCCGAAGTTGAATCAAATGGGAAACTTTCAGGTTCAAATTTTCATCTTTGGTCACTCGTCACTTACCAATTTTTGCATAGTGGTTGGCTGCACCTCTTTGGAAACATGCTATTCCTGCTCCCTTTTGGAAAAGCTGTTGAGGACAGAATGGGGCATGTACTATTTGCACTGTTCTATCTTGGAAGCGGCGCGCTTGGCGGCCTTGTGCATACTTTGTTCTACATTAATCCTGTTGTTGGAGCGAGTGGGTCAGTCTGCGCGGTTGTCACTGCCTTTGTCGTGTTAGCACCGAAAACAAATATCAAGATACTACTGATCTTCTTCATCATTGGCGTTTATTCAATCCCGAGTTTACTCTTAGTTGCCTTCTACGTAGCTTTTGATACCTTTAGTTTGTTAGCAAGTTTTGCCGGTGCAAACGCCGAACCCACTGCATGGCTAGTTCACCTTATTGGTTATCTCACAGGATTTATTTTCACAATCTCCGCTCTCTCCCTTGGGCTAATCAGTTCCAGTGAGTTTGATGTAACAAATATGATACGACAAGCGTATCGCAGGGAATCTTTTAAAAAAGCCATTCAAACATCACCAATTCTTCTCAAAAACGAAGAAGAGGTGAACGAACCAGAATTCCTTGTTCGAACTTCAATAGCAGAAGCCGCATCTTCAGGAAATACAAAGAGAGCTACCGAACAATATTTTAAGGCCATTGAAGATTACCCTAAAATTAAAATTGATCCTCGCAGCTTTCATATCATTGGCTCCTCTTTACTCCAAGAAAATAAAATAGAGCAAGGCGCTCTAGTATTTGAACGATATCTAACTCAATACAAAAATGCAAAAGACAAAGGCGAAGTTGCGCTACTTCTCGTAGCAAAGTACACCCGCGACTTGAACAACCCCTCTCGCGCCAAAGCATTATTAAAAAAATATAAATCAGATTTTTCTGAGCAACACCAACAACTTGCTTCTACTATGTCCAAAGAACTTCAGCTATGAAACATAGTAGTTTTTTACATCCAGACTCTACAACAACCAGTATAAAAATATGCGGACTAATGGATGAAGATACAGTGGATATTGCAGTTGGCTCAGGCGCGAATGCAATTGGGTTTGTACAAGTTAAAAGTTCCCCAAGGTATATCGAACGCCATCAAGCAAATCGACTCGTATTACAACTCCCAGATGATGTTCTCGGAGTTGCAGTCCTACAAGATGAGCAAAATCTTGACCACTATGCAAACTGGAATGGGTGGCTACAACTGTGTGGTGAAGAATCACATGAAACTGTTGCGAATGCTCCCTGCCCTGTAATAAAGGCGATGCAATGGAATAGGGACGATGTTTTGGACTGGGACGGTTGTGAAAACCTAGAAGCAATTCTTGTCGACGGGTCAACAGGAGGACTAGGTAAAACTTTTGACGTTACCGAATTAGCCAAATTAATCCCATCTCTTTTAACTCCAATCATCATCGCTGGTGGGCTCTCGCCAGAAAATGTACAAGCGGTTATTACGCAAGCAAACCCTGCTGGTGTGGACGTTAGCAGCGGAGTTGAATCGACACTTGGAGTAAAGGACCCAGAACTAATCTGCAACTTCATCGAACAAGCACAGTCTGCTTCGTAAACCCAAGCAATCTGTAGATACTACGCCAGTTACTCTTTTCGCTTCTCAAGTAATGTAATACCTTCAATCGAAAGTTCTGTATCGATTGCCTTTGCCATATCCCATAATGTCAAG
>CAYZEX010000057.1:0-5357 GCA_964477675.1 uncultured Isosphaeraceae bacterium
GTGAGGTAGGGCTTGCAGAATTTGTATTTGCAATGTCAAACGCTGTGCCATGATCTGGGCTTGTTCGAATAATAGGTATACCAAGCGTCCAGTTAACTGCTGTCTGAGGTGACAATAACTTGATGGGTAACAGCCCTTGGTCGTGGTACATAGCAACAATACAATCGAATGACTCTGCTTTTGAAAAGAGAGTGTCTGCGGGGAACGGTCCGCTTATGTCGAGCCCATTAGACTTTGCAATCTGAATTGCTGGTCGAATGAGACGAGATTCTTCATCACCGAGCAGATCGTTTTCTCCAGCATGTGGGTTTAATCCAGTGACGGCAATTTTTGGTGATGAAATACCAAGATGTCGGCATCCAATATGTGCTAAGTCTATGGCATCATGTACTTTACCTATAGTCAAAACATTCCTAATGTCCATAAGTGGAATATGGCAAGTCGCAAGGACTACTCGTAGTTTATCTGAGACGAAGAACATGGCGTGTCTTTTTGACTTCGTTCTTGAAGCAAATAATTCAGTGTGCCCAGCCCAGTTATATCCTGCCAACGACCAACTCTCTTTACAAATTGGTGCGGTGACAACTGCATCTAAATACCTTGGGTTATTTTCTGGGAGCATCGCATCGTGGATTGCACTTTCAACCCACCGTTTTGAAACAATGCCACTTAGTTTTGAAGGTTCAGGTTTGAGCATCGATAAACCATCATCACCATCATCAAGAACAACCATTTTAGAATTAATTTTTTCTGAAGCTCGACTAGATTGTGCATCCACTCGATCCCATCTAACTTGTAATTGGCATCTATCAGTAGCGAGTGTGAGTAATTCGTTTGCCCCATAAATGACAAAGCGTGCTTTATCAGTTAATGCAGTATTTTGCAGTGCTTTTGCAACTATTTGTGGACCAACTCCTGCTGGGTCTCCTAGAGTTATTCCAATGGTTGGTTTGCGTTCTTTCATAAAAAATCGAAGTTACCCGATGCCGCCTTTGAGTGGTCCGTTACCAAACTTCTCTCGTAACTTTCGCATCGAGTTATCTTCCTCTCGGAGTGGCATATTTTCTCCATCAGAATTACCTTCAGCTTGCTTCAAGGACAACGCAATTCGTCTTGTTGCAGGATCCACTGATAGAACCTTGACGGTAACGACTTGCTGTTCCTTGACAACATCTTTAGGAGATTTAATGCGATGATCTGCGAGTTCTGAAATATGGATTAATCCTTCAGTTCCGGAACCGACATCGACAAACGCACCAAAATCTGCAAGTCTTGTTATTGTGCCAGTTACCATTTCACCCACTTCGATTGCAGACATGGAAGAAATAAATGGATCTTCAATCAGTTGTTTCATCCCAAATGCAAGTTTTGGCTGATCACCGGAAAGGTCAATATCAAGAATCTGGACTTTGACGATATCACCAACTTTGACAAAGGTTGCTGGGTTGGTATTACGTTCCCAGGTCATCTCAGATTTATGAATCAGCCCTTCAAGACCACCAATATCAGCAAAGGCACCATATGGCTGTACGGTTGTGATAGTAGCATCGTGCGTGTCGCCAACTTGGAGTGTTTCAAGCATTTCGCCCTTAGCCGCTTCTCGTTCAGCATAAAGAACTCTTTTTCTACTCAGGATAATGCGATTTGCTCGTCGGTCAAGTTCGATGACTTCGCAAGCCAATTTTTCACCTGTGAGAATATCGAGGTCTGGGATATGATGAAGAGCGACTTGTCCAGCGGGCATAAATGCCTTGTGGCCAGCGACTTCCATCTCTAATCCTCCCTTATTTGTTCCAGTACATCGTGCCTCTACTACTTGCCCAATCTCCAGAGCATCCCATGTCGCTTTCTGAATTGCACCCTTTCTAGAGAGAACCAACATGCCCTCTTTATCTCGACGCTCAACGACAAATTCAACTGTTTCGCCTATTTGTGGTAACTCTTCAAATTGGTTTTTAGGGCAACAACCTTGCTCCCTTGGGCCAAATTCGACGAGCACATTTGGTCCGTGGATAGCTGCGACAACCCCAGATTGCGTTAATCGATTGCCGCTTGTAGGTGCAGATTGCTCATCGAGCATCTCCGCAAAGCTACCTTCACCGATAGCGTCAAAAATCTCTTTATCAAGGTCACCGTTGAATGGTTTTTTTGCCATTACTATATCGTACACCACGAACAAATAAAAAAAGTAACCAGAAAGATGAAAATCGGTTCATTGCGTACCATTTTGATAGCACCGATTCATGCTCAGAAGTGCACGCATCGTGTATCATCGTGCCCCAAAGCCGAGTTCGGCTTGTAATCACTGTAAGGAACTAAGGAAAACTACAACAATGGCACATCCCTCATCCGCTTGGGGCATCGAAATAGGACAGTTTGCAATCAAGGCCGTACGTCTTGAACGCAATGGTGATGAAGTACAAGTAACCGATTTTTCTGTTGTGCCCCATCGCAGAGTTCTATCTACTCCAGACATAGATATAGCTGAAGTGACCCGATTAAGTTTGGGTCAACTTATTAGTGAAAAGGATTTAGATGGAGAGCATCTTGTCATTTCTATTCCGGGGCATTCAGCATTTGCTCGGTTTGCAAAATTGCCGCCAGTTGAAAAGAAACAACTTCCAGAAATTATTAAGTTCGAAGCCGTGCAACAGATTCCATTTCCAATCGAGGAAGTGGAATGGGATTACGAAGCATTCCATGAGGAAGGTTTGCCAGAAGTTGAAGTTGGTATTTTTGCAATTACTTCTAATCGAGTGAATGAACGTCTTGATGTATATGGTGAGGTTGGTTTAAGCCCAGAAATTTTAACACTCAGTCCTGTGTCATTGTTTAATTCGATGAACTATGACAACGATCTGGGTGATTCTGATAAACCAATTGTCTATATTGATATTGGAACTCAATCAACCGACGTCATTATCGCAACAGGTAATCGGTGTTGGATTCGCACTTTCCCACTTGGCGGTACTCACTTTACTGAAGCGGTTGCTTCTTCTTTTAAAATTTCCTATGCCAAAGCCGAGAGGTTAAAACTCGAAGCAGCTAGCAGTAAGTATGCGAAACAGATCATGCAGGCTATGCGGCCTGTATTTGCTGAGTTGTTACAGGAGTTGCAACGCTCACTGAGTTATGCTTCATCTTCGGGTGATATAGAGACCATGGTTGGGGTTGGTTCTACGTTTAAAATTCCAGGATTGCGTAAGTTTATTGGACAACAACTGCAAGTGAATGCCACACGTCTTGATGAATTCAACAAGATAAATGTTACAGGTAAGGAAGCAGCTTCTTTTGCAGAGCATTGCGTGAATATGGGAACCGCGTATGGCCTTGCACTGCAAGGCGTTGGGCTTGCTCAAATTGATATTAATTTGGTTCCAACTTCAATTCTCCGAGAACAAATGTGGCATGCAAAAACCAAATGGTTCGTTGCCGCTGCGAGTATCATCGTTGTCGGTAGTTCCTTGTCGATCCTTGGTCCGTTTTTGCAACAAAACAAATTGGGAACTGATGGTGTACCAAAACAAGTAGAAGATATTATTGAAGAGGGCAAGGAACTTGTAACAGAATTCCAAGTTGCACAGAGCGATGCTCAGCGCGGAAATGAAGCATCGCAACTCTTAACATTATTTACGTATCGAGACGTGTGGCCCTACATTATTCAAGACTCTGCGGATGCACTTGCTTCAGCAAATCCAGATTCAAGAGATATAGAGTTGGCTGAATATTTAAATTCGTTCCCGAATGCTGAAACTCGGCCTATTATTCAGCTCCACAATCTTAGTGGAGATTTTATTCCGGTAAATAAAGAACAAAAAACGAAACCAAAAATTGCAGTATCTTTGCTCGTTGATTTAAGCCATGAAGACCCTGTCAATTATGTTCATAAACACGTTGTGAAGTGGTTGAAAGAACATGCGAAACCTGAAGGCGACCGAATCGATGTGCCATACATCATCATTGAGGACTCTGTAAGTTGCAGTGGTTCTTCCCAAGTAAATATGACTGGTTCTGACCATGCTGATGAAGCACCATCTGGTGGCAAAGGCGGCGGCACGGGTGGCGGTGGCATGGGTGGCGGTGGCATGGGTGGCGGTGGCATGGGTGGCGGCGGCATGGGTGGCGGCGGTACTGGTGATGGAAATGATGGCGATGGCTCATCAGATGACAAAACTATACGCTCTGAGATGGTTACGAATGCAACGCTTAATTCTCTTGCTCCACTTCCAAAGCACACTGAACCACAGTTATATCCCGCGGAAACATCATGGTATCGATTGCTTGTAACGTTTGAGGTAGAAATATTGCCACAACCAAGAACGGCATCAACTCAAGAAAGTGATGGTCGATAATGGCTAAGAAAAAAGGTGTTGATTTTGATATGCAAAAATGTGTGAAGTGGTGTAAATCAAACTTCATTCTTGCTTTACTTATTGTTGTAAGCATTGGTGCAGTAGCTGGGCTTCCACAGATTGGAGCGGGTTTCACTAAAAATGTGCAAGATGATTTAAAAGAACGTGCCAAAGTATTTGCGAATATCGAAAAATTAAGTAAGACAAGCGTAACACCTCCGGGTGAAACAACTTCCTCGAGTGTGGTCGTAAACCAAAAATTGATCGAAGAGTATAAAGCTGCGAACGATAAACTTAAAGATGATGCAACGTTAGTAGTCGATTTGGCTAAACAGACAAACCAAAAAGAGTACGAAGTTCTTTTTATTGAAGAACCAAATGATTTATTCCCTGCACCAACAAGATCCAAAATGGAGACATTGCCACAGCATTTTTATCGACAACTCAAATCGAACTATACGTCGTTGCTCCAAGAGGTGAACGCAGGAGAAGCTGTATCAAAAGAAGAGTTAGTTACTTCGCTTGAAGGTATTCGAGTTGCTTTTATGAATAATGACTTAAATACCGACGATGATGCCAATATCTCAGAGGAACAGTTTGAGATGTTAAAACAACTTCTCTCTAAACATCGTTTAAACGTTCTTCGGGTACATGCTCAAGATTTGGGTGTGTATTTACCAAAATCAGTATTGAATATTCCTGAGTTTGATCTTAAATCAATTCCAGGTATTGAAATTCTTTTTGGTTGGCAATGGCGATATTGGGTTATTTCTGACACGATCGGTGCAATCGCAGCGATCAACCAAGAACAATCAGTTCTGACTGCACCCATTAAACGAGTCATATTCATTAATGTTGTTGGGCTGCCTGCGATGGAAGATGAATGGGACGATGAAGTAGTTGACCCTGGTGCTGGTGGAGGTTTACCTGGCGGTGGCGGCATGGGAGGCGGCGGCATGGGAGGCGGCGACATGGGCGGCGGCGGTATGGGTGGCCGCGGTGGAC
>CAYZEX010000057.1:5457-8055 GCA_964477675.1 uncultured Isosphaeraceae bacterium
GGCGGCATGGGAGGCGGCGACATGGGCGGCGGCGGTATGGGTGGCCGCGGTGGACGAGGGGGTCCATTGGGCGGTCCAATTGGCGGAGGTGCTCCCACAGTACCACCTCCTTCCGGAGGTGACAATTCTGGAGGTCATGGCGGTGGTTCAGGTGGAGGATCAAATCGACCTCCTGCAGAAGAACTTAGTAGCAAAACGTTTACTGGTCGCGTTAGCGGTGGAATGTTTGATATTGTTAAGGTGCGGTTACGTTGTATTGTAGATACACAACGGATACCAGAAATACTAGATGGGTTCTCGAAGTACAACTTCACAACGGTTGTGGATGTAGATCTTAAGCCAGTTGATAAGTTTGAAGCAATCGCAAAAGGTTATGAATATGGCAAAGCATCAGTATCACAACTTACTGTAGTTCTTGAAGGCATTTGGTTACGTTCTTGGACAACTGAATATATGCCAAAGAAAGTAAAAGAAATTTTAGGTATCCCTGTCGATGAAGAATAACTCTGCACCAGATTGGAATTTGTTTGTATGAAAACCAAAGGCACAAGAACTTGGGATCAGTATATTGAATATGTCGCACTTATTGTTGCGATAGGAGTATTCGTATGGTTTGCATGGAGCGCCTTCGGTACAAAAATAGAGCACAAGCAAGGCAAGATTGTTGTCCACGCAGGCAATGTTGATGCTGAACTCGATAAAGCGGCAGGAGAATTCCAAAATAAATTTGAGAGGACAGATTCTCCGATTCCAATTTCTACCCCTGAAGCGCTAAAAGATAAATTTTCTAAACTTCGCTCCCAAAACACTTTTCCGAACAACAGAGTTATTTTTCCAACTATTAAGATGACTGCTGAACTTGATGCTGATCAAGAAGTGCAATCTGAGTTGAGAGAGTATGTTTTTCCTCTTATTCCTAGCCCGCAAAATTTGAAGACTCATCAATGGTTTGGAACAATTTCGGAGGATGCAGTTTCTGAACTTGGTGCTTTGCAAGAAACGATTGAGGGGCCTCCTTACGATACGAAGTGGATTCAAGTTGCGGCGTCTGTCAATATTAATGACATCATCGCTTCTTATTCTGAAACGGACGAACTGTCTGGTATTCCTAAGCAATGGTATGGTGCGGCAATTGACATATTTGATGTTGTTATTGAACGCCAAACAAATACAGATGGTTTGTGGGGTGATGTTGAGGTTATTGATTCATTGCCAAACAAATTGTCCTATAGAGAGCAACTCAGTGGTGAAATGAACACAATTGGGCGTGGAAATATCATTCGAGAACTACGTGGCGGAAAACAAAGTGAAATTATAAACCCAGAGTTTTATGGACTCAAAGGTTATAAGCCAAAAGGTTGGGAAACTCCTGAAACATGGTATTCAGAAGTTGAAGTTGAAGAAACCCCGCTTCAAATTCTCCAAGGCAAACTTAAAGAGATTGAAGAAGACATAGTAAAACAAGAGGACAGAATTGCTAAACTTAACCAAGATATTCGTGATGCCCAAAGAGGCGGTGGTATGGGTGGAGGTATGGGTGGCGGGTCGAGTAGCGGGAGCGACAAAAAAGTCGAACGGTTGCGAAAAAAATTAGAGAGAGAAGAATCAAAACTCACTAATCTCATCGAGGAGAAAGAAGCGATTGAACTGGAAATTGAAGATCTTCAAAACACGACAACGAATGAGGTAACGGAATCGGTGTTGATGGATGAAGTTTGGATTTGGGGATACGATTTGAATATTGATACGAATTCGTCTTATAGATATCGTATGAAAATTCAAATAGCCAACCCATTTTTCGGGCATCGTCCAAGCCTTTATCCTGATCAGCAAAAATATGCAAAGCCAATTGTTAATACTTCTTTAGAAAGTGCATGGTCTGAACCAATCAAAGTGCAGGGAACCAAACAGTGGTTTGTGAAAAAAGCGAATCCTGCTTACACTCTACAGGCTCGTGAAGTTATAGATAGAGCATATGCTTCAATAGAAGTATTCAATTATACAGATGGTGAATTGACTGAGAAATCTCGAGATATTTATGTCGGTCAGCCAATTACTGTCGAAGGTATAGAGGGTGGTTTAGGGTGGTTCGTTTTGGACATTCAGGAAGAGTTTGATGGGGTAGTGGTTTTGGTTCAAAATATGGAAACGGGTGAAATAGAACCAAGAAGAGTTAGTACGGATCTAGCAAAACCAGAATATCTCCAATTGGTAAAACAACTTAAGGAACAAGAAACATCTACCAAAGAGGAAGAGGATGAAGATAGCGGTAGTGGCGCTCCTCCAGAGGGTCCTCCAGGTGGTGGCATGGGTGGTGGTATGGGTGGTGGTATGGGTGGCGGTAACAGGTAAGTTCTTTAGTTGCCACTTCGATTATCTTCTATTTGTTCATCTTGCATATAAAGTAAGAAAAACACAAAAAACCCCCCTTGGATGGTGTTGACGGGGGCACAGGATAAGGTAAAATCCTCGGCTCGCCTATTCGGAAAGCCGATTGGCGAAGCAGGCTATTGTCTGCACGCTCTTTGACAAGTTCATGATAGTAGTAGTAAATGCAAAAAACCATTCTTGTTATCTATTCAATTAGAACTGGACAAG
>CAYZEX010000058.1:0-7944 GCA_964477675.1 uncultured Isosphaeraceae bacterium
TGTATGCTTGTAGCCAAATCCACTGTGTCCACTTGTAATACTCTGGATCAATCGTTGCGAACTCTCTGGACCAGTCATAGCTAAAGCCAATACGCTGCAGTTGGTTTCGGAAAGTGTCAATTGCTTTTCTGGTCGTAGTAGCTGGATGTATACCAGTTTCAATAGCATATTGTTCTGCTGGCAAACCAAACGCATCCCACCCCATCGGATGAAGCACATTAAAACCCTGCATCCTTTTAAAACGAGAGATGATATCGCTTCCTATATAACCAACGGGATGCCCAACATGTAACCCCTCTCCGCTTGGGTAGGGAAACATATCTAAACAGTAAAACTTTGGCATTGAAATATCGAACCCCGCATCTCCAGGATTACCAATGGAATATACGTTATTGCTAGCCCATTCAGATTGCCACCTGACCTCAAGTTCATTAGCGACTTGTGCAGAATATTTATGCGCCAAAGTTGTTTCGGGGGTGCAGTGCATAAGGGGTACAGGATACCTTGAGTTTGGTTATTGTTTTTCTGCTACAGAAGAGAGGTGTTTCTTGGTCTCGCCAACGAGATAAAAACTGCCGGTAACGCAGATTAAATCTTCTCTACTTGCCGCTTGGGCTGCGATTTCCAGTGCTTCTGGTAGTGATTCCGCTATTTGAGTCATTTTCCCGCTGATTTCAGCAAATTGTTTTTGTAATGTTTTTGGCTCTGCGGCGCGTGGGTTCCCCCTTGCCTTTGCAAAGACAATTTTGTCAGCACCCAGCGATATTTGTTCGAGCATTCCGTGGACGTCCTTGTCTTGGCAGCACCCAAAAACACAGACCATAGAGTCGTAAGGGATGTGGGCTCCAATAGATTTAATGAGAGTCTTTATTGAAGTTGGGTTGTGTGCACCATCAACCAATATATGCGGCCTCTTCCAAACAACTTCCATTCTCCCGCTAATGGATGTTGTTGCTAGAGAATTATAAATATCAATATCATTGAACTTGTATCCAATATTCTTCAACTGATCAATTGCTGAAATTGCAAGGGCGCAGTTTGTTGCCTGGTGTTCTCCGAAAAGAGGAACAGGAATGTGCATGTACTGGGCATTTTCAGTAATAACACAAATACGCGTGTGTTGTTTTCCGTCAGCTCCGCCACCAAACCTCGCGCTAAACTCAATGTCTTGAGCAATAACTTGGACCTCGGTTCCAATTGCTTCAGCACACTCTTTCAAAATGCTTGTTGCCACTTCGTCTTGATGTGCGCTAATTGCAGGAATTGAAGATTTAAATATGCCGGATTTTTCTCGGGCAATTTCTTCGATAGTGTTACCGAGTATGTTTGTGTGATCAAGGTCGATTTTAGTAATTAATGTCATTAGGGGAGTAATGACGTTTGTTGAGTCAAGCCTACCGCCCAAACCAGTTTCAATAATCGCGATGTCTACAGCTTCATCAGAAAAATGCTTGAAGGCTATAGCAGTTACCAACTCAAAAAATGTTGGGGTTAATCCCTTTTTGTTAGCAGCCTCGACAACAGTTTTTAACAACTCTGTAAACACATTTTCTCGAACCATTTCATTATTAACAACTACTCGCTCTCGAATATCTATGAGGTGGGGTGAGGTGTATTCACCAACTGTGTATCCATTTCCACGAAGCATCGCAGAGAGCATCGCAACAACTGATCCTTTGCCAACAGTGCCAGCGACATGAATCATGGAGACCTTGTCTTGAGGGTTTCCAAGTGCTTCAAGTAAATTATGCATACGATCAAGCTTAAAGGTGTCGTCATCGTACTTAACCACCCTCATTCGCTCAAAATCAGTTTGTTCTAGTAGATAAGTAACCGCCGATGAAAACGTTTCTATCGAACGCGGTTTTGCCTTCGATCGCCTTGTTTTCTTCTTTGTAGTTCGTTTTGTTGTTTTCTTTTTAGTAGTGGTCTTTTGAGTTGCCATAGCCGTGCTATTCTACCATAATTCCATTTTTAAAGCAAATTGTCACCCGTAACCCACGTGTTTACAAGCACTTACATTCAAAAGGCGAGGTTTTACAAACATGCCCAATATGAACCTTTCACTGGAATCTTGGAGAGTCCTTCGCATTCAGGGAGAATTTGTGGAAGCAATTGATGCTTTGTGCCAACTTCCTCCAGCGGTATCGGTCTTTGGATCCGCCAGATTGCCACAAGAGAATCTTTACTACCAATCGGCTGTCGAATGCGGCAAATTACTTGTTGATGCGGGGTTTGCTGTCATTACTGGTGGGGGACCCGGAATCATGGAAGCGGCGAACAAAGGGGCATTTGAACGCGGTGGGACATCTGTTGGTCTTAATATATCCCTTCCACAGGAGCAAGACGCGAATTCCTACCAGACGCTTGAATTAGATTTCCGTTACTTTTTTATCCGAAAAGTCATGTTTGTTAAATATGCTCGGGGCTTTGTTATTTATCCCGGGGGATTCGGAACCCTTGATGAATTTTTTGAGTCATTGACACTTATCCAAACACTCAAAATACAACCCTTTCCGGTTGTTCTTGTTGGCAAAGATTTTTGGGAGTCCCTTGTTGCTTGGATGCGAACGACCCTAGCAGACCAATTTGAAACGGTTGACCCAACAGACTTGGATTTATTCTCGGTAGTGGATACCCCAGCCGAGGCAGTTAAAATTATTCACGACCACTTTACTGGTCGTAAGAAGGTTGGCGAAAACCTTCCGAAGTTTGAATCCGATGAAGATGAGCCAACAGGCGAGGGCACTCGTCTTGGAGTTCCCCCCAAGAGGCGCCCGCGGGCATGACCAAAGAGAGCGACTTTGTTGAAGATCCATTGGTAGAGGTTACCCAATCGGTTTCTCCTGAAGATGAACGTGTAGCCGATTTGATGGCACACACAATCGATGTCTCTGCGCTAGCGACTGCAGTTACTAAACAGAAAGCAGCAGATGCAGCTGATACGCTCGAAGATTTAGATGATGAAGAAGCTACAGAAGTTATTGAACTGATGGAAGATCAGTCGGCTGCAGATGCGTTGGCAGAAATGGAAGTCCCCCTTGCTGTAACAATTATTGAGGACCTTTCACAGGATAACCGAACACAATACGCATCCAAACTATTGTCTCTGGTAGCACCCGATGATGCAGTTAGTATCATCCGTGGTCTCGATGATAGTATGATCGAACCATTGTTGTTGTGCATGCCAATTTCGTATGCCAGAAAACTGCGACAACTATTTGATTATGAGGAAGAATCTGCTGCTGGTATTATGACTACAGATTTTGTTTCGCTTCCCGAAGATATTACTATTACAGAAGTAGTTGATCTTTTACGCGAACGAGAACTACCAGAGCACGTGCAAGATCTTCCAGTAACAAACGCAGACGATGAACTCGTCGGGGTTGTAAGTTTACGAGCACTTCTTATTGGGATGTCCGACGCTACGGTTTCAAATACAATGAAAAATAAGGTTGCAGCGGTACACAGCGATACGGACAGGGAACAAGTCGCAAGGGAATTTGATAGATATGGTTATGAAATGCTTCCTGTTGTTGATGCAACAAATCGATTATTAGGGATTATTACTGTTGATGACGTAATTGACATTATCGAAGAGGAGCAAACCGAGGATGTTCAAAAGACCGTTGGCGCAGGAGCCGGCGAGGCTGTATATTCTGGGATTGGGGAAAAATTGCGTGGACGAATGCCTTGGCTCATAGTATCTGCAATCGTGATGTTGCCTGCTACATATGTTGTTCTTGGGTTTGAATCAATGATTAAAGATGTAGCGTTACTTGCTGTATTTATGCCACTTATCGCCGCACTTACGGGCAACGCGGGTCACCAAGCACTCGCAGTAACCCTTCGTGGAATTGTGTTAGAGGAAGTAAGACCAGACAGAATGTACCCGTTAATCCGCAGGGAGTTGTTTGTAGGTTTACTTACAGGATTAACAATTGGTAGCGTGGTAGCACTTTTGCTATGGATATTCGGTAATGGCTTATTAGAAACACGTCTAGGAATAATCTTTGCATGCGCAATGATTGTTTCAATGGCCGTAGGCACTCTTACTGGTGCTGCCATTCCATTGGTAATGAAACGAGTTGGAGCAGATCCTGCCCAAGCATCAGCAATTTTCTTGATTATGATTACTGATGCAGTCTCTTTTTCAACCCTGCTAGGTTTTGCGTGGATAACATTACAATGGTTGCAAGGAAACTAACATGATTAGAGATATTGATCGTATTTTAATTGCTCGTGGCGCCATCTCAGACAGAGTTCGTTCACTTGGCGAAGCAATCACTAAGAATCTTGAAGATGTCGGGGAGCATGAGATAGCACTTGTCGCAGTGATGACTGGCAGTCTCATTTTTGTTGCAGATCTAATGCGGCATTTACCAATGAAAATACAGATCCAATTAATGACTGCGAGTAGTTACATTGGGGAAACGACCAAAAGTAATAATGAGTTGATGTTAGGAAAACTCCCACAGGTTCATGGCATGCACGTTCTATTGGTTGATGACATTTTAGATTCAGGAAAAACATTAACAAGGATACGTGGTGAACTTCAAGCAATGGAACCTAAATCCATTCAATCATGCGTTCTTCTTCGCAAAAAGATAGTTTCAGCTATGGACGTTCCTTGTGAATATGTCGGCTTTGATATCGAAGATGAATTTGTTGTGGGGTATGGTTTAGATTACAATGGTTATTACAGGAATTTCCCGGACATTGGGGTGATTTGCCCTTAAGAAAATCTGTTTCTGTTATCCGAACCCGAAGATATGTTTAACTTGGACTTGGAACGGACTCTAATATTTGCTGCATGATTCTTCTGGTTGCGTTTGTGTCTCCGTCATGCATAAATGTTCTGCTCACAATTCGGTGTGAACAAACAGGTATAACATTGGAAACAATATCTTCAGGAATACAATAGTCTCTATCATTGAGCAGTGCGGTAGCTTTTGCAACCTGAGCAAGTGCAAGACCGCCACGGGTGCTGATGCCAACCTTCAAATCTTCAACATGACGAGTTGCTGTTGAGAGCGCAATGATATATTCAACAAGGGAGTCAGCAAGTTTTATTGAATCAGATAAATCTTGAGCACGCACAATTTCATCAGGTGTCATAATTGGCTTTAGGGTTTGCAGGGTGGACCGAGCGGGTTGTTGTTGGATGACCCTACTCTCATCATTTGGGGAAGGATAGCCCAGATTAATCCGAATTAAAAAACGATCAAGTTGATTCTCTGGTAGAAAGTAAGTTCCTTCAAATTCATATGGATTTTGTGTTGCAATAACCATAAACGGAGATGGTAGCGTTCTGGTTTCTCCGTCAACGGTAACAGCGCACTCACTCATCGCCTCCAAAAGAGCAGACTGAGTTCTAGGAGTAGTCCGATTGATTTCATCAGCTACAACTACATTGTTAAAAACCGGACCAGGCCGAAAAGTGAAGTCTGAACTGGTTCTGTTAAACATATTGATTCCAGTAATATCACTTGGAAGTAAATCTGGAGTACACTGGATTCGAGCAAATGATCCATCAACGGATTTAGCAACGGCGCTTGCTAGGACAGTTTTTCCTACTCCGGGGACATCTTCTATAAGAATATGCCCCCTAGAAAGCAATGCAATGACAACACGGTCAATCGCCACGGCGTTCCCCATATACACTGTGGAGATATTATCTCGCAATTCTTGAATCTTGTGTATCAATGAAGATGTGCTCATAATATGTACGAGTATACCGTTCTATGAAAGTGTCTACTGAAACAAAACCAAAATCACCTATTGCAGAAGATTTAAGCCAAATGGTATTGGCCCAATCTCTGCCTTGTGTTCGTTGTGGTTACGATCTCCGAAATTTGCAGGCTGATGGAGATTGTCCAGAGTGTGGCGAACCAATACGGTTGACAATAATTGAAACGGTTGATCCAGCCACAAGAAGGTTAAGCCCAATACATGACCCAAAGAAGATAGGAAATTCACTCGTAGGAATAGTGTTGTTTTTTTTCTTGTCGACCCTGCTAGCAGTAATTGCATTACTTATTGATGCTCCAAATTCCCTTCCAGTGCCGCAAATAGTACGAGGATTTCCTAGTTCTGTAATAGTGTGGGGAGCAACCTGCTTTTCTCTTATCGC
Organism: uncultured Isosphaeraceae bacterium; assembly: GCA_964477675.1. Taxonomy (GTDB): domain Bacteria; phylum Planctomycetota; class Phycisphaerae; order Phycisphaerales; family SM1A02. The sequence goes on from CAYZEX010000058.1 coordinate 6,134, forward strand.
TTTTCTAATGCTCACACCACTAATTCAGATGTGCCAACGAAAAGAACTCATTGGATGCAGAGCTGGAATTCTGTTAACAGGATCGGGGCTTTTGCTTTGGGCACTAAGTATGTTGTTTGTAAATATGCTTTTACTTAATGGTGTAGTAAACGATTCTGGATTCGTGATTCTGTTTGACACTTGTTTGCCTGTAATCTCAGCGGGGTTAATCTTTTCAGGATTCCGCAAACTGATTCCGCGTCTTGGTCAAAGGAGTCGTGCTTTTCGGCAAGCTCAAGGAAGTCGCCAGCGCATGAATGACTTACTTGCAGCGTTGGTGGTTATTATTGTTGGTCGTCTTTTTTTGGTTATATCGATACCAGATTCGAATATGTCATTTTTGGGTTTAATTATCTTAGTTATGAGTATTTCGTTGGTAGTTATTGGTATTGGCTATTTGTTAAGGAATACCATCTGGATTCGTCGAGCATTGATTACCCCGCCACCGGCACTGACCGAGTTACTAAAAGTCAAACCCTCTTAGGCTGTTTCTCGGGTCATGTACAGGGCCAGGTCTTCTTCGGTGGAGCCAGAATTCTCCCGATCCAAGGTTATTTTGCGGTACGTGTAACTGCATATCTACACATGACCTGACCCTCATGAAAACCGAAAATCTACGACATGTACCGGGTCATGTGCCGTGTCAAAAAGAGAGGAATCTGCCACGATGGCAGGATTAATCCGGAGGAAATAATCTGTGGCGGTGAAATTGAAGTAAAAAGAGGGGTCTTTCACTCTTTTTTGGCATCGTATTTGTATTAATACTAGTTCGGTTGTGGCATCGTGCCACCGAAAGTTAAGGAAGAGCCCACACTATAGAGGTGGGGCCTAAGATCAGGAGATTATAAAAATGGCAGTAAAAGAACTGGCCTTCGATGTTGAAGCTCGCAAAAAAATGTTACAGGGTGTTGAAAAACTAGCATCTGCAGTGAAATCGACACTTGGACCGCGTGGTCGCAACGCTATTTTGGATAAATCTTGGGGTGGACCAACGGTCACCAAAGATGGCGTGACTGTTGCAGAAGAAATCGAACTTCGCGACAAAATTGAGAATCAAGGGGCTCAATTAGTTAAAGAAGTTGCTTCTAAAACATCGGATGATGCTGGTGATGGAACAACGACTGCAACGGTTCTTGCAGAAGCGATATTTAAAAGTGGACTACGTCACCTAGCTTCTGGGTGTGACGCAAATGCAATGGTGCGCGGAATCCACAAAGCTGTTGAGTTTGTAACAAAATCAATCAATGGTATGTCAAAATCGGTTGAAGATAATATCGAAGCGGTTGCAACCATATCAGCTAATAATGACCCAACCGTTGGTAAGATTATGGCTGAAGCCTTTTCTAAAGTGGGGAAAGACGGAGTTATCACCGTTGAGGAAGGCAAAGTACTCAAAACGACTGTTGATGTTGTTGAGGGCATGCAATTTGACCGCGGTTTTCTAAGTCCAAACTTTGTCACCAACGTTGATAGCATGGAAGTTGTCCTAGACAAACCACTAGTTTTTATCTATGAAGACAAACTTGATTCTGCAAAACAAATTGTTCCGCTACTTGAAAAAGTAATGGAATCAAAGCGCCCACTGCTCATTATCGCTGAAGATATTACTGGTGAGGCGTTGTCTACACTTGTCATTAATAAACTCCGTGGCGTGTTGCAAGTTGTCGGAGTAAAAGCTCCTGGCTACGGAGATCGCAGAAAGGCAATGCTTGAAGACATTGCTGTCCTTACTGGTGGCGAAGCAATCATGAAGGATTTAGGTATTGATATTG
>CAYZEX010000059.1:0-7927 GCA_964477675.1 uncultured Isosphaeraceae bacterium
AACCAAAATGACGAATTGCAGCGATATGACTGAACGACCCGTTGGGTGCAAGATGCGCAATTTTTAATGGTTGTTCAAGTTGGAAACTGCCAGACATCAGTTCGCGGTAAATTGCTTCGATTGTTTTGTCTGAAAGTGGTCCCTTGTTTTCTGAAAGCACACGATCAAGCACGGCGCGTTCTCGATGGGGAGCATAAATAGGCGTATTGGAATCTCTTTTAATCTTTCCAATTTCAACAACGAGTTTTGCACGATTTGAAAGTAATGCGATAAGTTTTTTATCTGCAGCATCAATTTTATTACGCAAATCATCTAGATTGTTTGGGTTGTTCGCCATAAGGCTCTAGGATACAGCAGAGATAGAAATGGATGTGGGATTTTGCTTTAGCGGACCGCATATTACTCCGATGACAAACATATACTTTCGATTAAAACAGAGGTACAGCAAATGTTTAAAAGTCAGCAAATTAAGGCGATGTTACTTATCACAACTGGAGTGATATGGTTGAATGCACTATCTCGAGTTTCTTATGCTCAGAGCACAACAAAAAGCACACATAAAACTATTGTGATTCCGCTAACTGGAACAGTTGGGGCTATTTACGGAGTAGATCGAATTGAAGATTCTGATTGGTTTAATGGCTGGGTCCTTCAAGAAATTTTAGAGAAGGCAAAGAAAGATAAGGATAACGTAACAAGGGTAGTCTTAGAGATTGATAGTCCAGGTGGTTATACATTTGTAAGAGATGAAATTTGTGATGTTATTGAAGAATATCGGAACGATTTTGTTTTTATCGCTTATCCTCACGATGCATTCAGCGCAGCATCAACTATTGCGATGACTTGTGATGAACTCTACGTAGCTCCAGATACAAAACTTGGTGCAGCAGTTGTACTTAGTAATGGCGACGCTGTTTCTGAAAAATATGCATCAGCAGATGCGAGCAAAGTTCGTGCTTACTATGCTAATGCTAGGAAGCCGACAGCTATTCCGGATGCATTTTCTCTCATTAATTCGGAATTATGGTATCACGAAGGTAACAATACTTTTGCTTCAGAAAAACCAGAAGAGGGGGATGGTTGGGTACAACTTGATGATTCAGATTCAATTCTAACCTTCGATGCTGATCAACTTCTTCGTTGCAAACTTGCATTGGAAAAAGTTACAACTCTTGATATATTTTATAAAAAGGACGAGTTTGAAAATTGGTCTGATGATGTGAAAAGACTAATGAAAAAAATCCGGAAGTCATCGGAAAATCTGAAAGATGATTTTCATGAGGTTTGGGAACTCATTAATGAAATCACGAATTATGAAAGTTCGTTATACACAGCATACAGAGTTCAGAATAAATCTGAGTACAATCGTGTGTATACGAAATTTAGACGCGCCGTAGCAAAAGCTGTAATTAAAGCAAAGGGAGTATTAAAAGATATTGGTAAAGACAAATATCATTTCTATATTCCTACAGATTATATAGGTCGAATCGCAGTTATTCGGGAATTAGGCCAGAACATATTAGATGATGAGAAATATGAATGCGAGAATATTTTTAGGCATCTCAATGAGATGCGAGATGCGTACAACGATTACTCCGGCAACTAAAAGACCACACAGAGCAAAGACGGGAGTCGAATGCTCTGTGCGGACGGGGGATGGCTTCTGTAAAAATTAAGCTGAATATTTCATTTTGTTTTCTTCAGCTCTTGCCTTGAGTTTGTTCATGCCTCGATATTTCCAGTTATTGACTGTCGAAACTGGAACACCAAGTGAAATGGATGCTTCTTCATAACTAAGACCTTCGCAGATAACTAGACGAACAGCGTCTCGTTCGTGAGAGGGAAGTGATGCCATTGCATCAGTAATCTCATCACTTGACCACTGGGGTTTGTCATCGCGTAAATTACGGAGGTCTCGGATGGCCTCTTCTCGCTGTGAGTCGATGTACTGATTTTTACGTTGAGCTTTGTTATATCGCCTTTTAATTAGATTGTCAGCAATCTTGATTAAGTAACTTGAAGTGATAGTTTTTTCTTCAAGGGCTTTTACTTGGAGGAGACGCGTGAAAACTTCTTGAGCGATATCTTCAGCAGCACTTGGTGCAAGTGACTTACGTGTAAAACAATAAACGCGTTTGTAGTATGCGTCAAAAAGTTCAAGAACTAGGTTGGCTCTGTTTGGGGTAACTGGCACGGCAGTCTCTCCTTGTGTAAGCGGCTAGTGACGATTCTTGGTCACAAAGTCCACGGCTTTTACAAGACTCAAAAAGCAAACGTTGCAATCTGAGGACCCCTTAGGTTCGGAATAAAAGTTTCCGATGGGGTCGATGCCTCTTTCAGGGAGGCACCTTCATGGTTCCAAATTGTCAAAACTAAGAGCAGTAAACTGTTCTCAGCAACTCCATCTATGAGGAATATTCGTATTTGTGAACTCGAATGTTCAAAAAAAGCGAAAAGTTTCTTCTCGGGGTAGAATAGATGCCCTAAACATCGTTTATTGAACAAAAAGGTAACACAATGAGCCAATCGAACAAGCGTAAGCAAGCAAAGAATACCGCACATCATTCTTCAAAACCAAAGTCCAAAACTACTGGAAACCATGCAATGCGAGTTTTCATGATGTATTTTGTGATTTTTGGAACGATTTTGGCCTTCATTGGACTCATGGGTGATGATAGTTTGCCTGGTTCTGGTTGGTTTATTTGGCTTTTAGTTGCCTTAAATTTTGTTATTTCTGGTATTGCAACGGTTTCACACTTGAAATCTGGCAAGAAGACCAAAATCGATGAAATTTCAGAAAAGTGGTAAGACAATGACAAATGCGGTTGTATTTGGTGCTGGGATGGTCGGTTCCGTTATTGCTGAAGATCTTAAGGCAAGTGGTTTCAAAGTCACTATCGCTGATCGTTGCGGCGATGCACTCGCAAGAATTTCTGAAAGAAGCAATGGGGCTATTTCAATTCAACAAGTTGATTGTAGTAATAGGGAAACAATTGCATCCCTTGCTGAACAATCAGACATCGCTTTTGGTGCATTACCAAGTTGGCTTGGCTTGAATGCACTTGAAACAGTGATACGAGCGGGAAAATCTTATTGCGATATTTCCTTCATGGCGGAAGATCCACGGAAGTGGGATGCGTTAGCCCGCGAGCAAGGAGTAACTTGCGTTGTCGATTTTGGTGTAGCACCTGGAATGAGTCACCTATTATGTTCTCATGCAGTTCATTTGCTCGATGAGTGCAGCCGGCTCGAAATAGTTGTTGGTGGCTTACCCGTTGAGAGAAAATGGCCATTCGATTACAAAGCGCCATTTAGCCCTAGGGATGTCATTGAAGAATATATTCGTCCAGCGAGGTTAGTCGAACATGGTTCAATTGTTACACGGCAGGCATTGTCTGAATGTGTACTTATTAACCTTCCGGGAGTTAGCACACTTGAGGCGTTTAACTCTGATGGGCTACGAACACTGTGCGATACCCTTGATGTTCCTTTTATTCGCGAGCGGACACTTCGTTATCCTGGACACACGGATATGATGAAAGTTCTACGAGAAGCAGGATTCTTTAGCGAAAACCCAATTGATGTTGGCGAACAAACTGTTCGTCCAATTGACATGACAGCAAAAATACTCATTGACAGTTGGAAATATGAGCAGGGTGAAGCCGATTTGACAGTAATGCAAGTAGAAGCCGAAGGAAAACTTGGTGAAGAACACGTTCGACTTTGTTGGGATTTACTTGATTATTATGACCCCATAAATGATCAATCGAGCATGGCTCGTACGACTGGATTTCCTGCTGCAGCGATTGGTCGTATGATTGCAGACAAAACAATTGACCTTCCAGGGGTTCATCCTCCTGAGATGTTTGGTAGTAACGTGGACGTGGTCGGTAGGTTGCTCGCTGAAATGGAAGAGCGGAATGTAAGATACGTAAAAACAATGGAATCACTGCGTTGACTTCAATTGGCTTTATTGGCGCTGGGATGATTGCAAACGTGCATGCAAAAGCAGCAAAACAGATTGGCACAAAAATTGTTGCTGTCTATGACTCAAGGCAGGAAAAGGCGCAAAAGTTTGGCGAGGAGATTTGTTGCGAAGTTGCTAGTTCTGTTGAATCGTTACTCGGAAGGGATGACATCGATGGCGTTGTGGTAGCAGTACCAAATGACTGTCATGCAGAAATGGCGATTGCTGCACTGAACGCAAACAAGCACGTGCTGTTAGAGAAACCGATGGCAATGTCATTGCATCAATGTGATGGAATATTGGATGCTCGAAACAAATCGAGCAAGATGTTGCAGATGGGGTTTGTTTGTAGGTATTCTCCTGCTGCGATATTAGCCAAACAACTTATTGAACTTGGTGAAATTGGTTTAGTGCAGCATGTCCAAGCAACCCTCATACGTCAACGAGGTATCCCTGGATTAGGTGGATGGTTCACGACTAAAGCAAGAAGTGGCGGAGGTTGTTTGATTGATATAGGTGTGCACCTTATTGACTTAGTGATGCATCTAACTTCAAACAAATCACCTAGCCGTGTAGTTGGAAAATGTTTGCAGTCCTTCACAACTGAAACCTACGATTACGAAGAAATGTGGTCAACGCCAGTTGCTGGTGGAACGTTTGATGTTGAAGATCGCGTGCAAGCGTTACTCACAGATAAGAGTGGTACAACATTTCAGTTTGATGTTGCGTGGGCAACAAATATGCCAGAAGCTACGATGAATGATGGATTAATAATTGAGGGGAAAGAAGGGACCTTAGTTGTAGATTTGTGGGCTGACGAAATAGTTTGTGGTTACTCTGAAAAGGGCTCTCCAAAGACCAAAACAATTTCGATTGAAACGACGGACGCATGGGATGATGCTTTTGCAGCAGAACACCTTGCTTTTGCTGATGCAATTGACAACGGCAAACTTAACGTTGAAGCGGGAACAGGCGAAGATGGCCGTTTGGTTCAGGAAATTGTTGATGCAATTTATGCATCTGATATGAGTGGCTGCGAAGTAGAGTTGTGACAGTCACTTTCGCTCTCGGAATCGCTCTTAGTGACAGTCACGTCGAAATCACGTCGAAATCACTCGTCAACGTTCGCTAGCGTTGCCCTGTATTGATCAAGTGTTGCTTTAATCGAACTGCCCATTCCGTCATCTTCCGCATTTTCTACGGCTTTTTCTTGCCAAACGATGGCCTTGTATTGATCGCCTAGCTCCCAGTAGCACCGAGCAAGTGTGTCGAGAATCATTGGATTTTTATAATTCGTAAGTTCGCAACCTCGGAGCGCTATTTCAAGGGCAAAGTCTAAATCTTGGTTCTCTTGAGGGAATTCATCAACGATTCTCCATGCGAAAGAGTTCATAGAGCTTGCGTTGTCCCATTCATCTTTAGCCATCGTCTTAGCCCAAGTGTAAGCTGCAGCTTTATCTTTTTTGCCATTGAGAAGTGTTTCAAATTTTATCCAAGCAATTTGTGAATTGCCTCCGTACTTGGCGGTAAAGTTATCGATTGCTTCAATACAAGCGTCCCACTCTTCATTCATTTGAGCTTTACGAAGTTCCATACGGAAATTCATCATTGCGACTTTTTGTTCTTGAGCTTTTTTAAATCCACTGGTTGCAGCAGCAAGATCCCAAGTACCATCAACAATTGCTGCTAGTGGTTCATCCATGCTCATTGGGTGCCCTATCCAAGCAACTTTACCATCCTGGTTGATAATAAACGCAGTTGGAATACCGTTTTGCCCAGCAGCCTTCATATATGAAGTGCTAGTTGATCTGTCTGGATCTACGGTGACGGTGTACCGCATACGGTCGCTGTTTAATTTGTTGTCTTTCTTATTTATTTTTTGAAGGAATCCTGTGACAGTTTCAAGTTCTTTTTCACTAGAAACGCCAATGATTTTAACGTTGTCGCCATATTCTTCTTGAAGACTGCTGAGGTGTGGCATCGAGGTAACACATGGTCCACACCACGTAGCCCAAAATTCCATCACGTAGACTTTGCCATCCTCAAAACCATTGATTGGATCGCCCTTGACCCAATGATCAATACTAATTGCAGGAGCGTTATCTCCAATTGACAAATTGCTCGGTGCAGGTTTTTCAGCAATAGTAGGCGTGGGTTCTTGTTGAATGCGGGTAGCTGGAATTGTTTCAGCTTTTTGCATGTTGCATCCAATGAGTGTAGCGAATAACGTTCCAGCAAGCATAAGTGTGATTGATTTGTGCATGGTGAGCTCCTTTTTCTCTTGCATGTTTCGTAGAGTGTATCGTTTTATTGAGCAAGGGAAGCGAGTAAAGTCGTTGCTACTACGTCATAGGTTGCATGTGTAGCTGCTGCGATGCCGAAACCGCGTATTACATATAAAAAACCAAGGTATATTCCAGCAATAAAGAAGAAAAATATAGTAATTGCTGATAGTGACCCCGCGCTTGGAAGGTCGTGATACAAAGCAAATAAAATTGCAGAGATGACGATTCCGAATCCAAACCCAGTGATATCGCTTCGTTTGAAAACGTTACAGACAATAGTGTGGATTCCCAAAATTAAAATCATTCTAAAAATCAGTTCTTCATAGAGCCCAGCGCCAATACTGATGGCAATTTTTTCGAAAATCCCGAATGAATGTATGTTTGAAGGAGAACCAGCTACAACATAGCCGCCAAGTACAGCACCAAACAATAAAAGTGGCAAGGAAAATCCAACCGATTCGATTGCCATACCCGTGATTACTCGGAGTTTGATTTTCCATCTATATCCAGCAAAAATATGCCATATAAATAGGGTGGTGATAATTGCAATCCCACCAAGCCAAAGCCCCTTTGTGGGCGGCATATCGAACATTTCAAAAAAACGAACAAGGTGATCGTGCGCTTTGATTTGAATTTGGTTCCCAGATGAATAGAGAGCTACTTCGTAAAAAATTATGAACGGAAGTAGAAAAACCAAAATGTAGATTGGCTGCCGAGACAATTCGCTGTATTTTTGTCTGCTTTGAGAACCTTGATTTGCGAATTGTATTGGCTGCGACATTGGCGCAATGATACCGTCTAATCCTTTACAGAAATCCTAGGTTAATTGTTTGATTCTAGGGTTACGCTTGCTTCAATTTGAGGAGGCGTTTTGAGAAGCGGCTTTTTCTTCGAGCAGCAGTATTTTTATGAAGCGTGCTGGTGCATGAAATCTTGTCGAGAAGACCACAATAGTTCTTGAATTCGGTTTCTGCCAATGCAATATCCTTTGCTGCGAGTGCATCAAGGAATGACTTTGATTGTTCTTTAATACGCCTTTTTCGCCAGTGGTTTACGGCACGGCGTTTTGCGTTTTGACGAACATCTTTTTTGGCTGATCGTGATTGTGGCACAGTGAATCTCCAGTATCTCAATAATTACCCAAACAGAGGGCGAACTGCGAATTATCCCAAAAATCCCAAGGAAGTCAACCCACTAGAATGTGTTTGACGTAGCGATATGGGTATTGCTGTGGTATTCTTCCCATCCTCGACGCGAAAATGCCCTTGAGCGGGTGTAGCTCAACTGGATAGAGCATCGGTCTACGAAACCGAAGGTTACAGGTTCGAGTCCTGTCATCCGCGTTTTTCAATATTTTTTCCGCTGCACCAAAACTATCCCGAGGGCCGTTAATTGCTTCAACAATTCAGCAATGCATACACGACAAATACTCGCTAAGGGGACACCCATATGAATTCTAGTGACAGTCACTGTCGCTCGCGGGCTCGCTCTGGGTGACAGTCACGTCGAAATCAAATGGATGTCCCCGCTGCAAGTACATTTTAATTTGTTATTTCGAACTACTGACAAATCGCCCAAGGTGGTGGAGTATCTGTAATTTTGGGTGAATGGTATAATGACCATTTCAACTTCGGTTGACTTACTTATGGCAGATACAGACATTACATCAACGGCT
>CAYZEX010000060.1:0-7705 GCA_964477675.1 uncultured Isosphaeraceae bacterium
AGCTTGTTTTGATGCAGTAGTGCAACATGAACTGACAGATGGCGACACTTCGAACGTTACCTTTCATTGCGACACTATTGCTCAAGGAAAAGCAATTCATTTGCAGGGTTCCGATGCAAAAGAGGGGGATGTCCTTGTTCCAAAACATACAAAAATGACTCCTCAACATATTGGAATCGCAGCGAGTGCTGGTGCGTGCGAGCCAGAGGTAGTTTCAAAACCAAATGTTATAGTACTAACAAGTGGTGATGAAGTTGTTGAACCATCCAAACAACCACTCCCTTATCAGATTCGTAATGGGAATGCGTCAATGCTTTGTTCCGCATTTGACTCGATGGGATGTACTGTCACACAAGCAGACCATCTCTTTGATGATGCAGAAGCCACAAACCGAGCAGTAGCTCAAGCACTTCAAGGAGAGTATGATCTAGTAGTTACGGTTGGTGGGATAAGCGCAGGAAAACGAGACTTTTTCCCTGATGCATTTATTAATTTTGGGGTTGATCTTGTGGTGAAGGGTGCACGCATTCAGCCGGGCAAACCTATTATCGTTGGTAAACACGCCGATGCAGTTGTACTTGGACTACCGGGCAACCCAGTTTCAGCCCTTGTATGTTGTTGTATATTTGGTTGGCCGATAGTACGGAAACTGCAGGGAGTTTCCGATCCATTGCCGTGGCAAAAGGCACCACTTGCGACGAACGTAACCCCAAATCCCCACCGTCTCTTCTTTAGGCCTTGCCAACTTACAGATGGCAAAGTGACAGTTCCAGATTGGCAGGGTTCAGGCGATATAGTTCATACCGCAACGACACATGGAATAGTCCAACTTCCATCTTCAAAAAAAGTATTAAGCGCAGGTGATATCGTTTCCTACCTTTCGTTTCCTTGGTGATATTAATTCAGCTAATTTCTCGTGACAATCACTGCGAAGCCAACGTCACCTTTGTGTTGATTGATTGAGTTGTAAAATTCTTGGATCGTATGCAGAGTTGTCCTCGCTTAGGAACCCAACAAGTTCGTTATCATCGCAATTATTATTGAACGCATGCCTTTGGGAACTAATATGCCCGTCAAGCCAAGCAATAACAGTTTCTCCGTTATGCCGATATGCTTGTCTTCCACCACAACGAATGGATGCGTTACTCAAGGTTGCTCGCATGAACTTATTGTGATGACCATCACCGAAGATTGCGCATCTAGCAGGGTGCGAACAATCAGAAATTGGAATGCCCTTTACAATGATCCCGCTTCCAACTTGATACTCATCACCGAGCATCGCGTTGTAATTGTATCCCGTTGTGGAGTAATTAAAATCTTCGTATTCGGGGCATGCCATTTTTTCTTCTGTGTTATCCATGTAATTCCATAGAATCGATGCATCATCCCAATGGACTTGCATTGAGAGAACAGTTGGTGGATGTGCACTGTGATCATTGCGGTACCCTGTTGCTGCAAATACAAGTAATCGTTGGTTTGCTTTACATTGTGTAGTTTGCGAAAGGGCGTGACCATCTCTGACTGTTGGAAGAAGCAATGATGCTAGAATTCCAACAATAGCAATAACCACGAGTAGTTCGATAAGTGTGAAAGCCTTGTTCAAGACCAATTCCCAATAAGTGCAAGCAAATCACTGACATCAACATAGAAGTCACCATTGAAATCCGCTAAAGGTCCTCCAATTTCCATCTCACCAAAGTTGCCGATTAGGATAAGCAAATCATTGACGTTAACGATGCCATTCATATCAACGTCACCGACTATTTGTGCTGTTACATCTGCAAATCCATCTATTTCGGGAGAAAGTTTTGCGTTTTCGTGAACGGAAATTCGTACGTATGATATTTCTGAAAGGCCAGTTTCAGATATATCAATTGGAGTTCCTCCGCCGGAATTTTGATATAGTGCCATCAACTCATCGTTGTTTAGGTTCATAACATCATCAAAGGTTAACCGTGGGTCAACAGGCATTGTAAAATCAGATTGTTGTGTACCCTCAAAGGTATCGTATGGTTGGCTATCGAGATATCCGCGTGTTGGCCAGAGCCCATCTGCAAGCCGGGTTGTAATTTCTACCCATTGTGTACCATTTTGCGAGACTTCAATCATACCTCCATCATCGCTAAAAACTCCGCCAACAATTCCGTTCGGATAGGAGTTGTCAATACAACCAGTGTTGCCGAAAATGATAAGGTCAATACCCCAAGGGTTTGTGGTGTCATCTTGCACGGGTTCGTCAAAAGAAACTTCAAGTGAACCACCTGAACCAATGGAAACTATCTCGTTTGCGAGCCATGGAGCGTTGAAAGGGCTGACAACTCCAGGCCAAACATCTTCTCCTGTAAATCGACTCGGTTCGCCGAGTGCGGTTTCTGGAATGTTGTAGCCAACTGCGCCGTCGACTCCTTCATCAAAAGAGATGACCGTATTAGCCCACGGATTTGTTACAAGTAAAAAAACGATAATTGGTAATGGCGACATACGCGATCTCCATATTGGGCCGTTGCGGTTGTCACTAAATGCCTGTTGGCACAGCGCCGTGACCTGATTCGCGCAGGCAACACTGAAATGCAGGGGAGGTTTTCCGGCTTCGAGAATACTCCAATCATCCCTTCCCGCAAGTAAAACTTGCAGTGGTTTACTGATTAGAGGGTGCTATTGCTAGCGCTCTCGTTACGGCGGCGCGTCCGCGGTGGTTTTTCACCACCTTCCCTTTAGCACAAAAATGTGCCAATCAAGCAGAACAACTGCTTGGCGCCCTGACAAGCCAAAAGTATACAGGATTTTTGGGCTTCGTTCCTGCTAAAAAGGGGGTAAGATACACCTCACATTTCTCAAACGCCCGCTTTGGTCGTTCTTTGGTTATCTCTACGGAGCAACATAATGTTCAAACTTGGTATTCAATCCACTTTCTTACTTATTGTCCTTACTAGCATGACGATTTTGCATTCAGTTTCTGCTCAAGAAATCGACGTGGAATCTGCTTTGGAAGATTTTATTCACTACACCCTTGTTGCGAACGTTGATGATGCTGAAGATTACGCAACAATTTTGATTCGCAGTGATATGATCGATGTTGAGTTTTACAAAATGGTAACCGAGACAAAAGAACGGCATGATAGATTTGATCGAGCAATTGGCTGGGCGATGTTTGTTCCAGAGTTAGAAAGATTTGCAGCAAAATTGGAAGAACGTTTTGAGAATGGACGAACAGCATTGATTCGAAATGCGAGTCGCCTGCGTGAATCAATAGGTCTTTTGAATGGCACCACTCGACAACGAATCCTTGCGGAAAAACGATTGCAAGAAGCTGGAGAATATGCAGTGCCAATCTTGCTTGAAACACTTATAAGTTCGAACGATGCGAGAACCGCTCGTATGGTTCGGGATATGTTGGTTTCGATTCAACGAGATGCAGTGTTACCGCTTGTTATAGCACTTCCACATTTAGATAAGAGTTCAAAAATCGTAGTAATAAAAGCACTTGGTGATATTGGATATGCTCACGCAGGGCCTGCCCTAGCAACATTGTTGCAAGATGAATCGCAATCCCCATCAGTACATGGTGCCGCGAAGAGAGCGCTTTCTCAATTGGGAATTAGCCAGAGTGCAGATTTGTCTGTATTGAATAATGTTGTGTCTAGGCAGTATTTTGATGGGCTACAATCTGTTACTCCAAATGCAATAGGCGGAATTAATCTCTTTTGGAAATGGGGTGAGAATAATCAGTTGGTTCCTCTTGATGTGCCGCAAGAAGTGTTCGGGGACATTATGGCAATGTATTTTGCCTCACAAGCATTAGAGATGAATCAAGAAAATGAAGATGCAATGAGTGTCTTTGTTGCAGCGAATCTTCGTCGAGATCGCAAACTTGCTGGTCAAGATGATGACGTGTATGGTGATCTTCCCTATAGCCCCGAATTTTACGCTACCGTATTTGGACCAAATGTTGCTCAACTTGTTCTTGACGATGCTTTGAATCGCGGTGATACAACTCTTATGCTTGAGGCTATTGCAGCGTTAGCTGATACTGCTGGTGCGGAATCACTACTCTCTGGAGAAAAACCTCTGATGAAGGCGATGTTCTACCCAGACCGTCGGGTGCAGTATGAGGCAGCACTTGTCCTCGCTTCTACCTTACCAAAGGAATCTTTTACTGGGAGTTACCGAGTTGTTCCACTCCTCGCTTCCGCCGTTCGAACACAAGGGGATTTATTTGCGATTGTGATAGGAGATAATGCTGATGAACGGCGAGCGATGGCAACATTCCTGAATAAAAATGGGTGGATTGTTGTGGGACAAGGTGTTACTGCTGACGAAGCTGTACAAGCCGCAGGGGTTGTTCCTGGATTTGATTTAGCTGTGGTGCTCTCGATGAATGCTGAGAAGGGTGTCGCAATGGCTGCCTCGATTGCAGAATTACCAGATACTACGGTTACTCCAACTTTCGTTTTAACATCTGGAGGTGACGCTGAGGTTCTTGCAAACGCTATAGGTAGTAACGACATGGTTGAAACTGCAAACGCAGCTATCTCAGATGAAGCAAAACTTGGTGAAATAGAAGATTTACTTGCCAAAGCATCTGGTGGATTACTGGGTTATGAAGAACAAGTGGCATTTTCGAATCGAGCACTTGAAGTGTTAAGAAGCATTGCGTTAGCTGATACGGTTCTAGAAGTGGATGATGCCACAGGCACATTAATTGATGCGTTAACCAACGAAACGGATTTAGATTCCCAGACGATGATTTCTCAAACGCTCGCGATGATTGATGATGTACTTGCACAGCGTGCATTGATAAACGTAGCACTGGCTGATGGAAACGATGTTCAACGTGTCATGTTCCTCGACGAAGCATCAGCATCTGTACGAAGATGGGGGAATCATGCTCAAGATTGGCATATAGAAATGGTTGTTGATCTCGCGGAGAATGCAAATGGCAATTTGGCTGATGCTGCAGCACGTCTTAATGGTGCTTTGGATCATCCCAACACATCTGTCATGATGTTTCTACCAGAATAATTCGCCGCCCTAGCTCAGTTGGTAGAGCGAAGCTTTCGTAAAGCTTAGGTCACGGGTTCGACTCCCGTGGGTGGCTCTTTTCTTATAAGAAAAGAGCCGTTGGTGTGCTGCGCACACCAACGTACATTTGAGGCACTGTCAAAAAGTACAAACCAAGGCCCTTGTCTTTTCAACAGTACCTCAAATATACCCCACGTCGTCGGTCCAATCGGAATAGCTTTGCCATTCCGGTTGTATCAACTCCCGTGGGTGGCTTATGAATTTGCCAACAATTAAAGTGTATGAAGTATATACCTCGGCCTCATTACTATCGGATGGATGCATAGTGATCAAAACCACACAACAGTTCTTGCACCTTACATGAAGCATCAAAAGGCTTGGAGAGAAAAAACCCCGCTATTGCGGGGTTTTTGAGTTTTGAATTAGTATCGGGGTTATTCTTGCGAGTTGCCGATGGCTCCGCCGACGATGGCTCCTGCACCAGCACCAATCAAGGTTCCGCCAGTATCACCTCCGATAGCTTGTCCTGCGAGAGCACCAATGCCAGCGCCCCAAGCAGCACCTTCTTCTGTTTTAGTGCAGCCCAAAAGTGCGACGGATACTATTGTGAAGATCGATACGGTTGTAAATAATTTTTTCATGTTTATTTCCTTTCGTGTGAGAAATAGAGTTGTTTTCATTGAGTCAATTAATCCTCTAGTCCTGTGTACCCATCAGTTGTCTGGCTAGATGTGGTAGTTGTTGTTCCCGTTTTTACAACGTTCCCATCGGAATCAAGTGTTTCATGTATAGTCGTTCTTCGTATGGTAGAGCCATCTGCTTGACGTTGCTGTTGTTGACGTCTTTGTTGCTTCTCTTGATCGTTACCGATTGCGCCACCAACAAGGGCGCCTACACCAGCACCAATCAAAGTACCTTCGGTATCGCCACCGATAGCTTGTCCTGCGAGAGCACCAATGCCAGCGCCCCAAGCAGCACCTTCTTCTGTTTTAGTGCAGCCCAAAAGTGATGTTGTAGCGATTGCTGTAATTGTGAATCCTATAAGTGTTTTGTTCATGGTGAACCTCCTGTTATACTTTTGTACCTTCGACAATATTGTTAATCTTATATTCTAATAGAACGCGGTGAAGGTGCGATTTGTTTCATTTAGTTCATGATACGATGATTATTCTAATCGTGCGAGTAATTCTAAGAAAGAAGACTGGGGCGGCTCCTCTCGTATGTCCCCGTGAAGCAGAATTACCCTATTGGGTATGGTGTAGGAATCGTCCCAGTCTGGGAGTCTAAAGTTGTTATTAGAATAGTATGCGTTATTTTTTCGATGGGTGCAGAAAAGTTTCCGTTTTTCTTCATACTTTTTCATTCTTCCACTTGATATTGCAGCCCACTGAAGGTTTTTGGTCTGTTGTTGGGGGGTCCCCTTGGAGTAACGATTGGAGAGCAAGTTTAACATCACTCCCATCCGCTGTTCCACTGGAGGGTCTTGAATCATCGAATTGGCCCCTGTAAAACAATCGATTGTGAGCATCATAAAGGAAGATATCCGGAGTACATCTTGCTTGAAACGATTTTGCAGTTTCTTGGGTTTCATCGTACAGATATGGGAACGACCAATTGTATAATGCTGCAGTTGTAATCATGTTGTTTGGACTGTCCTGGGGATATGCCGTAACATCATTCGAATTAATGCAGACCATCTGAATATCATTTGATAAGCAAATGGAATGTATGCTTTTCAAAACTGGTGCAATATGTAGCACGAAGGGACAATGGTTACAAATAAAGAGAACAAGAGTTCCTGCACAAATTTCTCGTGGTGACCAAATCTCACCAGTGGCTTTTGGCAGAGTGAACGAGGGCATAATTGTTCCAATCGGAACCATTAGGGAGGGGGTTTCAGCCATTACATAGTTCCTTTGTTGTTGTATAATTTACGATTCTATGAAAATTCATGAATATCAAGCACGTCAACTTCTCGCAGATGCGGGAATTCCAGTTCCCCTAGGCAAGATGGTAACAACTGTTGAAGCCGCTAATGATGCAGCAAGTTCACTTTTTGATTCTGGAGCAACGCTACTCGTTGTCAAGGCGCAGGTCCACGCAGGTGGTCGCGGCAAGGCTGGTTTTGTCAAACTTTGCCGATCACCTAAAGAAGTTCTAGAAGCGGCATCATTTATGTTTGGTAATAAAATGGTCTCGGTGCAAACTGGTCCAGAAGGTCTCGATGTTACGAAGGTTCTCGTTGCTGATGGTGTAGATATTGATAGTGAATTTTACCTCGCTATAACGACAGATAGGGCAAATGGGACAAACGCCCTCATTGCTTCAAGGGAAGGCGGTGTAGAAATTGAAACGGTTGCACATGAAAATCCTGATGCAATTAAAACAGTTTCAATTTGTCCACTTACCGGGTTAGAGCCATATCAAGCAAGGGAACTTGCTTTTGACCTTGGGTTTGTTGGCAAGCAGGTTGGGCAGGCAACATCCATTATGCTCAAGATGGCGAAATTAGTTGAAGAGACGGATGCTTCGCTCGCTGAAATTAACCCATTGATTATCACTCCTGCAAGTGAAGATCATCCAGATGGACAAGTTCTTGCAATTGACGCAAAGTTTAACTTTGACGATAACGCTTTATTCCGCCATCCAGAATTACAAGAGATGTTCGATCCAGCCGAGGAAA
>CAYZEX010000061.1:0-7647 GCA_964477675.1 uncultured Isosphaeraceae bacterium
GGTAAAGATTGTTGGGATGCTTTGGCAGCAACGTTACCAGTGGGAACTGTTAGTGGAGCTCCAAAAATTCGCGCGATGCAAATAATCGATGAACTTGAACCGACCAAACGGGGTCCGTATGCTGGTGGAATTGGAATGATTGGATTTGGTGGTGACATGGATATGGCGATTGCCTTAAGAACGATGGTAATTCCAACAGGCAGGAGCGATGAAACAGGTTGGAGAATTGATATTCAGGCTGGTGCTGGTGTTGTGATTGACTCGAAACCGGAATTAGAGTGGAAAGAGACAGTTAATAAGGCAGCGGGGCTCGGACGAGCAATAGAATTGGCACAAACCGCCTTTAGCCCATCGTAGACCTCCCCATCGATGGTTAAAATAAACGCATGACACCAAAGGCACCGTCGTTCTGGAGAAGAAGACAATCATGGGTAGTGATCGCATTGGTCTGTTTGCCAATCATTCTCATATTCGTTTTGACACGACCATTTGCTTTAACAGTATTCATTGAGAGTGCATTTCGGAGCCAGTTGGGAATTGAGGTAGAGGTAAAAAATCCATCTTGGCGGTGGAGAGGTGGAATTGTTCTTGATGAAATTATATTAAAAGCTCAAGGCATTGAAGGTGATGCGGGTGATGTTGTAACCATCAATAACATTGCAGTTGAGTTTGATTCTTTTTTGCCTTTAGGATTTGATATATCATCAATTGAAGTGGATTCCGTTTTGACTCGGATTGCTGAATCATCGAGTAACCCTGGGGAATTTAATTTTTCAACACTTTTTTTGGCTAAGGATGCACCTTCAGATTTGCCTATTGGTGAATCGGAATTCTCACAAAGTCCAAGTGATTCAAAACGCATTGCCCCAGACATCAAACTGCACAACTTGACGATAGAGATTGGTGTTATGCATGGTGATAAATGGGAACTAGATAGTACAAAAGTGTTTAAAGTAGAGGATTCAAAAAGAGAAAATAGCACTACTATATTTGCGTTAGTTAATGAAACAGATCAGTTGAATTTGGATTTGAAGTGCAGCATTTTGCCACTGCAGATGGACCTTTCCTGTAAGGATATCGACTTGGATCAATCGATTTTTGATCTCCTCCCAAAAACGCCGAAAGCATGGTGTTCAGCAATTAATCTCACGGGTAAGATTAACAGTGTCATATTTACGTTGGTTCCGGGAAGCAATTTTTCTGTAGAAGCTGATGTGCAGAAGATAAAATTTGATTTGCCCGAAGAACATATTTTTTCTTGGGGAACCTATGACCAAAAGCAGATCCTTTCCAAAGCAGTTGAGGGTAGTACTTCCCTTGAGATTACAGAAGGCAAATTTGTTTACGATGGTTTTTCTGGTTCCCTGACAAAAATTGATGGTAAGTTAATTCCCCCCGAACATGAGCGAAGCAAGCAGTATGATTTCACTGGTAATATACATATTTATGAGTTTGGGTCTGTGGGAATTTTGGAGCAGGATGAATGGTGGACATCGTTATTATTAAATTCGAGGTTTGATGCAGAATTTGATTTAGATTCATTCAAATCAGATTCAAGTACACCCGTCGAAATTGTTCCAATTCAAGCAGCAGAAATATTAGAGATGTTTCAGTTGAAGGATTGGGAGGTAAAGGATGCACGAATCTCGATTGGGCGTCAAGAAAAGGGTGGGGCATCCGATATAAGAGGAGGGATCGAAATTGTCGCTGAAGAGGGGGCCTATGTTGGTTTTCCATATCCTCTGACCAATATAAATTCTGATTCAATATTCAATGAAGATACTATTACTATTGATAAATTTACAGCTACGGGGAGCCAAAACTCAATAGTAAGGATTATTGGTGATGTTTCTTCTGTTGCTGACCGTCCAGATGTGGATTTGCAGTTGATTACACAAAACACCCCACTTGATAAAAATCTTCATGATGCACTGAATCCAACTCTGGCATCACTCATGGATAAGTTAATTGATAGAGATGTATACGATGAACTTTATGCAAATACCTCTTTACTTAGCGAGTGTAACTATGAGTTAGGTGGGAATCTAGACTTGGATTTAAAAATAGTGCACAAAGGCGATGAGTCACAAGGCGTGAAATTATCTGGGGAAATTAAGTTTGCCAAGATTGGCATCTTGCATGGACAATTCCCATACCCCGTGACCTTCGCACATGAGTATAAAAAAATTCGACTGGCATTAGATGCTGATGGACTTTATATAAAGGATAAGGATGATTTGATTACTTTCAAGAGTTGTGGAGGTGGGGAAGGAACTCTTAAAGGTCAAATTCTTTTCAAAGAAGACGGATCGGCGGATCCAGATTTAACGATTGAATTAAAAGATGAGCAAGTTAATCCAGTTTTACTTGCCGCTATATCAAAATCATCTGGAGAAATGCACGAGATTGCCTCAAGTGTTTTAAATGGATTGGGTTTAGACTCTAAAGTAAATGTTGTTGGCAAGGTTATCCAGAGCGAAGGAGATATTAGCACATCATTTACGGCGAACATTAACGATGGCATAATCAGACCAAACGCACAACTTGCAGAAACAATTAACACGAGTGGTCCTTTTTGGCCTGAAGATTTTGAATTTTCTGGTGTCGAAGCGGAAATATCAATCAATAATGGTGAAGTAGCTATGGAAGGTGCAACGTGTCAATGTGGGACTGGGTCACTCAAAGCGTCAATGTTCATAGACAAAAGTGCTTTTACGTTGGACATGGAAGGTACAGATTTGCCAATTAGTTCTAGGTTTGCTGATGTTTTGCCGCCCTTATATGCTTCTTCAGATAAGTTGTCAGAATCTTGGCGTTGGCTTCATCCCACTGGCGTGATGGATGCCGGAATAAAGATAACTAATATGCCAGCAGATGAAGAAGTTCCGTTTACTTTAGAGATGGAAGTCAGACCCAAAGTAATTAATGTGAATGGGCAGGATCGTGTGACGAATTTGGAACTTCAAGATGGGTTTATTGAAGTGAAGAACAGTGCAGTTTCTTTTAAAAACCTGTCCTTCTTACTCTCAGATAGTAGTGGATTTCAAACCTATACAGTTACTTCCCCAACCCTTATTATTGACGGTGATGTTGGGAAAAGGTTAACCGCTGATTGGAACGATATGGTTATCGATTCTCCTCTTGTTCGTGCTGTTACAGGTATGGTGGCGGGCGATAAGGGTGTTTCCTTCTATGATTTGATAAAGCCATCAGGCAATGCAACCGCAAAATGTGTTGTTGCCGAAAATTCGAATAGCAAATTAGAGTATAACATTGAGATTGTTCCCTCCACTCTTTCTGCTACTTTTCATCAAGACACCGCTGTGGCAGTTTTTGATACTACTTTGCCAGAAGTGCAATGCAAGAACCTGATTCGTTTTGACAATAGTGGAATACATTTTGATTTATTGGCTGGTAATTTGGGCGAAGGAAGTTTCACGCTTGATGGTGATATTGAACCATCCTTGCCAGTAGATGGCACATTTAATTTCACTTGGAAAGGCTCCGCGACAGACGGTAGCTTGTACGCAGTATTACCAGTGATAGTAGGAGATACATTTGATTCTATTCAATTAGAAACAGGAGGGCTCCCGAGCTATATTGAGAAAGGATTAATTTCACTCACTGGAGAAACTTGGGATGATTTAAAAGTAGACTTTAATGGGGATATTTCGATTGATGATGTAGCGATTAATGTTGGTATTCCTCTAACTGAAATCAAAGGTAACATTGAAATTACAAAAGGCAAATATGTTGAAGAACAATTGGACACATTAAAAATGAGAATTGAGTTTGATGAATTAACTGCCCTTGGAAGAAAAGTGACAGATATATCGGGGGGGTTAACTTTTGATTCCTCGGTTTCAAACAAATTTGAATTCGATGAACTGATGGGTGAATCGTCCAATGGTCGAGTTTCAGTTGGTGGTTGGATTTCTATGGATGAGTTGTTGAAAGAATACGAGATAGAACTACTATTGGCTGGTGTCGAATTAGCTTCTGTAGAGCAAGAGGATGGTGCGGTTCCTGCTGACAATACAGAGGATCGTAATGTCGTTGCCTCTCTTACTGGCGAGTTGTTGGGATGGGTTTCAATTGCAGGCATACAAGGTGAAACTGAATCAAGGCGAGGCGTTGGCATGATTCGAGTTGAGAATGGTAGTCTTCCAGTAACAGCGTCTTCCCTCTCTGTACTGAGACTTTCTCAACTCTCATTGCCCTCAAATGAAACGATTACTGGTGCAGAAATTGATTTGTATTTAGAGGGGAATAAGGCAATATTAGATACCATTGTTTTGAGAAGTGAAGATTCAGATATCGCAGACCTTGTAATCGAGGGCGATGGAAAAATAGATTTGGAGACACTCCAAATTCAAGCTCGGCTTAACCCTCGA
Source organism: uncultured Isosphaeraceae bacterium (assembly GCA_964477675.1). Taxonomy (GTDB): domain Bacteria; phylum Planctomycetota; class Phycisphaerae; order Phycisphaerales; family SM1A02. The sequence goes on from CAYZEX010000061.1 coordinate 4,395, forward strand.
GTTGGTTTGCCTATTATCAGAGATATTGCAGGCGCGTTGAATGACCACTTCTATTCGATTGATGTAACGGGTGATTTATTAGGCCCGAAGGTTTCAGTTATTGTTTTGCCCGGGCTATCAGCAGAAAGGAAATAACGATACTTGCTAGGGTGGGATACAATAACGATATGACTAAAATATCGATTCAGGATCAAATAGCGGGCTTAGTATCCCTTTCGTCTGAGTATGAGACAGACGACCCACGGCGTGAAATGATCGCGCAGATGGTTGACACATGTCTTAAGATGGCGAAAGAGGGCCATGATTCTGGGCAAATTAAACTTGTAACGTATGCGTTGAAAGAGATGCGATACGCTTATCAAGTTTTTAATAGGTATATCGGAACTCGCAAGGTTTCAATTTATGGCTCTGCTAGAACTGCTGAGGATAATCCTGATTACATTGCTGCATCAGAGTTTGGTCGCCTTATGGCTGAATCCAACTGGATGGCAATAACAGGTGCAGGGGATGGGATTATGAAAGCTGGGCATGAAGGTCCCCAACGTGAATCGAGTTTTGGACTTGCAATCCGTTTACCTTTTGAGACTACTGCCAACACAATTATTGAGGGAGATCCAAAACTTATTAACTTCCGATACTTTTTTACTCGTAAATTAATGTTTATGACACATTCAGATGCAGTTGTTGGATGCCCAGGAGGTTTTGGAACACAGGATGAACTTTTTGAAGCCCTCACGCTAGTTCAGACTGGAAAATCTAACATCATTCCTATAGTTATGATTGCGGGTGAAGGCAACAGATACTGGGAGAATTGGGCAAAGCATGTTCATGAAGATTTACTTGGCAATGGGATGATAAGTGAAGAGGATGAATCGTTGTATCACGTTGCTACGTCACCTCAAGACGCAGTTAATCATATTATGCAGTTTTATACGATTTATCACTCAAGTCGATACGTTCGATCTGATTATGTAATACGTGTAAATAAAAAACTTACAGACGATTCAATAGAGCGTTTAAATGATTCCTTCAGCGATATTATTCGTGATGGAAAAATTCGGCAAGAGGGACCGAAACCCAGCGAAAAAGATCACTTGCATTTGCCGAGAATCGTTGTGCCACATACTCGACGTAGTTACGGCAGGTTACGTCAATTAATTGACATGGTGAATACATGTATGACCGTTTAGTCAGTATCTTCTTTTGCACACTTATTTTTTCTGGATGTTCTCCAAAAGAAAAAGCAGTGGAGATTTTGCTGACAAATCCTGAGCCGCCAATTTCAACAATGGATGGGATTTCGGTTTCCACCCTAAAGGTTCAACCAACAGTAGAAAATATAACTGAAATCATGAACCAATACGGCGAACCGATTGTTCCCGTTGAACTTTATGCAAAACTTTCCAACGAAGGTATGTTAGTACGGAAAATTTCAGCAATGGATATCCCTGACATTGTTCGATCAATTGGAAATGTTATCGATGACCAGTTTGCTTGGCATGGACAAATATTGCAATGGAGAGATTTGCATCAGAGTGAGATTGATCCAAGGGGAATGCGAATATCCGAGCAAGGAGTTCAATATTTTATACAAAGTGGCTATCTTTCCTTACTAAGTAGGAGTTGGACAATTGAACGTGAAGATGGGGTGCATGTGTATTTGCAGTTTCTGCCGACGTGGCATGTTCCGAAAAATCGTTCATCAATTACGGGTAAATCATCGGGGTCAGTGCAAAACAAAGTTTTTTATGAACTTGGTTTTGAGGCATTGCTTGATAACGATGAAGCAATTATGCTCTTGGTTAAAGTGGTTACACCTTCAATCGCTACAGGACCTTTTGATGAGGGTCCTCCATCTCTTCGGCTAGGAGAAGCCCTACTTGGGGGTTCCCAAACGAAAGATTATGTGCATATTCTCATCATAGAAGCCAGTCTCATACCCAGAGGTTGAAAAAGGTAGAATACGGTCTCCAATGAACCAGCAGAACCAAAGTCAAGAAATGAACGTGCAACCTAGAAGACGCCGAGTTTTACCTCCGCAAATTGTATGGCCACTACTGTTTACTCTTGGTAATTTAGTTTCGGGTTTTGCGGCGATTCACTATGCTTATAAAGGGCTCCAGTGGCATGGACCATGGGGTTGGAGTGGTTTAACAATGGCTGGGGCGCTCATTTTTTTGGGTATGCTCCTTGATAGTTTTGATGGTGCAGTTGCTCGGCTTACTAATAGCGTTACAGAATTAGGTGCTACTTTGGATTCACTAGCCGATTTAGTGACCTGCGGAGTGGCTCCCTCTGTGATGGTGCTTGCTCTCGTCTCAAGTTATCTTGGCAGCGACGGTTCGCTTACCTTACTTGGCCCTGATGCTGATTTGCCTTGGGGTAAAGTCGTTTGGGGAATAGCCGCTGTTTACGTTTGTTGTACAGCGCTTCGGCTTGCTCGGTTTACAGTTGAAACAGAACCAGCTAAAGGTCCTAATGAAAATATGGCGTTTCATGGAATGCCCTCACCAGGAGCAGCGGGGCTTATAGCAGCTTTGATTCTCCTACATCAGCATCTTCTTGCTGGTGGCTTGGATACTCTATGGATTGGCAGAGGGTATGCTTTTGGAGTTCCTGTTGTAATGTTACTCTGCGCGTTAGCTATGGTTTCAAACATTCCCTATAACCATTTTGTAAACCGTTACCTAGGTCGGCCTCAGTCTTTTCGCTTTATCGCCTTCCTCGTTATTATTTTATTTACCTGTATTTGGTGGTTCCAAGAAACAGTTGCGATTGGTTTTATTGCCTATGCATTAACAGGCCCAATTTATCTCATCCGTAATCGCGGCAAAATAGTTACAGAAGAAATATGAGTACAAAAATTAAAACACGATTTGCACCGAGCCCAACGGGGCACTTGCATATCGGTGGAGCACGCACAGCCATTTATTGCTGGGCGTTTGCTAAGGGAAATAGTGGCAATTTTTTACTTCGCATCGAAGATACCGACCAGAAGCGCTCGAGTGATCAGGCAACTGCAGGTTTTTTCGATGATTTGAAGTGGCTTAATATTTTGTGGGACGAAGGACCTGAATTTGAAGGCATTGGCGGTGGTGATAAAGGGCCTTACTATCAATCACAACGATTAGACATTTATAAAGAACAATTACAAAGGTTGTTCGATGCTGGAATGGCCTATTACGCTTTTGAAACCGGTGAGGAATTGGGGGAAGAACGTAAAAAAGCGCGTGTGGAAAAACGTGCGTATCGC
>CAYZEX010000062.1:0-7060 GCA_964477675.1 uncultured Isosphaeraceae bacterium
TTTCAGAAAGTACTTGTCGTCTGTTGTGCTTTGTCAACTTCGGTGGTGCTTTGCCAACTTCCGGGGGGCTTTGCCAACTTCCGTTGTGCTTTGTCAACTTTCGTCGGGGGCGTACGGTCTGAACGGTTCAATTGTACCAGTTTCTTCGCTGTAGAGCAGGGCACGGTGCATGCCAAGTCGCGACGCATCTGGCATATCGATAAGGTTCGTGGAATCATTGGCACCCATTTGTAAAAGCACCCGCATATCAAATTCTCTTAGCGCCTGACGGTCAAACGTGCGGTTTAAGTTTGCTAGAGTGTCCGTTGAACAAATCACGTGCATTCCAAGAGTTGGTCCCTCCTTGAGGAGTTCCCCAAGTACTTGTGACGGTGTCTTTGGTTTGTCTTCATCACCCATTGAGAAACCGAAATCATCTTCATTGCGACGAAGATCTCTGAATCTGTGTAGAGCATTGATGACGAGATAAATTGATGGAATATCGGCTGCACCTTCTTCGATACGACGTAGCAATTCAGTGTGAATTGTAGCCATAGCGCCTTCGACTTCTCGAACACCTATCTTTTCAATAGGGCACTCCATGTTCTTTGCAATACTAGTCAGAACGTTAGCAAATGAACTGTCTGCGGGTGTGCCGTCAAGCAAAACAAACGATGCGTCATCCTGTTTATATTGTGCTTGAAGTGAGAGCAACGCGTTTGCAACCATATTCGTCGTCGTTTCATCTTGTTGTCCGACAATCAATAAATTACTTGCAGATGCAGTACGGAAGGTTGCGAAAGTGTCTTCTTTGATTGCCATCGCGCCGCCTAGCCAAACTTTTGCTGCGAGAGGTTTTGAGTTCTTCGTTAGACTGGTATACGCTGTATTCTCTTGAAGATGAATAGGTTGGTTGCCTTCGTACACGACTAAGTCTTGTTTGTTGCCATGTTCTCGTTCTTGCAGGTTGCTTAGTAAGACTTCACGTTGATTCTCATTGAGCCAGACAACTTGGAATGGGCTGTTTCCTTCAATATTACCTGCTGCATCGTTGTAAATTGCTTCACCGGGACGTGAAAGTAACCGAGCGGCTGCGTTGTCCTCGTTAAGAATAATATAACTGTCTTGCTCAGAGCATTGCAACGCAACCCGAACAGCCATTTGTCCCATAGTAGTTCGGCTTAACGTGTATGCTCCATCTAAAGTTTGTGAACCCATAATTGCATGAATTCCAAACGCACGACCTTGCCGTACGAGACGGTCAAGCAACAAATTTGCTTCTTGTGAAACACGATCATCATCAACAAAGAACTCTTGGAATTCATCGATTATGAGTAGGATGCGCGGCATCCTATTACTTGATTTTTCCCTAAACCCAGCAATGTCTTGAACACCAAGGTCACGGAATAATTCTCCGCGCCGTTTGAGTTCGGTATCAATGCGTTGTAAAACACTGATGCCAAACTCTCGATCACTTTCAACAGCAATGACTTTCGCGTGAGGGAGTTTATGTGTTGCGTATGTTTTGAATTCAACACCCTTTTTAAAGTCGACAAGATAAAACTCGACTTCATCGGGGCTGTACCATAGCGCAAGATTTGTAATAAGAACGTGGAGCAAGGTGGATTTACCTGAACCAGTCTTGCCTGCAATTAATGCGTGCTGAGCGGTGCCCCTTCCGAGTGTAAGGTTTTGCAATTTCGTTGCGCCAGAGCGACCCAAGGGGATAGCAATTTTGTTTGTTGTTGAGCGTGACCAAATTTCATTGACTGGTGGAGCAATAACTTCGAATGGGACTTCAACTCGGTGTGTTGCGTCAGCAGTTTCGCCGACCTTCTTAACGATGGAAGTAGCGACATCTTCATCGGGTGGAGTTTCGATAGTAAGTGGAAGAACACGAAGTTCTTCTTCATCTATCTTGAATGTCCCATCTTCTTCTGCGATTCGCATAGGAATACGCTGAAGAATCTCGGGGTCAATGCCATTAGGAAGAGGTATAGAGTTGTCGTGATGGATAATGACATGCACGCCGCAACGTGCTCCACTTGTGATGATACTAGTTAGTCGTCGAGCTGAAATATCAGAAATATTATTTGGGAAATCGGCAAGGACTAAGAAGTGATAGGGCTCTGCAATTTCACCAGCTTGTTCGTTGTAAGCATCAATCGTTTCAAATTCATTACGTAGATACTTTTGTATGACTGTTTCCATGTGCTCAGTAAGTCTTGCGAGTTGGGTTTCTATATGCCGTGGTTCAGTCCACGCACGGTCAAGAAGTTGCGATTCTTCATAATCCGACAGGTGGAGAACACTGGCAAAACTCTGCCCAAGACCAACTGGGTCAAGTAGCGTAAACTTTACTTTTCCAGGAGGAATTGAAGTAAGAGTTCGCAACATGGCATTTTGGAGTAGTTTGATGCCAGTTTTTCGATGCTTACCAGATGCGGAGATTAGAATGGAGGTGTCTTCTGGCAGGGTAGTGCTAAGTGGGAGAGTAATAGTAGGTTCGCAATTGAGAGTAAATACATCGCTTGTTGGCAAATCGCCAGCAATGGATGGAATGTTCACCGTGAAATGTCCAAGTTGGATAGTCGAGTGTGGGGTTGTGCATGGTTTCCAATCTAGCCAGTTGTGACCCCAAGTTGGATGTTCTTGTTGATTAATCTCTTTTTGGTTGTTGCAAAATGTATCGAATGTGGCGAACTCTTGTTTCCATCTTGAAGTGAGTCGCAGCATTGTTTCTTGTTTATCTGATTCAATAATTTTAATTGCATCGTCATATTCAACATTGATAGTATCGATTCGAGTGGTTTCCTCTAACTTTATTTGTGCAATAGTGTTGTTAAAAGTTGCTGAAGTTTCAATGGAATCTTGTTCAATCTTATCCTTGAGTTTTTTGCGAACTGATTCGAATCGTTTTTCTTCTTTCTGAATATCTTTTTTAAGTAAGCGGTCAATTTCAAGCAGTCGAGGTTTGTATTTATTTTCTGCCTTTGCAATATCTATATCTCTTGTAGTAGCGATCGCCTTTTCCTTTGATAGTCTGTTGTGGTCAATAGCGGTAATTGAAGTTGTATATGCCGCTTGGGCAAGTGCAACAGATTGGCTAAAAAGGATTTGTTTTTTTCGAACAGAGTTTTTCCCAGACACAAATGTTACTGCAAGAATAAGCGTTACCAAGATAGCTGTGCAAATTGGAATGAGGAAGAATTCCATATTAAGTTCCCATTGCGTGTAGGCACCTCCCACAGCGACTGCGGTTCCAGTGCAAAAGAGAACGATAAACAATGGTCTCAGACCAGTGAACCATTTGGCTTTCGTGTCAGATTTGATGGCCTCTAGGGCTTTTGTTGCTGTATCGGTATAAACCGCCATCGATTTTTCGACTGATACTGCTTCATCAAGATCATGTTGGATATGAGTTTGACGCATTTTAGAAAGGACGTTTGGGGCTTCTTCGCAGAGGGCATCAAGAAGTTCTCTTGTTTCTTCAAGGTTGTCTGTTGCATCTTGCGCCTGCAAGCGTGGACCACGCATAGCGCCTTCATAAACCGATTCTGCAAGCCACGTGGCATCGATGAGTTTTGTGTCGGTTTGTTCTCGGATTTCTAAAGCACTTGAATGTATTTGTTCAATTCGTTGTTCGTGTTTCTCTTTTAATAGGTGTGGTTCAAGAACTCGTCGTTCTTCGATTTTAGAAAGTTCATCAGTTTTTTTCTTGGTGGCTTCCTCTACACTCTGATTAGAGGACTGTTTGCACTCAATAAGTAACTCTTCTTTTTTTTTCTTGGAAGCAGTGGAAACTTTCTGGACACGTTCGAGCAATTCTTTTTCTTCCGAGGATGTGTCACGAATCAAAGAGCATAACGCAGCGATGCTGGTATTTTGATGTTGGAGAAGGGAAATCGTCATAGCGAGTGTTTTTTCAGTGAGAGCGGGCATTGTATCTCGTTATGAACATTCGTTTCTAGAGCGAACGACGGATTCACCCATGGTCTCCATTGCTCCAATTGCTGCTTTTACTGCATCGAGCAGTGGTTCCAAGTGCTGCTGCTCAATTCGATTGCTTACTGGATCATTCCAATGGTCCGTTGTTACACTCCATTGGTACATCAGTGCTTTTCTTGCTTTAGTCAGTTGGGCTGTTGCTGTCTGCATGCTCATCTTGTGTGGGCTCCATTTTTTCTTCGCCCTTTCGAGCGATTGATGTAATCTGTTGATCGTTGGGAGATTCTTCTAATTTCGGTGCAGCAGGTGCTAAATACGATTCGAGGGTTGCGATTGAACGTTCAATCAGAACAACTGTTTTTTGTGCTGATCCATCAAGCGCTGAACTCAAAGGAGACATTGCGCCTTTATACTCGTTTGAGTTGTGTTCAAACATTCTTGCCCACCTCTTTGTGCTGTCCAGTTTCCTTTTAGCGAAAGCGATTTCGGCTTTTCGCTTTCGTACTAGACGGACTTGGTCGGTGGGACCCCTTGGGTTATCTGGTTGGGAAATGGAAGCTCGAAACAATTCACTCTTTGCATTTGCTAGGCGAACCTCTGCTTTACGAATCTCAACGGCCCAATATGAGGACTGCTGCCCATCGAGCCACATCTGTGTACGCATAACTTCGGCGTCACTTGTAGCAACTGCTCGTTTCGCTTTATCAATAAATTTAATAAGAGCAACACGGAAATCTTTAAGCGCTTCTAATGAGCGTACATTTGCTGCTTTTGCCATGTGTTACCGTTGTTGCAGGTATTCCTCGATTCGTTGTGCCTTGCGAAGCAGGAACGGGATTTGTTCTGCAGAGGACTTGGCGAAGCGATCCATCGCTTTGACGGTATGGTCAAATTCTTCTTCAAATTTGCGTTGTTCTTGATCTCGCCAACTCTGTGAGAGGGAAGACATTCTTGAACGCATTACTTGAAGTTGGTGGATGAGATCGTCATTAAACCGCTTGAGGTCATGGGCGAATCGTCTAATTTCTTCAGGGTCTGCTATTGCTTTTGCCATATAAAAGTGTCCTTAATGGTTAAGGATACCCTCAGTACTCTCAAATGTCATCAAAAATGGGTTGATGATCAGACAGAGAGGGGTAAAAAGCGCGTTTTAGTCAGTAACAACAGCGAAATCGCTTGGTTGAACGGTCGGTCTGCCAACTGAGAAGTAGTGAAACCCCATTTTTTCCATGTCAGAGCACGTGTATATATTCCGCCCATCAAAAATGGTCGGTTCACGCATGATCCTCTTTACTTTCTCAAAATCAGGTGTGCGAAACTGGGACCATTCTGTGCAGATAATAAGCCCATCAACTTGGTGTAATGCTTCGTACATGTCATCAACAATTGTTATATCTGGAACTGCGGTTTTGAAATTTGTAGATGCCTCTGGGTCATAACCCAGAACTTCCGCTCCAGCAGCAATGAGAGTCTTTGCGATTTCAATAGAAGGAGCGTCACGAACATCGTCCGTTCTTGGTTTGAAGGCAAGCCCCCAGAGGGCAAATTTTTTGTTTCCTATGGACTCGTTGAAGTGCGAGATGACCCGTTGCACAAACCAGTGGCGCTGACGCTGATTAATTTCGTGAACGGCAGTGTTGACTAGACAAGGGGCGTTTGCTTCTTCGCCCATTTCCATCACCGCGAGTGTGTCTTTTGGAAAGCACGAGCCACCATACCCAATGCCTGGATTAAAGAATTCTGTGCCAATTCGATTATCTGCGCACATGCCAGTACGAACACTGTCAATGTCTGCTCCGTTGCATTCGCAAAGAGAAGCAATTTCATTAATAAAACTGATTTTGCACGCAAGCATTGCGTTGCTTGCATATTTGACCATTTCAGATGATTGGATATCAAAAAATTGTAATGGTCTTCCTTGACCAATAAATGGTGTGTAAAGTTGCGTAAGTGTTTGTTTCGCATGGTCATCTTCAACGCCGCATACAACACGGTCGGGTCGCATAAAGTCATCGACAGCGTTTCCTTCTCGTAGGAACTCAGGATTGTTTGCAATACTGCATGGCTCATGAAGGAGGGCGGCAATTTTATGTGTTGTTCCTACGGGTACAGTTGATTTTACAACTACAACAGGCGGTGCTTGCATCGTAGAAAGCGAGTTTGAGATGTCATCCGCTACACGCATAACTTGTGAAAGATTGCAACGCCCATCAGCACCGGTTGGCGTTCCGACGCAAATGAAAATGACATTTGGATTTTCATACGCCGTTGAGACTGAATCAGTAAACATTAATCGCCCAGCATTCATAGAACGAGTAATGAGTTCGGAAAGACCAGGTTCAAAGAAATGGGGTTCGCTCTTACGAAGTGAGTCTATTTTCGTTGAATCAATATCAAGGCATGTCACTTGATTGCCTGAATTTGCAAAACATGTTCCTGTGACCAATCCAACGTATCCAGTTCCAACAACGGTGATGTTCATAGGGATATTGTACGTTGTTCAAGTTCAATAAGGAATTGTTTACGTTTTAGTTCTTTGCTTTTTGGCGACGTAACGCCAGAATAACCATGTAGTAATCCTTTTGAAGAGATAACTCGGTGGCATGGAGTGATTATTGTCAGTGGGTTTCGCCGCATTGCTTGTCCTGCAGCTCTGGAAGCTTTTGGTGACCCAGCTCTAATTGCAAGATCCTGATATGAAATAGTTGTGCCATAGGGAATTTCTCTACATGCCCTCCAACAATTTCTAGTGAAAAGTGTAGCGTCTTGTATTGGTGCATCAAACGATACAATTTTTTTACCCTCGAAATAATCCTCGATTTGTTTAGCTAATTTTTTGTTTGGTTCTTGGTCTACTTTGTGTTTCCCAAATTCACAAAACAAAAGACCGTTTCGATACCCAAGCGTCACTGGACCTATCGTTGAAAGAAGAATCATTTCAGTATTTTGAAATCTGCAACGAGTGGGAGATGGTCAGATAATTCTGCAGTATCTTCACCACTAAGGTTATGTTTGTTTAATGTTTTGGAATCAAGATCTGCAGTATCGAGCACGAAGCAGTGCGTAACTTGTAATGAATTAGGCGTGTAGAGCATCCAATCCAATCGTCCAGGTGTAAATGAACTCGTTACAT